>NZ_FUYT01000025.1:0-42905 GCF_900167995.1 Luteibacter sp. 22Crub2.1
CACGGCATCGTTCAAAGCATGAGCCGAAAGGGGAACTGCTGGGACAACGCCGTCGTCGAACGCGTCTTCCGAAGCCTTAAACAGGAGTGGTTCGGCGAGGAAACCTTCCCGACCCGAGCTTTGGCATCACAAGACGCGATCGACTACCTGGTTCGCTATTACAACCACGAGCGCCTGCACTCCGCGCTCGACTACCGCCCGCCGGCCGAGTTTGAGAGGATGGCGGCTTAACGCTCCTATGCGTGGTCCTCAAATACCCGGCCACTACAGGCGCGCTCCTACTCGTCCTGCCAGCTACTCGTCTTGCCAGGCCTCGAGGGTGTCGGCGTAGCCGCCCAGCAGCTCCCACAGGGGGGCCTGCTTGTCTTCCGGGATCAGCGTGTATTCCAGGCCGATCTGGCGGGCGGACACCCGCGCGACGCACGCCTCCATATGAATGTGGAGGTCGTGGCCGAAGATCATGTCCAGCACCCAGGTCTGGCCGGCCTCGCCCCGCCAGCCCAGCGGACGACGAAGCAGCGCGCCGGTGGCCGAGATGTCGACCAGATCGGTCGGGTGCGCTTCACCGCCGCGACTCATGAGGACGGCGCTGTGGACTTTCATGCGCGCGTGGCGATAGCGCGTTCCTTCCTTGTCAGACGACATCAACGTATTTGTCCATACCGGTTTAACGTCTGTACTCGTGGCAACGTGCATGAGCGCACCTCGACCGACTTACCTTGCGTGTCACAAACGGACACATTAGCGCAGTCGCAGGTTCCGCCCATCCTGTCAGCGTTCACTCGCTACCACGCGTTTTCAACACACCAGCGCGGACCAGCGCCCCGGCGCCAAAGCGGCCGTTTATCAAATCCTGTACGCCATCCGAAGGCTTTTTAGAAGCCGGAGCCGCGAACATATCCTGTTGCTCGTCGCCGCGCCGTGCATCGAACCCGGATAGCGTCACCCCGAGCAGCCGCAAACGCGGCCGGGGGTGCTGGTCCCACCAAATGTGAAGCAAGCGGCGTGCCACTTCAAAGATTTCGGGGGTTCCGTTCCCGGGCACGGGCAGCTGGGCCTGTCGGCTGTGCGTCACGAACGGTGGCTCACGTAGTTTTACCGAGACGGTCCGCGCCTCGACCGCCCTGCCCCTGGCGCGGGCACCGACCCGCTCGCACTGGCGCAGCAACCAGGCTTCCGCCACACCGAACTCCTCGACGTCGTACTCGAAGGTCCACTCCGAGCCGATCGACACCTCGGGTGCGTCCGTAACCACCGGGCGACGGTCCTCCCCCTGACACAGCAGCCGCAGCTGAGCGGCATGTCGCTCGCCCACGGCCTTGTTCAGACGCCAGGCGTCGGAGCGGATCAGGTCGCCGATGGTGCGGATGCCGACCTTGTGCAGCGACTCTTCCGCCACCTTGCCTACCGTCCACATGCGCCCTATCGGCAGGGGGTCCAGGTAACCGCGCACCTGATCGGGCGGGATGACGAGAAACCCATCGGGCTTGGACAGCTCGCTGGCCAGCTTGGCGAGCAGCTTGTTGTGCGCCATCCCGACCGAGGCATTCAGCCCGGTCCGCGCCTTGATGGTTTCCTTCACTCTGCGACCGATCGCCTCGATCGATGCGAAAAGTCTCAGGCTGGCGGTGACATCGAGGAAGGCTTCGTCGAGGGACAGGCCCTCGATCATCGGCGTAACTTCGGCAAAGACACCGAAGACGATCGCGGAGATCTCCGCGTAACGGTCATGCCTGGGGAAGATGTAGACCGCGTCCGGGCAGCGCCGACGGGCCTCGGCGGTGGCCATGGCCGACCGCACGCCGTACTTGCGCGCCTCGTAATTGCAGGTCGAAACGACGCCGCGGCGCCCCAGACCGGCCACGACCACCGGCTTGCCGATGAGCGTCGGGTCGTCCAGTTCCTCCACGGACGCGTAAAAGGCGTCCATGTCGACGTGGATGATGGCGCGATCGGGAGCAGGCATAAGGCGTATTGTGCCAAAACGATGAAGGACGGGCGTCTACGCCCGCTGGACTTGCGCGGAAACAGGCGATACCCTGTGTCCATTCGGGTGAACTTATTCGGGCGTCACGCCCTCACCGGTCCGACAGACGGGACCGGCGGCTGACAGCTTCCGACGATTCTTCACAGGCGGTGACCCTCCTGGGGTGTCCAGCGGCAAAGCCTTCCGCTCGTCGGCGACGATGCGAGGCATGGCCGGGCGAGGTGGCGTAAAGCCGCCGGACGGCATCGATTGTTGCGTTCCCGGTCGCACTTGCGGCCCTTCTGACGTGTGCCGATGACTAACGAGACAACCGACGTCCAGGTGGTCGAAAACATTCAGGGTGCCTTCGCGGGCATTCCGCAGCAACAGGAAATGCCCCTTGCGCTCGTGCGCGGGCAGCCGGTGCTGCAGATGCCTCAGGACCTGTACATTCCGCCGGACGCGCTCGAGGTCATTCTCGAATCGTTCGAAGGCCCGCTGGATCTCTTGCTCTACCTGATCCGCCGGCAGAATCTGGACATCCTCGACATCCCTGTCGCCGAGATTACCCGGCAGTACATGGACTACATCGAGATGATGCGCGAGGTGATGCGGCTCGAGCTGGCGGCGGAATACCTGCTGATGGCCGCGATCCTGGCGGAGATCAAATCCAGACTGCTGCTGCCACGGCCGCCCGCCGAGGAAGGACTGGAAGAGGATCCCCGCGCCGAACTGGTCCGTCGGTTGCAGGAATACGAACGCTTCAAGAAGGCCGCGGCGGATATCGACGAACTGCCCCGGCTGGAACGCGATACGGCGGTGGTCCACGCCTTCGTCGGCGAGCACAACGTGGTACGTGTGCCGCCGCCGCTGGACCTCAGGGAGATGTTGCTCGCGCTCAAGGATGTGCTCGGCCGTGCCGACCTGTTCACCCACCATGCGATCCAGCGCGAACCGCTCAGCGTTCGTCAGCGCATGGGTGACCTGCTCGGCACGCTGAGTGAAGGCGGCGGTTTCCGCCGGTTCGAAACGCTGTTCGACGTCAGCGAAGGCCGACTCGGAGTCGTGGTCACCTTTCTGGCCATGCTCGAGCTCGCAAAGGAAATGCTCGTCGAGATCGTTCAGGAAGAGGCCCTCGGGCCGATCTACCTGAAAACGAAGGTACAGACGGAGGCCGCGCGCGACGAAGCGCTCGCCTGACCCAAGCACGCATCCGAAAGGCCTATGCAACCCGAACAACTCAAACCCATCGTGGAAGCGGCGCTTCTCGCGTCGACCCAGCCGATGACGGTCGCGCAGTTGAAGGCGATCTTCGTCGACGAGGATGAAGTGACCGACGACGACCTGGTCGTGGCGCTTAAGTCCCTGACGCATGACACCGACGGTCGCGGCGTGGAACTGATGGAGGTCGCCACCGGCTGGCGCTACCAGGTCCGCCGCGACGTTCATCCCTGGGTTTCGCGGATGTGGGCCGAAAAGCCGAGCCGCTACTCCCGCGCACTGCTCGAGACGCTGGCACTGATCGCTTACCGCCAGCCCATTACCCGCCCGGAGATCGAACAGATCCGCGGCGTGGTGGTTTCCTCGAACATCATCAAGACGCTCGAAGAGCGCGAATGGATCCGCGTCGTCGGACACCGCGACGTTCCCGGCAAGCCGGCCTTGTTCGGCACCACCCGGCTGTTCCTCGACTACTTCAACCTGAAGTCGCTGGATGCCCTGCCCCCGCTCTCCGAGATCCGCGATCTGGAGGAGCTCAACCCCCAGCTTCGCCTGGGCGATGCGGACGGCGTTCCCGCCAAGGCGGCGATGCCGACCGATCTGCCCGTCGACGTGGAAGACGACGAAAGCCTGACGAATACCGAAGACAACGATGATGTCGTGGCCGAAGCCACGACGATCGAAGACACCGCCGCGGAGACCGCGCCCCCCGAGGGCGACGACGTCGAAGTCGCGACCCAGCTGCCAGCCGGCGACGATGACGTCGCCGCGGCTTCCCCCACTGCCGAAGAGGCAGAGAACCCCGAAGGCGACGTCGAAGACGACGACGCCGGCAAAGATACCGAGGAGTCACGCGCATGAATGCGCCGCAACGTTCCCTACTCAGCCTGAAGCGCGGCGAGAGCCGCACCACCGAAGACGGTCCGCAGCTCGAAGAGCGCCTGCACAAGGTCCTGGCCAACGCCGGCCTTGGCTCCCGCCGGATGCTCGAACAACGCATCCAGGCCGGCGAAGTCGAAGTCAACGGCACCGTCGCCACCATCGGCGCCAGCGTGCATGCCGGTGACCGCGTGGTCCTGGACGGCAAGCAGTTCGTCGTCGCCACCGACAACCGCAGCGACGCCGAAGTGCTCGTCTACCACAAGCCGGAAGGCGTGGTGACCACCCGCGAAGACACCGAAGGCCGCCCCACCGTGTTCGAACAGCTGCCGCGCCTGAAGGGCGCGCGCTGGGTCGCCGTGGGTCGCCTCGACATCAACACCACCGGCCTGCTGCTGCTCACGACCGACGGCGAACTCGCCAACGCGCTGATGCATCCGAAGAGCGGCCTCGAACGCGAATACCTCTGCCGCGTCCACGGCGAAGTGCCGGACGAGACCATCGAGCGTCTGAAGGCCGGCGTGGAGCTGGAAGACGGCCCCGCCCGCTTCGACGAAATCGCCACGATCAGCCGCGGCGGCAGCCACAGCTGGTTCCGCGTCACCATCCGCGAGGGCCGCAACCGCGAAGTCCGTCGCCTGTGGGACTCGGCCGGCTTCCTCGTCAGCCGCTTGAAGCGCATTCGCTACGGCACCGTCGAACTGCCGCGCGCCCTGCGCCGCGGCGACTGCGAGTCGCTCGACGAAACCGCCATCAAGGAACTGCGCGAGCGTTCGGGCCTGGGCGCACCCGCCCCGGTGCTGACGCTGAGCGCCGTGGTGCACCAGCGCCGCGCGCCGCGCCACGTCACCGAGTACAAGCCCAACGCCGGCGGTGCCAGCGCGTGGAGCTCGGCACGTCATGACGAAGCCCGTGAGCTGACCGCTTTCGATCGTCTGCGCGATGACAATCCGCGCGGCGGCCGTGGCGGTCGTGCCGGCGGTGCCGGTGGCCGTGGCGGCGCTCCGCGTCGCGAGGTCAACGGCAACGTCGATCGTCCGGAGCGCGGCAACGCCGCGGGTGGCCAGCGTAAGCGTCGCGTCGCCCCGGGCCAGGAACTGCCAGGCGTGCGCACGTGGTTCGCGGGTGACTCGCGCACCGGTGGCGGCCAGGGCAACGCCGCAGGCAACAGCACGGGCAACCGTGGTCCGCGTCCGGGTGGCCGCGCTGGCGGCAATACCGGCAACGCCGGTGGCGGCGGTGGCTACGGCAACCGCTCGGCCGGTCCGGGTGGCAGCCGCACGGGCGGTCCGCGCACCGACGGCAATCGTGCCTCTGGCGGCGGTCGTGCCGACGGCAATCGTGCCTCTGTCGGCGGTCGTGCCGACGGCAACCGCGCTTCGTCCGGCGGTTCGCGCTTCGAGGGTGGCGGTAATCGCGCCGCTCCGGGCGGCGGCGCCCGCTTCGAAGGCGGCGGCAACCGCGGCGGTCGTCCCGGTGGCGGCGGCAACGCGGGCAACCGTGCCGGCGGCGGCGGCAATCGCACCGGCGGCGGCCAGCGCCCCGGTGGCGGCGGCAATCGCGGTCCGCGTCCGGGTGGCGGCGGTAATCGCAGCGGCGGCGGTGGCGGTGGTAACCGCGGCGGCAACCGCTAAGCGCTAAACGCCAAATGCTCGTGTAGGAGCCAGCCCTGCTGGCGATTCAGGTCTCCAGAGAGATTGATTCGCCAGCAGGGCTGGCTCCTACAGAAGCCGTCTGCCGGACAGCTTTACCCTCCCGCATCGGGTCAGCGGTGTCTCTCGACCAGCTTCTTCGCCACCGCGTCGAAGCCGATACCGCGGGCACGCAGTACCACCATCAGATGAAACACCAGATCGGCCGCTTCGCCGATCAATGCGTCGTCGTCTTCGGCGACGGCGGCGAGCGCGGTTTCCACACCCTCCTCGCCGACCTTCTGCGCGATACGCCGGATGCCGCCCTCGAACAGCTTCGTCGTGTAGCTGCCCTGGGGCCGCTCGGCATGCCGCGATGCAACCAGCGCGTCGAGCTCTCCCAGAAAACCGAGCGACGGCGCCACGTCATCGCCGAAACAGCTTGTCGTGCCGTTGTGGCAGGTGGGCCCGGCCGGCACCGCACGCACGAGAAACGTGTCCGCGTCGCAGTCCAGACGCACGTCGACCACCGTCAGCGTATCGCCTGACGTCTCGCCTTTCGTCCACAGACGCTGCTTGCTGCGGCTGAAGAACGTCACGAGACGTGCCTCGCGCGTCTTCGCCAGGGCGGCCTCATCCATGTAACCCAGCATCAGCACCTCGCCGGTCCGCGCATGCTGCACGATGGCCGGCAGCAAGCCGTCGCCCTTGGCGAAGTCCGGTGTCGTCGTCTCGCTCATAGTCTTACCTCGATACCCTGCGCACGTAGTTCGCGCTTGAGCGCGGGAATGCCGATGTCGCCACTGTGGAAGACGCTGGCGGCGAGTGCCGCGTCGACGTCCGCGACGCGGAACACCTCGGTGAAATGATCCGCCGCGCCCGCGCCACCCGACGCGACCAAGGGCACGCGACTCAGTGCGCGCGCGGCGGCCAGTTGTTCGATGTCATAACCGCGGCGCACCCCGTCGGTGCCCATGCAGTTCAGCACGATTTCGCCCGCACCCAGCGCCTGCACTTCCTCGATCCAGTCGAGAGTGCGTTTGCGCAGCGCTTTCGTACGCGACGGATCGCCCGTGTACTGGCGCACACGCCACTCCCCGTCGTCATCGCGCAGGCTGTCCACGCCGACGACCACGCATTGCACGCCAAAGGCGTCGGCGATTTCGGCGACCAGTTCAGGACGCTCCAGTGCCGGCGAGTTGATGGAAATCTTGTCGGCACCCGCATGCAGCACGTCACGCGCGTCATCGACGCTGCGGATGCCTCCGGCCACGCAGAAGGGAATATCGATTTCGCGCGCCACGCGTTCGACCCAGTCGCGATCCACACGGCGGCCTTCCGGGCTCGCGGTGATGTCGTAAAACACGAGCTCGTCGGCGCCCTCATCGCGGTAACGCAGTGCGAGCTCGACGATCTCGCCGACCACCACGTGATCGCGGAATCGCACACCCTTGACCACCTGCCCGTCGCGCACATCGAGACAAGGAACGATACGACGGCTCAGCATGATGCGTTCGCCTTCTCGGCGGTCACGAAGGCATCGGACAGGGCGAACGCCCCTTCCAGCAGGGCGCGCCCGAGAATCACGCCGGAGACGTCCTGCAGCGCAAGCGTCGCGATATCTTCCAGCGAACGGACTCCGCCGGAGGCCTGCACATCCATGCCCGGCGCCAGCGTCGCCAGGTGGCGATACAGCGCGAGATTGGGCCCGGTCATCGTGCCGTCGCGGTCGATATCCGTGCACAGCAGGTGGCGCGCACCGGCGGCGCGATACCAGGGCACCAGGTCGTCGAGCGTGCGCTCCTCGTCGGCGGTCCAGCCCGCACTCGGCAGCTTCCACAGGCCATCGCGGAAACGCGTATCCAGCGCCAGCACGATGCGTTCCGCGCCGTAGCGACCGATCCATGCGGCAACGGTTTCAGGATCGCGCATGGCGATGCTGCCGACCACGACGCGCTGCACCCCGGCGTCGATCAGACGACGAACACCGTCTTCGTCACGCACGCCACCACCGGCCTGTACGCGCAAACGTCCGCTGGAGGCGATACCCGCGAGGGTGGAAAGGTTCTCGAAGCGGCCCGTCCGGGCGCCATCGAGATCGACCACGTGCAGCCACGAAGCGCCCTCGTCGGCGTAATGCGCGGCAAGCGCTTCAGGCTCGAAGGCGAAGGTGGTCTGCTGGGCATAGTCGCCCTTGAACAGGCGGACGACTTTGCCTTCGCGCAGATCGATGGCAGGAATGGGAAGTGTCATAGCGAGAGAAAATTCCGCAGGAGCTGGGCGCCGACACCGGCCGAACGCTCGGGATGGAACTGCATACCCATGAAATTAGCGGACGCGACGACGGCGGAGAACGGGGTCCCGTGCTCGCTCGACGCCAGCGTGTAATCGCCCGTGGGCACGGCGTAGCTGTGGACGAAATACGCGGTGTCGCCTTGCCTCAGACCGGCCGTCAGACGATGATCGCCGGCCGCCGTCAGAGTGTTCCAGCCCATGTGCGGCACACGTAAACCCGGCTGCTCCGCGAAGCGACGCACCGTCGCGGGAATCATGCCCAGGCACTCCGTGTCGCTTTCCTCCGAACGGGCACACAGCAGCTGCATGCCGAGGCACACGCCAAGCACCGGCTGAGTCAGCCCGCGCATGACATCGACCAGGCCCGCCTCGCGCAGCATGCGCATGCCGGGAGCCGCCGCACCCACGCCCGGCAGGATCACGTGCGTGGCGTTACGGATGCGACTCGCGTCGGAGGTCAGTTCGGCATCGGTGCCGAGACGCTGGAGCGCGTACCGCACCGATCCGATATTGGTGCCTCCCGCGTCGACGAGGACCACGCGCATCAGAGACTCCCCTTCGTACTCGGCAGGTCCGCACCCTCGCGACGGATCGCCTGGCGCAGCGTACGCGCGACCACCTTGAAGCAGCCTTCGACCATATGGTGCGCGTTATCGCCGTGCACGGTGAGGTGCAGGTTGGCGCCCAGCGTCTCGCACAGTGAACGGAAGAAATGCGGCACGAGCTCGGTGGGCACATCGCCGACGCGCTCGCGCGGGAACTCGCCTTCGAACACGAAATACGGACGCCCCGACAGATCCAGCTCGGCGCGCGCCGCGCTCTCGTCCATCGGCAACGCAAAGCCGTAGCGGCCGATGCCACGCTTGTCGCCCAGCGCCTGCTTCAGGGCCTGCCCCAGCGCCAGCGCGGAGTCCTCGATAGTGTGATGTTCGTCGATATGGGTGTCGCCATCGCAGCGCAGCTTCAGGGCGAAGCCGCCGTGCTTGCCGATCTGTTCGAGCATGTGATCGAAGAAGCCCAGACCCGTGTGAATCTCCGGATCCGCCACGCGGTCGAGATCGACCGACACGCGAATCGACGTCTCTTTCGTCTTGCGCACGACCTCGGCGGTACGCGGCGCATCGAGCAACGCGTGCGCCAGCTCGGCCCAGCTCATGCCCCCGGGACCGACCCGGAGACCGCGTACGCCCATGTTCGCGGCGAACGCCAGATCGGTCTCGCGGTCGCCGACCATGGCCGACTGCGCACGGCTCCAGCCGTCGTCCGCCAGCCAGTGCCGTGCGAGACCGACACCCGGCTTGCGCGTGTCGAGATTTTCGTGCGCGAAGCTGCGGTCGATCAGCTGCTCGCGAAAGGTGATGCCCTGCGAAGCGAGAATACGTAGCAGCAACGCATGCGGACCATCGAACGAGGCCTGTGGGAAGGCATCCGTCCCGAGCCCGTCCTGGTTGGTGACCATCACCAGTTCGTAGCCGGCCGCGACGCAGCGCTGAAGCGCCGCGATCACCCCCGGCAACAGCGCCAGCTTTTCGTAGCTGTCGATCTGCTGGTCCGCGGGCTCTTCGATGAGGCAGCCATCGCGGTCGACGAAGAGGATCTTGCGGCTCATGCCCCGGCTCCCAGCACGGCAAGCACGCGGTCGTTCTCGTTGCCCGTGCCGATGGTGATGCGCAACGCGTCGCCGAGGCCCGGATATCTCGTGATGTCGCGCACCACGACACCGGCGGCGAGCAGTCGGCGATAGGTACCCGCCGCATCGTCGAAGCGTACGGCGAGGAAGTTCGCGTGCGACGGGAGGACTTCGCGCACACCCGGCTGCGCGGCGAGCGCCCTGGCCATCCGGGCGCGCTCGTTGAGCAGTTCGTGTACGTGATGGCGCTGCACGCGGCGTCCTTCGTACGACAGCGCCGCCAGCGCCGCATCCACGCACGGGGACGGCAGCGGATACGGCGGAATGATCCGGCGAAGCAGGGCCACGACCTCGGCCCGTGCGATCAGGGTGCCGACGCGAGCACCTGCCAGCGACCAGGCCTTGGACAGGGTTCGCAGCACGGCGATGTTGTCGAAGTCGTCGATCAGCGAGGCGGCGCTGCGCGTGCCGCTGAACTCGAGATAGGCCTCATCGACCACCAGTAACGCCCTGCCCTGCAGCTCGCGGGCCAGGCGTTCGATGGTGGCGAGTTCGACCAGGTTGCCGGTGGGGTTGTTCGGCGAGCAGACGAAGACGAGCTTCGTCGTGTCGGTGACGGCGGCGAGCAAGGCGTCGGGATCGAGCTTCCCGGACGCATCCAGCGGCGATTCGATCACGCCGGCCGCCTGCACACGTGCGCAGACGGCATACATGCCGAACGTCGGCGGCGAGATCGCGATCGAGTCCTGACCCGCCCGGCAGAACGCGCGGACCAGCAGGTCGATCGCTTCGTCGCTGCCCCGCGTGACCAGCAGGCGCTCGCTGGTGCTGCCGTAGAGATCGGCGAGCGTTTCGACGAGACCGCGCGGCTGCGGGTCGGGGTAACGATTCAGGCCTTCGCCGCCTGGCACGTTCGGCGAACGGGCCGACTCGTTGGCGTTGAGCAGCACCGTACCTCCCTGCGCTTCCATGCGGGCGCTGGAGTACGGCGTGATGGCACGGATATCGGGACGGGCGAGATCGAGCACGCTCATGCGACGGCATCCATAACGGCAAGGCGCAGGGTCACCGCGCGACGATGGGCTTCGAGTTGTTCCGCTTCGGCGAGGATCGCCGCACACGGACCGATGTTGCGCAGGCCTTCGGCGGTGACTTCCTGCACGGTGACCTGTTTCTGGAAGCTGCCCACGGAGACACCGCTGTAGCTGCGCGCGTAGCCGTAGGTCGGGAGGACATGGTTGCTGCCACTGCAGTAGTCACCGACGGATTCGGGCGTCCATTCGCCGAGAAAGACCGAGCCGGCGGATTCGACGTCGTCGAGCAGCGCGCGCGGTTCGGCCGTCTGGATGATCAGGTGCTCAGGGGCGTAGCGGTTGCTTACCTCGACGGCTTCCGCGAGATCGCTCACGAGGATCAGGCGGCTCTCGTACAGCGCCATGGCGGCGACGTCGGCGCGCGGGAGTTCCCGGCGTTGACGCTCCACCTCCGCCTCGACGCGGTCGAGAAGACCGGCCGACGGACTGACCAGCAAGACCTGAGAGTCCGGCCCATGCTCTGCCTGCGACAGCAGGTCGGCGGCAACGAAGCGCGGGTCGGCGTCGGCGTCGGCGATCACCAGTACTTCCGACGGGCCAGCGGGCATATCGATGGCGGCACCGGAGGGATCGCCGGCCGCCTGCAGTTTGGCTTCGGTCACCCAGGCATTGCCGGGACCGAACAACTTGTCGCAACGCGGAACGGACGCCGTGCCATAGGCCATCGCGGCGATCGCCTGCGCGCCGCCGAGCTTGTAGACGCGGTGCACGCCCGTCGTTTTCGCCGCGAACAACACGGCATCGTCGCAGCGGCCGTTCGCCTGCACCGGCGTGCACAGCACCACATCGCGGCAACCGGCGATGGCGGCGGGGACGCCCAGCATGATCGCCGTCGACGGCAGCGGCGCGCCACCAGCCGGAACGTACAAGCCAACGCGGCGAATGGGACGAAGCACGCGTTCGACGCGTACGCCCGGCGCCGTATCCACACCGACTTCGGTCGGTGCGGCGGCACGGTGGAAGGTATCGACACGTTCAGCGGCTTCGCGCACCGCCGCTTTCAGTTCAGGCGACAGACGCGCTTCCGCCGCGGCGAACTCCGCCTCGGTGACCGCGAGGTCGTCGAGCGTCGTGCCGTCGTAGCGTGCGGTGAGTTCGCGCAGCGCATCGTCTCCGCGCGCGCGCACGTCGGCGATGATCGCCTCCACGCCATCACGCAGTTCCGCGGCGCGGGACTGCGCCGGGCGGGCGAGTGCGGCGTCGCGGCCATTTTCGTCGAGGGTCTTCCAGTCGATCCGTTTCATGCCAGCATCTTCTCCACCGGCAGCACCAGCATGTCGCGGGCACCGGCGCGTTTCATGTCTTCCAGCTGGCGCCAGCTCACCGAGCCGGCACACAGCGCCTGCAGCACGACCTGATCGGGCGAGCCGTCGACCTGCGTGAGCGTGGGCACCGGCGTCCCTGGCAGGAGGCGGGTGATCTCCGCCAGCGCGGCGCGCGGCGCCTGCATCAGGATCAGGCGCGAGTCGCGCACCTGGATGACGCCATCCAGACGACGCAGCAGCAGTTCGGCGATTTCACCGCGCTCGTCCAGCGGCAATTCCGCGTGGCCGGCGAGGACGGCTTCGCTCTCGATCACCACGGCGGTCTCGCGCAACTGGTTCGCGACCAGCGTCGCGCCACTGGAGACGAGATCGCAGATGGCGTCGGCGGTGCCGAGGCGCGGCGCGATTTCCACCGAGCCATTGAGCATGACGACTTTCGCATCCACGCCGTGCGCGCGCAGCCATTCGCCGGTCAGCCCGGGGTATGACGTCGCGATGCGCTGTCCTTCGAGCTGCGCCGGGCTTTCGTATGCGTCTTCCTGCGGCACGGCGATGGACAGACGGCAGTGACCGAAACCCAGTGAGCGCAGTTCGTCGATGCCCGTGCCGGCCTCGGGATTGGACAGCTGAAATTCGCGCAGGACATTGCGACCGACGATCCCGAGGTCGCACACGCCTTCGGCGATCAGGCCGGGAATGTCGTCGTCGCGGACGAGCAGGAGGTCCACCGGCTCGCCCTCGCCGAAGCAGAACAGCTTGTCACGGCTCTGGCGGAACTTGAGGCCGCAACGGGCCAGCAACTCCTGCGCGGGCTCCGTGAGGCGCCCCGATTTCTGCATGGCGATGCGCAGTCGATCACGCGGCTTCATACGGCACTCCCGGAATTGCGGCGGGCGGCGGCGGCCATGTAGCCCCCGCTGCCCTGGTTGAGGTACCGGGCGACCCGGCCAATGGTGGTGATGCTGACGGCCGTACGCTCATGGATTTCGCGGTACGAACGGCCCTCGAGCAGGAATGGCACCACGCGCCAGCGATCGACCATGACTTCGATCTCGGCCGGCGTGCAGAGGTCATGCAGAAAGGCTCGCATCTCCTCGATCGTGGCCAGGCCGGCCAGGGCTTCGCACAGGCTGGTTTCCGCCGAATCGGCGGGCGTCTCAGGATCGAGTGAGCGACGCTTCATAGTGTACTAATGCGTTAATACGATAACGCATCCTAACTTGAGCAACCGGTTCGTGGCAAGCGCCGACAGAGAATTGCGCTTTTCTTCCATATACCGCATCGCAGCACCCGGCCAACATGGCGGCCATCTCCAAGCCGTGAGCCTTATCCATGCGTAGTACCGTGATCATCGCGGACGACCACCCGGTCGTGGTCGCGGGGGTCGAAACCGTGCTGAAGTCGCATCGCTACGACATCGTCGCGCGCGTCCACAACACCGACGCCCTCTTCCACGCCCTGGCCGATTACCCGTGCGACGTCGTCGTGACGGACTTCTCCATGCCCGAAGGCAGCCGCCCGGATGGCATGCCCATGATCCGGCGCATCCGTGCGATGCGTCCGGACACCGGCATCGTCGTACTCACCATGCTGTCAAACACGGCCATGCTGCGCAGCCTGCTCGACGCGGGCGTGGCGGCCATCTTCGACAAGCGCACCAATCTGCGCGACATCCCGGTCGCCGTGCATGCGGCCAACGTCGGGCGCTCCTACCTCAGCCCGGCCATCCGCCGCCTCTTCCACGAGGCGGACTGCGCGGCGGCGCAGGAAGAAGAACTCGCTACCCGGCTGTCCCCCCGTGAAATCGAGGTCCTGCGCGGGTACGCGCAGGGCTACCAGCTACCCGAGATCGCCTCGGCCATGGGTCGCAGCATCAAGACGATCAGCCGGCAGAAGCGCTCGGCCATGAGCAAGCTGGGCCTCGTCAACGACGCCCAGCTCTATCACTACCTGGCCGGCATCCGCGCCGACAAACTCGACGACTGGTCCCCGACCGACGAGGCCGCCGCCAGCCTCAACTTTTTCCCGCCGTGATCAGGCCGCGGCGACGAGACGCCCGGAGGCCACCAGTTCGCACATCAGGCGGACTTCGCCATCCATCGCACGATCGCGCTGCATGAAGGCGATGTGCTGGCGAAGAGCCGCCAGTGCCTCGCGCACGGCGACACCGCCATGGAAATCCTCGGCGACAGCGAGGGCGTCCATCAGCGCGCGCACTTCGGTTTCGAAGCGCGCGTAGTGCGGCGAGTCGGTACGCGGCGCTCCGGCGATTTTCGACGCCAGCGCCTGCCAGTCACCGCGCATCGCAAGGGTACGCGCGGCGTTGAGCATGTCCTGGCGGTATTCGAGCGCCTGCGCGGCGGTATACAGCTCCATCGCCAGCACGTGGCCGAGGTCCTCGGTCATCTCCAGCACGTGACGGGCCTCGTTGGCACCCATGGACACGTGGTCTTCCGCGTTGGCGCTGGTCGGCACCGAATAGACGGAGGCCGGGTGCGCGCGCGTGGCGAGGTCGTTGACCAGCGCCGCCGCGGTGTACTGCACGATCATGAAACCGGAATCCGTGGCGTCTTCATTGCCGATCAGGAAGGCCGGCAGGCCGTCGTTATTCGCGGGATCCACCAGCTTGGCGGTGCGGCGTTCCGAGATCGAGGCGAGTACCGGAATCGACGCCTTGACGTAGCTCATCGCCAGCGCCAGTGGCATGCCGTGGAAGTGACCGGCGGAAATCACCTGATCCTCGATGACCTCGGCGTTCTCGGCATCGGGGAAGACCAGCGGATTGTCGGTGACGGCGTTGAGCTCGACGTCGAACACGCGACACGCCTGCTCCCACGCGTCGCGCACGGCACCATGCACCTGCGGCGCACAGCGCAGGCAGTACGCGTCCTGCGGCTGATGCTTCTTGCCGCCCTTGAACGGGAGGAAGCGGGAGTAGAACGCTTCCTTGCCGTGCCTCTGCGTGGCCGGCACCCAGTCCCAGCCGATGTCGAAGCGATACGTCTGGTCGGCGGGATCCGCCCACGAGTCCGACAGCCACGGACGGAAGCGCGGCACCATGTGGTACGCGATGTCCGCCAGCGTCGAACCTTCGAGCAGGCCGCGTATGTTGCGTGCCGCCGCCACCTGCCCCGGATGGGGGCGCAGCGCATGCACCTGTTCGGCGTAAGCGCCCGTACGTCCAGCGAACGCGTCGAGCGTCATCGCGGCCGCCAGGTCCGCCGTGCGGATCAGCATGTCCATCGTGTCGAGCGCGAGCACGCCCGTGGCCAGCATCTGCGTCGTGCCGTTGTTGAGCGCAAGACCTTCCTTGAAGGACAGGCGCACCGGCTCGAGACCGGCACGCTTCAGCGCCTCGGCACCGGGCAGGCGCTCGCCCTGATAAAAGGCCTCACCACCACCCAGCAGCACGATGGCCAGATGCGACAACGGAGCCAGGTCGCCACTGGCGCCGACGGATCCCTTCTCCGGGATCACAGGGATGACGTTGCGGTTGAGCAGCTCGGCCAGCGCGCGCAGGGTTTCCACGCGAATGCCGGAGTGTCCCTTCATCAGCGTGTTGACGCGGATGGCGAGCATCGCGCGCACGACGTCTTCAGCGAAGGGCTTACCCACACACACCGCGTGGGTGATGATCAGGTTGTGCTGCAGTTCTTCCAGCAACGTGCCTTCGCGCGGCTCCGGATTACCGCCGGGCAACTCGTCGCGCACGCGATGCGCGCCGAGCAGCTTGTCGGCATTGCTGCCGAAGCCCGTGGTCACGCCGTAGATCGGCTCGCCGCCACCGACCTTCTCGGCGAGAAAGTCGGCCGCGCGCCTGACCTTCACCAGCTGCGCGTCGTCGAGACGAATCGAAGCGCCGTGGCGAGCGATAGCGGCGACCTGGGCGCGCGTGAGGCTACGTCCGTCGAGAAGAATGCTGCTGGTCATGGGGAATGCCGTGCGGTGAGGGTATGAGAAAGCTCAGCGACCGATTTCGGCCTGGGCCAGTTCGACGCGCAACGTCTTGACCAGGTCGGCGCGAGCCACCTCGAACTGATCTTCGCGACGAAGATCCTTCACGGTAACCACGCCCTTCGCGATCTCGTCTTCGCCCAGCACCACGACGAAGCGAATGCCCGCCCTGTCCGCGTACTTGAACTGCTTGCCGAGCTTGCCGCCCTCGAGCACCACCTCGGTGGCGATGCCCGCGTTGCGCAGTTCCGTCGCGACGGCGAGATAGGTCGGCAACTGCGCCGCGTCCATCTGCGTCACCAGCACGTCCACCGTGCTCTGCGCGGTCGAGATCAGGCCGGCGTCACGCAGCTGCCAGTAAAGGCGCGTCAGGCCGATCGAGATGCCGACGCCCGGCAGATGCGACTTCGTGTACTGACCGGCCAGATTCTCGTAGCGGCCACCCGAGCAGATCGAACCGATGCCGGGATGATCGTTCAGCGTGGTCTCGTAGACCGTCCCCGTGTAGTAATCGAGGCCGCGGGCGATCGACAGGTTTAGTGCGAAATGCGTCTCCGGCACGCCGAAGTCGCGGATCATCGTCAGGACTTCCTTCAGCTCGGCCCTGCCCTGCTCGAAGGTTTCCGAACCGGCACCCAGCGCGTCGAGATGCGCGAAGGCGTTATCGACCGAGGTGGAACGTACCTGGACGAAGGCGAGAATCTTCGCCGCCACGTCGGCCGACAGGCCGAACGCCTCACCGGTCAGCGTGTCGCGCACATAGTCCGGACCGCGCTTGTCGAGCTTGTCGACTTCGCGCAGCACGAGCATCTGCTGCTCGGCGTCGGCGATGCCGAGGTTTTCGAAGTAACCGCGCATCAGCTTGCGGTTATTCAGCTGGATGGTGAACGGACCGATGTTGAGGTCGCGGAACACGCTGTAGATGACCGCCGGAATCTCGGCGTCGTAACGCACCGACAGCGAGTCCTTGCCGATCACGTCGATGTCGCACTGATAAAATTCGCGGAAGCGTCCGCGCTGCGCGCGCTCGCCGCGATAGACGCGCTGCATCTGGTAGCGACGGAACGGGAAGCTGAGGTCATGCTCGTGCTCGGCCACGTAGCGCGCCAGCGGCACGGTGAGGTCGAAACGCAGCGCCAGCTCGGGTACGCCGCCCTTGTCCTTCTCCGCCGCCGCGCCCAGCGCACCGGTGGACTGCACGAAGTAAACCTGGCGCTCCGTCTCGCCGCCGGTCTTGGTCAGCAGCACATCGCTGTGCTCGATCACCGGCGTCTCGATCGGCAGGAAGCCGAATTTCTCATAGTTACGGCGGATCGTGTCCAGCATGCGCTGAAACGCGATCTGATCGAGCGGCAGGAGCTCGAGGACACCGGGCATGGTGCGGGCCGGGGTGAGTGCCATGCAATTCCTCTTCGGACAGGCTTATACGGAGGCCGCCACGCGGCAGCCGCATAGATTAGCAGATGGCCACAGCCCGCCCCGGTAGGCAATGCGTGAAAAAAGTTGAAGCGACCTGTTGCCATTGATCGGGAGCATGGCTAATATACGCGGCTCCCGTCGGGGTGTAGCTCAGCCTGGTAGAGCGCTACGTTCGGGACGTAGAAGTCGCAGGTTCGAATCCTGTCTCCCCGACCAATGAATTCGTTCATTATGAAAACGCCGGCCTAGTGCCGGCGTTTTTGTTTGCGCGGGATTCGGCCTGCGAACGACCCGCAGGCACCACTGACCGGCGATCCGCGTCAGTAGGCGACGGCGAAGGCGTGGGTCACGGCGCTCATCGCCTCACGCCAGCGCACCTCCAGTTCCGGCGTGAGCTGATCGTCACGCTCACGTACCGCCTGCAGCAGACTGTCGAGCCAGTACGCGTAGTACTCCGGCGGTACCGGCGCCCTGCCCGTGCGGGCATGGACGCGGATCATCTCGTCGACCGGGCGTTTCGCCATACCGTCGCCGGCGGCCCAGGAGATCGCCAGGCTGATGCCGCGGCGCAGGGCCATGTGTTGCTTCTGGAAGTCGGTCGTGGCGAACAGGAGCGCGAGGCCGGGGTCGCGGGACAGGAGGATCTCGTAGAAGCGCCCGATGAAACCGCGCGTGCGCAGGCAGCGGCCGTAGCTGACCTGAAGGTCGTCGTATCCGGTGGACATGGGAGGCTCGCTTTGGACAAAAGCTGCGAGCTTAGAAAGGTGGGGTGTGGGCTGCCCCGACTCTGGTCAAATTTGCGGGCGCGAGGGTAGCCGGTCGCGCGCGGGGCGCGCTCCTACATGACTCTGGAAACGGTGGTCTGGAAACGCAAAACGCCCCGTTAGGGGCGTCTTGCGTAACTGGCGGAGAGTGAGGGATTCGAACCCTCGATAAGGCTTTTGACCCTATACTCCCTTAGCAGGGGAGCCCCTTCGGCCACTCGGGCAACTCTCCGGGATGTTTCGTAAAGGACCTGCCTTCACGAGCCGGCAAGGATACTTAACCTTGGTCGACTCGTAAAGCCTCAGACCTTACTGGTCGTGGTCGTCCCCGGAATGGCTGCCGGCGTCGCCTTCGTTCTTGATGCGCTGGTAAATCTCTTCGCGATGGACTGCGACATTTTTCGGTGCATTGATGCCGATGCGCACCTGGTTACCTTTGACACCCAGAACGGTGACGGTCACCTCGTCGCCGATCATCAGGGTTTCACCGACCCGGCGGGTCAGAATCAGCATGATTGATACTCCATAAAATCAGGTATTGGCTTCCCCACCAACGACAACCTCACCCCGAGTGCTTGCCGTCGATGGATTGACGTTTCGACCATCGAAGGCCGAACTGCCTTCCCCGGCTCTAGTTGTGTGTGTCGCTGACCAGCTGTCCTGCCATTCCGATCCGAAGGACCGACACCGAAAATTACGTTCGGCATTCGGATCATACTAGCTGAGCCAATCCAGCGTAAGCAACGCACACAGCCGTGAAGACGTGTACCAAAGCGCCTTTACGGCACTTTGGTACGGGTCCATCTATCTCCCGTTCAGCGCAGACGAGCTTCCACCCACGCAGGGATGCTTTCGAGAATACCGGGAAGCGCCGGGCTGTCGACGCCACCACCCTGGGCCATGTCAGGGCGGCCACCGCCCTTGCCGTCGATCTTCGAGGCCACTTCGCCCACCAGATCGCCGGCCTTGACCCGGCCCAGCGCGGCGCCGCCGACGCCTGCCACGAGTGCCACGCGACCATCCACCGCACCTGCCAGCACGATGGCGCAATCGCCGAGCTGCTGCTTGAGCACATCGACGCTGTCGCGCAGCGACTTGGCATCGAGACCTTCAATACGGGCGGCGACGACTTTGATACCGGCGACATCCACCGCCGAGGCGGCGAGATCGGCCGAGGCGGAGGTGGCCGCCTTGGCCTTGTAGGATTCGATTTCGCGCTCGAGCTTCTTCTGTCGATCGAACAGCTGACGGAGTTTTTCGACAACTTCGTCACCGGTCGCGGCAAGCAGTCCGGAGACCTCGCCAAGGACGCGTTCTTCATCCGAAACACGTGCCATGGCTCCCGCGCCAGTCACCGCCTCGATGCGTCGTACGCCAGCGGCGACGCCGGATTCCGCCACGATCTTGAACAGACCGATGTCGCCCGTCCGGGACACGTGCGTGCCGCCGCAAAGCTCCGTCGAGAAGTCGCCCATCTTCAGCACGCGCACTTCGGCACCGTATTTTTCGCCGAACAGCGCCATGGCGCCGAACTCGATGGCCTCGTCGTAGGCCATGTTGTGCACTTCGGCGGCATCGTTGTGGCGAATCTCGTCGTTGACCATGCGCTCGATCAGCGCGAGCTCGTCGGCGGTCAGCGCCTTGAAGTGGGAGAAATCGAAACGCAGGCGCTCAGGAGCCACCAGCGAGCCCTTCTGCGAAACGTGGTCGCCCAGGACGGTACGCAGCGCGGCGTGCAACAGATGGGTCGCCGAATGATTCAGCACCGTGGCCTGACGCTGCGAGGCGTCCACCGCGGCGCCGACGATGTCGCCCTTGTTCAGCGGCGCGGACCCCTGCCAGGTTCCGAAGTGCGCGAAGAACGCGCCACCGACCTTCTGCGTATCGGCCACGGCCAGCGCGCCCGAAGGATTGCGCAGGACGCCGGTATCGCCCACCTGGCCGCCCGACTCCGCGTAGAACGGTGTACGGTCGAGCAACAGGAAAGCTTCTTCGCCGTCGGAGAGGCGATCCACCGACTTGCCGTCACGTACGATCGCGAGCACCCGGGCATCGCTCAGCTCGAGGCTGTCGTAGCCGGTGAAAACCGTCGGCGACACCGCGCTGGCGACTTCCGCGGGCAACTGGGCCCTGGTCGAGAAGTTGCTGGCGGCGCGAGCACGCGTGCGCTGCTCGCCCATGGCCTGCTCGAAGCCGTCCATGTCGACGCTCATGCCGCGCTCGCGGGCGATGTCGGCCGTGAGATCCACCGGGAAGCCATACGTGTCGTACAGACGGAAAGCGTCGACGCCGGGAATCACCTTTTCCGCCCGGGATGCGATGTCGTCGAACAGACGCATGCCGTGCTCGAGGGTTTCGCCGAAGCGCTCTTCTTCGTTCTTGAGCGCCTGCTCAACGAACGCCTGCTTCTTCGCGATATCCGGATAGGCCTCACCCATCTCGGCGACCAGCGGCGCGACCATCTTCCAGAAGAAGTCGCCGCGCACGCCCAGCATCCAGCCGTGGCGCAGGGCGCGACGGATGATGCGGCGGAGCACGTAGCCACGACCTTCGTTGGAGGGCAGCACGCCGTCGACGATGAGGAAGGAGCAGGCACGGATATGGTCGGCGATGACGCGCAGCGACTTGTTCGACAGGTCGGCGGTGGCGGTCAGACGACCGGCCTCGGCGATCAGGTGGGCGAACAGGTCGATTTCGTAGTTGGAATGCACGTGCTGCAGCACGGCGGCCAGGCGCTCGAGACCCATGCCGGTGTCGACGCAGGGCGCCGGCAGCGGCGTCAGCGTGCCGTCCGGGGCACGGTCGAACTGCATGAAGACCAGGTTCCAGATCTCGATGTAGCGGTCGCCATCCTCGTCGGGCGAGCCCGGGGGGCCACCGGCCACGTCGGCACCGTGGTCGAAGAATATCTCCGTACACGGACCGCACGGGCCCGTGTCGGCCATCTGCCAGAAGTTGTCGGAGGCGAACGGCGCGCCCTTGTTGTCGCCGATGCGGACGATGCGGTCCACCGGGACACCGACCTCCTTGTTCCAGATATCGAAGGCCTCGTCGTCCGTGTGGTACACGGTGACCCACAGGCGCTCGGCTGGCAGCTTGTAGACGTCGGTGAGCAGCTCCCAGGCGAAGCGGATGGCGTCGCGCTTGAAGTAGTCGCCGAACGACCAGTTGCCCAGCATTTCGAAGAAGGTGTGGTGGCGGGCGGTGTAGCCCACCGCGTCGAGGTCGTTGTGCTTGCCGCCCGCCCGCAGGCAGCGCTGGACGTCGGCCGCACGGACGTAGCCTGGCTTTTCGCTGCCGAGGAACACGTTCTTGAACGGCACCATGCCCGAGTTCGTGAACAGCAACGTGGGATCGTTCGACGGCACCAGCGATGCCGAAGGCACGATGGTGTGGTCCTTGGAACGGAAGAATTCGAGGAAGGTCGAACGGATTTCGGCGGTTTTCATGAGCGATCGTGGCTTGGAAGCTGCGAGACGCGTTACGTCGACGCTCCGTCCAGAATCAAGGCTCGTTGCCTTCAGTCGTCGTCGGCGTCTTCCGCATCGGCGTGGGTTAGACCACGTACTGTGGCGGCGGCGAAGCCGCGACGCAAGAGGAATTGCGCCCGCCGTGCCCGTTCAGCGGGGTCGGCCGAGGATCCGCCATAGCGCCGACGCAGCTGACCGGCGGCCAGATCGTCCCAATCGATGTCCGTTTCCTCCATCAACTGGCGGATCGTGGCATCGCTGACGCCCTGACTGCGAAGTTCGGCCCGGATCCGTGCCGGCCCGTAGCCCTGCCCGGCCCGACTGCGGAACAACGAGGCGGCGAAGCGATCGTCGTCCTGGTAGCCCTGGTCGCCCAGCCGCTCGACGGCGGCAGTCGACTCATCACGCGTAAAACCGCCGCGATCAAGCTTCTGCCTGAGTTCGCGGCGGGAGTGTTCGCGCCGGGCAAGTAGCCCAAGCGCCTTGTCGTACGCGGTACGGGTGGGGCGATCGGCCTTGCCGTCGCCCTTCCCCGCGCCTTTATCAGACTTCCTCAAGCTCGTCGGCCTCGGTCGAGGCTTCGGACTTCGGACCGGCCTTGACCAGCAGGCGCGCGCGCAGTTCCGCGTCGACTTCGTTGGCCATGGCCGGGTTGTCGCGCAGGAACTGGCGGACATTTTCCTTGCCCTGGCCGATGCGATCGCCCTTGTAGCTATACCAGGCGCCCGACTTGTCGATCAGGTTCTCCCGCACGCCCAGCTCGATGATCTCGCCTTCGCGCGAGGTGCCCTCGCCGTAGAGGATCTCGAACTCGGCCTGGCGGAACGGCGGAGCCACCTTGTTCTTGACGACCTTGACGCGGGTCTCCGAACCGATGACTTCGTCACCCTTCTTGACCGCGCCGATACGGCGAATGTCCAGACGAACCGAGGCGTAGAACTTCAGCGCGTTACCACCGGTGGTGGTTTCCGGGCTGCCGAACATCACGCCGATCTTCATACGGATCTGGTTGATGAAGATGACGAGGCAGTTGGTCTTCTTGATGTTGGCCGTGAGCTTACGCAGGGCCTGGCTCATCAGACGGGCGTGCAGGCCGACGTGGGAGTCGCCCATTTCGCCCTCGATTTCCGCCTTGGGGGTCAGCGCGGCCACCGAATCGACCACGACCATGTCCACGGCGCCCGAGCGAACCAGCATGTCGGCGATTTCGAGCGCCTGCTCACCGGTATCCGGCTGGCTGACGAGGAGATCGGCGACGTTGACGCCCAGCTTCTCGGCGTAGCTCGGATCGAGCGCGTGCTCGGCGTCGACGAAGGCCGCCGTGCCGCCGTTGCGCTGGCAGGACGCGATGGCCTGCAGGGTCAGGGTCGTCTTACCGGAGGATTCCGGGCCGTAGATTTCGACGACACGGCCACGCGGCAGGCCGCCGATGCCCAGGGCGATATCGAGGCCGAGCGAACCGGTGGACACGGTATCGATGTTGTCGTCGACACGGTCGCCCAGACGCATGACCGCACCCTTGCCGAACTGCTTTTCAATCTGGCCGAGGGCACTCGCCAGCGCCTTGCGCTTATTGTCGTCCATCGTGGTATCCGGTCTCGTGTGTAGGTGAGTATCTTGCCGGACCGTCGTCTCAGGGACTGCGATCCGCAATCCCCAAGTTTGCCATAGCCCGGACGGTTCAGCCCTTCAGTTCCGCAGTCATTCCAGCAAGTGCGGCCGCGACCGTCTGCCGCCGCACCGCCTCGCGGTCACCATCGAAATGGTGAAGCGTGGCGTGGGCATAGCCCCCGCGGCGCTTCCAGCCGATCCAAACGGTGCCGACAGGTTTGTCTGGCGTGCCGCCGGACGGGCCCGCGATGCCGGTCACCGCCACCGCGACACCGGCGCCATACCGGGCCAGTGCACCGGACACCATTTCCAGCACGGTCTCCTCGCTGACGGCGCCCGTCCGCTCCAGCGTGCGCGGGTTGACCCCGAGCAGCGACTCTTTCGCGCTATAGCTGTAGGTCACGACGCCGGCTTCGAACCACGCGGAACTGCCGGCCAGATCGGTCAGCGTCTTGGCGATCCAGCCGCCCGTGCAGGACTCGGCGGTCGCGACCATCACCCGGCGCTCCTGCGCGGCGGCGGCGACCTCCTGGGCCAGCGCCATGAGTTCGGCATCGGTGGGCATGAGGTCAACGGCCATCCGGGGATCCTGTCGGGCAAAGAGAGAACTTCTAACCCGGAAGGTGGCGGGCTGTCGATGCGAAGCCAACCCCAATCCGGACGATTTTTCAGAAAAGTTCTATGTACGACGCATTGTCGCGTCCGGCCAACGCCGCTACGATGGCAACCCATGATTGGCATGCAACGACGATCCTTAGTTGCCGACCCGTCGTCGCAAGCTGGTCCAGAGCGCCGCCCTCCCCTACCAACGCGTACTGCCCATCAAACCGTCTGCTTCGGCAGGCGCAGGAAGAAGCACCCTCATGAAAAGGAACGTCACTCGCAACGTGGCGCGGCTTCGCGTCGCTGTCGCCACCGCCCTGTTCGTCAGCACGCGGCCGTTCGCGCTGCCCGCGCCGCCGCTGCCGACCGTCCCGGACGACGTCCGCGCCGCTCTCGCGCCCGACGACCTGGTGCTCGCCTTCAAAACCGGCGAGTTGACCGGCAACGGCACGAAAGGGCTCGTCGTTGCCGTCTACCCCGGCGCACGTTACGTGGAAGAGCCCCGTCATGGCGGAAACAACCCATGCAAGCTGATCGTGTTCACCGATCACGAGGGCGCGTGGAAGGAAACGGCTCGCAGCGACAGCGCGGTTGACTGCGTCAACAACCCTTACATGAGTCGCCCGCAGGAAATGATGGGCATTTACGACCTGGAAATCGCCGCCGGCACCATCCGCTGGGCAAACGCGACCCATCGCCAACATCACACGTTCGAGTTCACTTACGACGCCACGAGAAAGCGGTGGAACGTCCATGCGATGACGCAGGACTTCCCTGTTGAGCGGTCAGCCGACCCCGACGCGCCCCTGGGCGCCGCCCACGGTGAAATCGTCTCGCCTCGCGACTTTCCCGTCACTCCGATGGAAGACCTCGATCCCGACCGCCTCTGGCCTCTGCTCGTCAAACACACCACAACCACGTTCTGAGCGGAGGGAACCGTGAGCACATTCAACCAACACTCGACGACACTGCTGAAGCGCGCGATCGACAAAGGAATCACCTCGCCCGCCGAGCTGGCCAATCTCATGGGCCAGGCCGCGGTGGAGTCGATGAACTTTCATCGCGTAAACGAAAGCATGATGTATTCGAGCGCGGATCGTGCGCTCAGCCAGATCAAAGGCCTTGGTTCCAGACACACCCGCGAGGAGGTCGACGCGGCACTGGCTACGCGAGATCCCGAGACCATTGCAAACCTCCTTTACGACACCCACCCCACGCTTGGTAACCGGGAGCCAGGGGATGGCTGGCGTTTTCACGGGCGCGGCGTGATCCAGTTGACCGGACGCTCCAATTACGAAAAGTTCGGGCGACTCGTGGGCGTGGACCTGGTCGAGCACCCGCACCTTGCCAGCGAGCCCGACGTTTCCGCCGATGTCGCCATCGCCTACTGGAAGGAACGATGCAGAGACATCGATCCTACGGACGTACGCGCGGCGACCAAGGCCATCAATGGCGGCAGCAATGGCTACGCCGAGCGCGTCGCGGCGGTGAATCAGTGGTCGACCGTCATCACGCCCGAGCTCGTCGAAGGGATCCGTAACCAGACCATCGGCACCGAAGACCTCATGGCGATGAATGCGTCGCACCACGCGCCGGCTTCTTCCACCCTGCGCGAGGGCGCTCGTGGGGATCGGGTGCGTGAACTCCAGACGCAACTGCATGACCTCGGCTACGCGTTGCGCCCGGATGGCGCTTACGGCAACGCCACACGGCTCGCCGTCATGGCGTTTCAGCAGAACCACGACTTGGTCGTCGACGGGATCGCGGGAGTGCGGACGCTCGATCAAGCCACAACGGCGCATGAAACGCTCATGCAGAACAGGGGCCCATATGTCAGCGCACCCGACAGACCTGATGGAAATGTCACGCGGCAGACGTCGACGCACGACATGTTCGAGGCACTGTGCCGTTCGGGCGCCGAGGGCGACGTGGACGCCTTGTGCCGGGTCGGTCGGATCTATGGCGAAACGTTGGACGGGCAGACCTGGTTGCTTCAGGGTGAACGGAGCAACCAGCAGGCCCTGACCGATTCGCTCCCGGTGCAGCCCGCAGCGGAACAGGCGCCTACCCAGGTCGCGGAGCAAAGCGCTCCAGCGATGGCGCTCTGACATGCTGCCGATGACCCGGACCGACGCTGAAGAGATCACGGTCAAACTCGGCATGTTCGCTTCTGGCCTGCAGGGCCTGGGCGAGCGCCTGACGCGACAGGCGGAGTTGTCGCACGCCGAACTCGTCCGCGCGGCGGAGTCGCTTGCACTGACCGCGGAGACAAGCGCACGCGACGCGACCGCCGAACTTGCCCTGCGCGCTGGCGACGCGATCGTCGCCAGCGCCGCCGCTGCCGCCGGCGATCTCGAGCGTGCGATGACGCAGGCGTCGACCCGGCTGACACGTGCAAGTACGGCGCTGGAAGCGAACGTCCACGCCCTGAGACGCCTGCACGCCATCAGCGCGTGGAAGGCGCTGGCCGCCGCAGGCGCGGCGGCGGTCTTCGCGATCTGTGGCGCCTGCGTGCTCAGCTGGACGACTTACAAGCGTATGGACGACGCCGCGTGGTTCGACGAGGTGCAGGAAGCGCGCGCGCACGGGCGCCTGCAACCCTGCCCTGAAGGCGGCGTGTGCGTCTATGTCGGTAAACGCTGGCACCGCCTGGGCCACTGAGGGCAACGGTTGGCCGTTGCTCACATGTTTTTCAGGGCGACGCACATTGCCAGCACCGGCGCTCCTCCTTCAGCATGGCACCCCCGTTTTTGAATGCGGCAAAAACTCAGCCAGAGACACGGCTGTCGCACGAGTGACATCGCAAAGTGACAACGTTTGCATCCGCAAGGAAGCGTGCGCCTTGGTTTCAAGCGCAACCTTCACGAGACATACACATTCCAAACGTTCTCGTAAGCATTAACGCACGGCAAGAATGTGATCTGCGTCAACTTTCGGTTAGCTCAAGACATGATAAGGGCTGGATTTGTGTGATATTCGCCACAGAAAACGGTTATACAGCCCACTAGTCAGGAATGCGGCGTTGCGCTATCTTAACAACGTGGACTGAGATCCGCAGAAGCGTTTTGGGGAATCACTGGTTCGGTGCGGCAACTGCGAGTGGCGATATCTCTATCGCTCCGGGGGTCGTGCGGCCATTCTTTGCTGGCACGTAATGCAAGGGCGCGCAGGCGCTCGATACAGGATGTTCTATGGATGATTTGCATATCGCTCGGGGCCGGTTGGCCCGAGGTTCCAGCTCCTCCAGGGGAGTCCTTTGCCGTTGGCGCGCGTCGCGCCACGGCTCATCGACCGATACCGGTCTGGCAAGTCGCCAGGCGGCACGTTCCGTCGTCATTTTCGTAGCGATGTAAACGGTTTCTCGACCCCGCGTCCGGGCTTCCGCGACGAGGGCCGCTGATGTTTTCTGTTTGCTTTTCATGACTTACGAGCCACGCGTGAAAAAAATCCTGCACCCTGCCCTTACTCTCTTCCTCGTCTCCGGATTTGTCCTGCTGCTGTCCGCATGCGGCACGCCGCCGGCGAAGGACTTCGGCGGTCGCTGGCGTCCGGTCAACAAGTACGACGACAAGGTGGTCGAGATCCCGCTCGCCGTGCCTTATACGTATTACGCGGCGCCGATGGACGGGACGCTGAAGACGATGCTGACGCGGTGGACCACCGATACCGGCATGAAGCTGGCCTACAAGCTCCGCTCCGACTTCACGCTGCCCAAGACCACGTCCGCCATCCACACGACGGAGGTCCGCGACGCCGCGTCACAGCTCAGCGCGATCTACGCCGCGCAGGGCGTCGCAGTGGTCGTCGACGGACCGCAGTTGATCGTCGAGGAAGTGAGCGCGATCGCCCCGCCGACCGCGCCTGCCGCGCCGGCTCCGGCATCGGCGCCCAACGCCGCCGTCTCCACAGGCGATGCGGGCAACGTCGCCGCGACGCCCGATTCGAAGTAACCGCCAGGCAGCGCACTCACATGCTCAAGAAGAAAAGTTCGCCGAAGATCGACGCCGCCGTGCAACAGAGCGTCAACTTCGAAGTTACCGTTGCCGACATGGCCAGACGCAGCGAGCGTCGGGCTTGGATCGTTGCGCTTTGCTCGCTCGGGGTCTCGTGCATTCTTGTGGGTGGCTATTTCTACATGCTGCCGCTCAAGGAAAAGGTGCCGTACATCGTGATGGCCGACCCGTACTCGGGTACGAGCTCGCTCGCGCGCCTCACCGAAGACCTGGTCAACAAGCGGGTCACTACGAACGAAGCCGTCAATCGCAGCAACATCGCGCACTTTGTCCTGGCTCGCGAGGCTTATGACATCGCGCTGACCAACATGCGCGACTGGCCCACCGTGCTGACCATGGCCGCACCCGACGTTGCGCGGCCTTACATGAATCTGCACTCGACCAACAATGACAACAGCCCTTACAAGCTGTACGGCAAGAACAAGGCCGTTCGCGTCAAGATACTCAGCATCGTGCTCATTGGCGGTGGCCAGGGCTCGCCCCCGAAGGGCGCCACCGTACGCTTCCAGCGCAGCATCTACGACAAGACCAACGGCGCCACGTCGGTTCTCGACAACAAAATCGCGACGATGGAGTTCTCGTACAACCCGAACCTCCGCATGGACGATCAGAGCCGCGTCGAGAATCCGCTCGGCTTCCAGGTCACGAGCTATCGAGTCGACAACGATTACGGCTCGACGCCGCCGGCCGAAGTACAGGTCAATCCAGCGGCTACGGTCAACCCGAACGCGCCCGTCGCGCCGACCGCCCCGGGCGTGGATCCCGACGACCTGCCCGCTGCGGGTGCGGCGCCCCAGAGCGCTGCTCCGCAGGGTTACGCGCCCGGCGCGGCGACCAACGACACCCTTCAGCGCAGTGCGATGCCGACGGCTCCCATTCCGGTCGACGGCGCCTACGCCGCACCACCCTCCGCAGGAACCCCGGTTCCCGTGCCTTCCAACGCCGCACCTGCGGCTCGTTCGCCCCGTAGCGCCGCCAATGGAGGGCGCCGTTGATGAATCGACCAATCAAGCTGAGTCTGCGCACCGCCGTTGGTGCAGCCGCGATGTGCCTGGCGCCGTTCGCCATCGCCCAGACCGAGCAGAGTGCTCCCACGGCCGCGATGCAGGCGGTGACCGGCGTCACGTCCTATGAATACCAGCCCGATCGCATCTATCAGGTACGCACCGGCCTCGGCATTTCCACCCAGATCGAACTCAGCCCGAACGAAAAGATCCTCGACTACAGCACCGGCTTCAGCACGGGCTGGGATCTTACCCGGCGCGACAATGTGTTCTACGTCAAGCCGAAGAACGTCGACGTCGACACCAACATGATGATCCGTACGGCGACCCACTCGTACATCTTCGAGCTGAAGGTCGTGGCGACGGACTGGAAGACCCTTGACCAGGCTCGCCGTGCCGGCGTGCAGTACAAGGTCGTGTTTACCTATCCGTCCGACACCAGCTTCATGTCGGAAGCCAAGAAGGTCGAACAGGCGCCTGCGCTCGACACCTCGCTGGTCAAGGGTCGCGATTACAACTTCGACTACGACTTCGCGAAGACGCGCAAGACGCCGCCCTGGCTCGTGCCGATCAACGTGTACGACGACGGCCGCTTTACGTACATCAAGATGCCGGACCTCAAGCAGTTCCCCACGGGAAACTTCCCCACGGTGTACATGCGCGAGAAGGAACACGGCGAAGACGCAGTGGTTAATACCACCGTCGAGGGCAACACCATCGTCGTCCATGGCACGTACGCCTACCTGGTCATCCGCCACGACAGCAATGTCGTCGGTCTGCGAAGGAACACAAAGAAGTGAGCCCGAACAACCCCTATCACCCGGACGAAGAATCCAACGGCAGCAACGTGCCGCCGCAGGATCGTGCCGCCGAGCAGCACGATCCACTGGCAAACAACCCGTATTCGAACAATGCGCGTCAGACGCGACAGCCGGACCTCGACAGCGCCGCACCGCAGCTGACCTCGAACGACATGCAGCGCATGAATCGTAAGGCGCTGGGCCTGCTGGCGAGCATTGCCTTGCTCTTGCTGGTGATCGGTTTCTGGGTATTCGGCGGCAGCAGCACCAAGACCCCGCCGAAGGTCCGCGAAGAAACGGTCAGCATCCCCGAGGCACCGCGCGCTCCGCCGCCGATGCCGCCCGAGAATGCGCCGACTCCGCCGCCCGCGGATCCCATCGCACTGAAGGCACCGCCGGTCCCGTCGCAGATGCCGCCCATGCCGACGCAGCCGGAAGCGCCGCGTGGGCCGACGCTGCTCGAGCGACGCATCGCCGCGTCGAATGGCGGGACCAATGGCGTCGCCAACGCTCCGTCGCAGGAAGGCACCGGATTCAAGTTCCCGCCCGGGGCCTTCGGCGAGCAGACGCCTGCCGCACCTTCCATGAGCGCCAACGGCAACCTCGCCTACTCGGCGAAGGAGCTACCGGATGTGTCGAGCGCCACTCCGCTCACGCATCCGGACACGATCATGCTGCGCGGCACGTTCATCCGCTGCGTCCTCGAGACCCGCATCATCACGGACATCCCGGGCTTTACGTCCTGCGTCGTGACCGAACCGGTGTACTCGTTCACCGGCAAGCGCCTGCTTTTGCCCAAGGGCAGCAAGGTGATGGGCAAGTACGAAATGGAACCCAGCGGCCCGCGTGTCGCGGTCATCTGGGACCGTATCGTCACGCCAACCGGTATCGACGTGAACATGGCGAGCCCCGGTATCGACGCGCTCGGCGGTGCCGGTCATCCGGGCTACTACAACGCTCACTGGGGTAGCCGTATCGGTGCCGCCCTGCTGATCAGCCTGCTCAGCGACGCCTTTAAGTACGAAGCCGCCGAGCACGGCCCGAAGAGCACCACGATCAGCAATGGTGTCGTCACCCAGACACCGTTCGAGAGCAATACCGCGGACACCATTCAGCAGCTGGCCAATCAGGCCGTGCAGCGCCAGGCCAACCGCCCGGCGACCGTCACGATCAACCAGGGTACGGTGCTGGCAATCTACGTCGCCAAGGACGTTGACTTCACCGGCGTGGTCGCGAGGTATTGAGGGAACTATGGACGAAGGCCCGCTAGCACAGGTCAGCAACGACTTCCTCGATTACCAGTACGAAGTGCTGGGCGTGAGGGATTTCCTTGCGTCTTCGGATGTGACCGAAATCTGCATCAACCGGCCCGGCGAGCTCTATCTGGAGCGCAAGGGCGGCTGGCAGCGCGTGGACGTCCCGTCGCTGACGTTCGAGCGTGCGCGGCAGTTCTGTACCGCCGTCGTCAACGAAAGCAATACCGGTCAGCGCATCACGGACACGGATCCCGTGGTGTCGCTGACCTTCCCCACCGGCCAGCGCGCGCAATTCGTCATCCCGCCCGCCGTGGAAGCCGGTCGTGTGTCGATCACCATCCGTCTTCCGTCGAAGCAGACGCGTACCCTCGCTCAGTACAGCGAAGACGGTTTCTTCGACGAAATTCTCGAAGGTGCGAACACGATCAGCCAGGCTGACAAGGAACTGCTCGAACTACGTGCCGAGCGTCGCTATGCGGACTTCTTTCGCCATGCCGTGCTCAGCAAGAAGAATATCGTGGTGGCTGGTGCAACCGGCAGCGGCAAAACGACGTTCATGAAGTCGCTGGTCGGTCACATCCCCGACGACGAGCGGCTGGTTACCATTGAAGATGCCCGCGAGCTGTTCATCGACCAGCCCAACGTCGTGCACCTGCTCTACTCCAAAGGCGGCCAGAGTGCAGCCAATGTAACGGCAAAGAGCTGCATGGAAGCCTGCCTGCGCATGAAGCCTGACCGGATTATCCTGGCGGAGCTGCGCGGTGACGAGTCGTTTTATTTCATCCGAAATTGCGCGTCCGGCCACCCTGGTTCGATCACAAGCTGCCACGCAGGCAGCGTAGAGCAGACCTGGGACCAGCTGGCACTGATGGTGAAGGCCTCTTCAGAAGGCGCTGGACTGGAATTCGCGACGATCAAGCGGTTGCTCATGCTCACCATCGACATCGTCGTACACATCAAGGCACATGCGGGCCGGCGCTATATCACCGGCATCGACTTCAACCCGGCTCGCGCACTGAGCGCGGACGGGGGGTAACACTTAAGACATCGGTCATTAGACAGGAGTTGTAACGGTGATACCGGGAATGGAAATGATGGCGTGCCCCAACCTTGCCGTACCGGCGGAGGTGATGCAGCACGTCGTCAACGTAGAGTCCAGCCGCAACCCGTACGCCATCGGCGTGGTGGGCGGTCAGCTCGTGCGTCAGCCCCAGAACCTCGGTGAAGCCATCGCGACGGTCAAGTCGCTCGAGGATCAGGGCTACAACTACTCGGTCGGCGCGGCACAGGTGAATCGCGCCAATCTCGGCAAGTACGGGCTGGACACCTTCGAGAAGGCCTTTGACTTCTGCCCCAACCTGCAAGCCGGCTCTCGCATCCTCCGCGAATGCTACGACAGCGCAGGAAAGGACTGGGGTAAGGCATTCAGCTGCTACTACTCCGGCAATTTCGTCACCGGATACCAGCACGGTTACGTGCAGAAGATATTCGCCTCAATGGCGCGCAGCGCGGGAACCGCGGTCGCAGCGGCCATTCCGCTTCAGGCGAGGCCGGTCCCGGTACGCGTCGTCAAGGTCGGCAACGGCATGAGGGGCGTGGTCGAAGACAGCCCCAGCTACCGCGTCGCCATGCGCAGCAGCGTGCTCGACAGCGCCGCCGCCGCGATGATCGGCACCGCCACGGGCGTCGCGCCCTCCAGTCGCATGGTCGCCATGCAGACAGTACCGGTGACCAACCCCGCGCTGGTGCAGACGCCACAAACGGCGCCCGGCGCGATCGTCACCGATCCCGATACCGCCGCCATCATGTCGCAGATCGGCGCACGCCTGCCGCAGGTCAATACGCCGTCGCAGGCCGGACGGATACAGACCGATCCATCGACCGCTGCGGCAATGTCGCAGATCGGTGTGTCGGCCGCGTCACCGACCGGCGCGCAAGCCGTACCGCCCGCACAGGATGCCGGCGGCATCTTCGTACCGCAGGTGCACGGACCCAACGACCCACCGCCGGGTGCCGTACGCCAGATGCAACAACCCCAGGGACGACCTGTCGACAACGCCGATACCCGAACGCAGTCAGGCGATGACGCTTTTGTCTTCTGATACGCAGGCCCGTGCCGGACGGATTCCGGGCGGCGCCATGGCACCGTTGGCTGCGCGGCACGCAGCTTTATCCGCTCCGTCGCATGTTGCGTCGGCGCAATTTGATTCAATCGCAACGAAGGAACCGAAAGATGGCCCTGTCCGCCCTCAGCACCACGATCGCCAAGTCCAAGCGCCCCTTGCTCAACACGGTCGCCCTGTTCGCCTTACTTGCCCTGGCCTTCCTGCCGGAGCTGGCGCTTGCTGACGACACCACCCAGACCAAGGTCTGCGGCTTCTTCGGAAGCATCAAGACCATCCTGAACGCCGCTTCCATCGTGGTCGTGACCGTCGCGGTCATCTTCTCCGGCTACCAGATCGCCTTCGCGCACAAGCGTATCGCGGACGTCACCCCGGCTCTGATCGGCGGCGTGATGATCGGTGCGGCTGCCCAGATCGCGAAGACCGTGGTCGGCTCGGACAATGATGAGTGCGGCGCCACCAGCGGCACGTCTCTGTTCCTCATGGACGTGATCAACTCCGCGATCCACCTCGTGTCGTTCCATGCATAAGAACGTACTGTTCCGCGGCTGCACGCGCCCGCCCATGTTCATGGGCGTGCCTTACGTGCCCTTCTTCATGGGTGCCGGCTCGTGTCTGCTGCTGGCCATGTACTTCAATTATTTCTTCCTCCTCCTCATCCCGGTGGTGATCTTCGTGATGCGCCAGATGGCGCGTCGCGATGAATTGATCTTCCGCCTGCTTGGCTTGCGCTTTCAGTTCAAGACAAGGGTCAGGAACGTACGGGAACACGACGGCATGTGGGTGTTTACACCCAACAACTATCGCGACCCGCGTAAAAAGGACAAGCGGTAAATCAAGGACCCACGCCCTGGCACCTCGTGCCAGGGCCTTTCGGCTTTCACGGTATCGACCACCATGTTCACACCCGACGCGCCCATCTCAGCCCACATCACTCTCTCCAGCCACGTCTCCCCCACCGTCGTGAAAACGACCGGCGGCGACTTTCTGTTGGTGTGGCGTCTTGGAGGACTACCTTTCGTCGGGCGAGAAGAGTGGGAGATCGAACACCGTCACAATACGTTCAACCGCATGCTGCAGACGCTGCGTGCGCCGGACTACACCAACGTCGCCTTCTGGGTGCACGACATCCGTCGTCGTCGCACCCTGCGCGACTCGTCGAAGTTCGGCCAGAAGTTCAACCAGGACATGTCGGATCAGTACTTCGACGCATTGTCCGGGCAGAAGCTCATGCAGAACGAGCTCTACCTGACCATGATGTACCGCCCGATGCCGGAGAACCGTCGACTGGCGGAGAAATCCACGAGCGTCGACCGGCTCCAGCAGGAGCAGGCACACGCGATCACAACCATTCTCGAGCTTGCGGGCAACGTAGAAGCCGTACTCAAGGATTACGCACCGTACCGTCTTGGCTTGTACGAAGCTTCGAACGGCATCGTGTTCTCCGAAATTCTCGAACTCTACGGATTCATTCTCAACCGTGTGGACGAGCCGGTGCCTGCGCTGAACGCGCCTGTCTACGACTACCTTGCCATCAGCCGCCAGCGCTTTTCGGCCAAGACCGGCGACTTCGTACTGACCACGCCCAGTGGCGTGAATCACTTTGGCGCGCTACTCAACATCAAGGAATACACCGACGGCACCTATCCAGGCATCCTCAATGGTCTGAAGTACCTGGATTTCGAGTACGTCATCACCCATTCGTTCACACCCATGGGCCGCACAAGCGCGCTGTCCGCGCTGGAGCGAACCAAGGGCATGATGATCTCCTCGGGCGATAAGGCCGTCAGTCAAATCATCGAGCTCGACCATGCAATGGATCAGCTGGCCTCGGGCAACTTCGTGCTTGGCGAGTATCACTTCACCATCGCCATCTACGCGCCCAGCCAGGACCTGCTGTCGCAGCAGATCGCATCGACGCGCGCGGAGATGTCCAACGCCGGCTTCGTCACGGTGAAGGAAGATCTGGCCGTCACCTCCGCGTTTTATGCTCAGTTCCCCGGCAACTGGAAGTTCCGTACCCGACTGGCTAACGTCAGCTCGCTGAACTTCCTCGGCCTGTCGCCGCTGCACAACTTCGCCACGGGTAAGAAAGAAAACAATCCGTGGGGCGAGTGCGTCACCACCCTGCAGACGACCAACGGCCAGCCGTACTACTTCAATTTTCACGCCACCCACCCCGCCGAGAACTCGCTGGGTGAGAAGGCCATTGCGAATACGATGGTCATCGGTAAGTCCGGTACCGGCAAGACCGCGCTGATCAACTTTCTGCTGAGCCAGGTGCAGAAGCTCGACCCCGCGCCGACAATTTTCTTCTTCGACAAGGACCGTGGCGCGGAGATTTTCGTGCGCGCCTGCGGCGGCAATTACCTCGCGCTCGAGAACGGCCAGCCCACGGGTTTCAATCCGTTCCAATGTGACCGCAGCGAAGAGAATGTCCAGTTCCTGGGAAACCTCATCAAAGTACTGGCCGGCAAGAGCGTATACAGCTCGCGCGAGGAAGAGGACATCTTCCGCGCCGTCGAAAACATGCTAGACACGCCGATCCACCTCCGCAACATGACGAACTTCCAGAAGAGCCTGCCCAATCTGGGCGACGACGGTCTGTTCATCCGCATGCGCAAGTGGACTGCCGGCAACTCGCTCGGCTGGGTGTTCGATAATCCGCGCGATACCGTGGATCTGACCAAGGCAAACATCATTGGTTTCGACTACACCGATATCATCGACAATCCGGAAGTCCGCGCCCCGGTCATCAACTACCTGTTGCATCGCCTGGAAGCGCTGATCGACGGTCGCCGTCTGATCTACGTCATGGACGAATTCTGGAAGATCCTCGACGGCAAGGGCGGCCTGAAAGAGTTCGCGAAGAACAAGCAGAAGACCATCCGTAAGCAGAACGGTATGGGCATCTTCGCGACGCAGAGCCCGGAAGATGCACTGGCCAGCGACATCTCGGCCGCGCTGATCGAGCAGACCGCCACCATGATCCTGCTGCCTAATCCGAATGCCAGCCGCGAAGACTACGTCGACGGCCTGAAACTGACCGAAGCCGAGTACCAGGTGGTGGTCGGTCTGGATGAGCGTTCGCGCTGCTTCGTCGTGAAGCAAGGCCACGCTTCGGCCGTGTGCCAGCTGAATCTGCGCGGCCTGGATGACGCCCTGGCGGTGATCTCCGCCTCGACGGACAACATTGAAATCATGCACGAGATTCTGCAGGCACGCGCTGAGAGCGAAGGCGTGTCGACCAATGATCTGAAACCCGAACAATGGCTGGAAGCCTTCTACGAAAACCGCAAGGGAAGCGGCAAAGGCCGGCCCTCACCCCGCCCAACGCCCTCCTCGTCCACGCGCGCCGCCTGACAGGGCGCGCTCAGATCGGTATCGAAATACGGAAACCATGGTATGAAAACGACATCTCGCAAGAACTTAGTCATCCAGGGCTTCGCCAAATGCTCGCTGGCGGCTGCAATTACCTTGGCGGCAGGGCTGAACATCGAACGCGCGGAAGCATCCGGCATACCAGTAGTTGATGCCGCCGCGCTGATCCAGCGCGAGACCTCGTTCGAAAAAGCCGTTGCAGATTTTGCGCAGACTGCGGCGCAGTATGGGAAAGAGATTGCACACTGGGAGAAGACTTACGAGTTCTGGCAGACGCAGCTCGTCAAACTTCAGTCCCTGCAGTTCGATATTTTCTCGATAACGCAGCAGTACAACGAAATCGCGCTCGATTATGGCGTCGCCGAACGATGCCCAGGCGTGTCGGCCGATGCCATTTCGCAATTGAAGTCGTCGATCATGTCAGCACTGACCACCGCGATCAACGCGGATGGCAATATCGTCGACAGGCAAAATCAGATCTGCACCGCGATGGTCGTAGCTGAGAACAAGAAGTACAACTTCACGGTCGCATACTTCAAAGAGCTGGAAAAGCAATCGAGCATGCTCACCCAACTCGCCGCCATTCGCGCATCGATCGGTCAATCCAATGCAAACATGGGCGCGCTCTCGGGCGACACGGGACGCTACAACGCCGCCATGGCTAAAGCAAAAGAGACGTGGGAGACGAATATCACGCAGCAAGACAACGAGATTGCCATGCTGAAGCAACAGCAGTCGATCTTCGCGCGTCGAGCCATGAACGGCCAGCCGACGCTGATCGGATCACTGGTGAATGCGGCCGTCCTCAAGGCTGCTCTCACCGTCGACAAGTAAGCCGGGCAAGATCGATTTGATGTTCACGGATGTCCATTACATAAGCAAGACCGTCGCAGGCACTGCCTGCCGGCACCGGAATCAGGGTTCACATGCCAACTAACGTCGCGGATTATATCTACTACCGGCTTGTCTACGACTATCTCAGCGATGAGATCAGCACGTTCGGCATGACCCTCATGAAAAACATGATGAGCTGGGCCAGCGGTATCGCCCTGGTGCTCGTGACGCTGTGGATCATGTTCCAGGGCTTCCGTATTTTGACCGGTCAGTCACGCGAGCCGCTGATGGCGACCGTCCTCAACATGGGACGCATTGCCGTTATCGTCGGCGCAGCGACGACCATGGCCTTCGCCGGATCTGATCTGCATACCTACCTGACCAAGAATCTCGACAAGGAGATCAACGGTGTATTCACAGGTAAAGACGACAAAACCACCTCGTCGTCGATCGATGAGAACCTCGCTTATACCCAGCTCGCCCTTTCCACTATCAACGGGGTCAAGGTCGTCCAGGGCGACGACGAGATGCAGTCAGCAAAGGATCGCTCGCTCTATATCGCAACCTTCGGCACCGCCTCCCCGCCTATGGCAGCCGGCGCGATGCTGCTTCTCTACCAGTTCGCTATGGCGCTGTTCATCGGACTCGGGCCACTCTTTATCCTGTGCCTCATCTTCGACCAGACCAAATCCCTGTTTCAGCGCTGGCTTATGTACGGCATAGGAACAATTTTTTCGATGGCGTTGCTCAGTGCGGTAGCGGCGATGGTGCTCGAGCTCACCGTGCGTGTAAGCATCGCGTTCTGGGTCAACCGTGGACTGAACACTTTGATGGGAAATCAGCCGGAAGGTCTGACGAGCGTCGCCATGCAGCAAGGCGGCATCGGTCTGCTGCTAAGTATTCTCATTGTTTCGGTTCCACCCATGGCGGCGATGTTCTTCCAAGGGACGCTGGGTAGTGCGCTGACTTACTCAGTGTTTCAGGGTGCGGGTGGTCGACCGGGGCCTCAGGGGCAGCCGCCGGGCTCAGGTACCACTTACGCGCCGCAGATGACTTCGAATCAGCCACATGCAGAAGGCTCATCCAGCGGTTCATTCTCGAGAACGTCGGCTCCGATACAGCCAATACAGCAGGACGCGACAAAGCCATCATCACAAGTGAGACCGGCCCAATGATCAGAAAGCTCTCGTTCCTCGCCATCATTTGGATCCTCGCTCCACTTGCGGCCGAAGCGGAGGGTGGGTGCCCACCCGGACAATATCCACAACAAGGTCAGGGATGGCAAACATGCGTACCGATCCCTGGCCAGCAAGTTTCGTCGCAAGCCACGCTTCCCGCTCCGGTCCAGTGGGGCTCACGCTGGCAGGCCATCGTTACCGATGCTGACAAGGGTGCCCTTGGGACCTCTACTGGCGCCGCCACAGAACAGGATGCTATACGTTCCGCAACAAGCGATTGCAGCGCAAAAGGCGGGCGCTCTTGCGAACTCCAAATTTCAGCATCCAACGGTTGTGTCGCTATGGCAGTGGGTGCTAAGCGCATGCTGACAAGGGCTGCAAGGACAAAAGAAGAAGCAGAATCGTTGTCCGTGAAAGCTTGCAACATGCAAGACGAGAATTGCAGCGTATATTATTCGGCCTGCTCTCTACCCGTACGCATCAAATAAAGTTCACCAAGTAAACTCGTATGCTCGACTGCAACCGCGCGCCGTATCACTGGGGCAGTTGGGCGAGGTTAGCGTAAGATTAATACTGTGCAATTAGATTGTACCGTTCGTCCGATGGCGAAAATGTTCTTTCAGCGAACGCTGGGTAGCGGCGCTGGTTTACCCGTTGTTCCGGGGCACGGGTCGCCGACTAGGGCCTCAGGGGCAGCCACCAGGATCCGGCGATTGGGATACTCCTTCCGGGGCTGTACCTGCACCTGCAAGCAGGACTACTCATTCGGAATCAGGAAATCAGGGAACTCACGGGCGCCCAAACCACTCCGTCTCCTACGATCACACTGCCTAAGGAGACGAATAATCAAATCGCTCGGACTTAAGCATTATGAAGTATCTTTTCTCGATCGCTCTCCTAATCTTGAGCGGTTTAGGTTGTAAGCCGGCAGCCGCCGAGGGCGGTTGCCCCCTGGCCAATATCCACAGTCTGGTCAAGGCTGGCAAACGTGTGTCCCAATCCCAGGTAGCGACAACCGTACCACTTCACAACCGCCCGTAAGGTGGGAGTCTCGGTGGCAAGCAATCGCCAGTGATACGCCAAAGGGAATTCTCGGAACCGCGACGAATCAGAAAAGCGAAGAGGCTGCCGAGCGTACCGCTATAAGCGATTGCCAATCGAAGGGTGGAACTGATTGCTCAGTTCGGATCACGAACGCGAATGGTTGCGTCGCGATGGTCGTCGGCGATAACGTGATGAATACGAATGACGCACCAACGAAGGCGCAAGCGGAAGATAAAGGCATTGCACTGTGCAATAAGGACGATGTGAATTGCAGGGTATATTACTCATCGTGTAGCCCACCGGTAAGATTGCAATAAACTGCACTAATTGAGGTACTCGCAGCATTGCGATGGCGAATGAGGTTCGCTTAATAGCTGACAAAGAAGGGAGCCAGCAACCTCATCGCCAAGGAAGAAAACGGCATAGTGGTCGGTGGTCCAGAATCTCGCCCGCAGCAAGCCTTCATATGCACATCAACGGGGCCAACTTCGTTCGGGGTAACTACGACACGCAACCGGCAAAGAATTACTCGCTGTAGATCGCGGCCGTCGGCAAAACATCCGGCGTGTCTAAGGCCCCATCACCCGTACAGGCCAGGCCACTTAAGCATATGCCGGAGCGGTGTCTTAATATTCGGTGGTTGATGGGATGCTGGTCGTTGTAGAAGTGGATACAGCCTTCGATTGTGCGCATGACGTGGGTCGCGCTTTCGAAAAAGCCGGTGCCCTCATCTTCGTCCAGACCAGATGCCTGTTTCAACGCGGGTTTGTGTACGGCATAGACACGATTTTTTCCATGGCGTTGCTCAGTCCGGTGGCGGCCATGGTGCTTCGGCTCACCGTGCATGCAAGCATCGCGTTCTGGGTCAACCGTGGGCTGAACACTTTGATGGGGAATCAGCCGGAAGGTTTGACGAGCGTCGCCAAGCAGCAAGGCGGCATCGGGCTGCTGCTAAGTATTCTCATTGTTTCGGTTCCACCCATGGCGGCGATGTTCTTCCAGGGGACGCTGGGTAGCGCGCTGACCTACTCGGCGTTCGAGGGTGCGGGTGGTCGACCGGGGCCGCAGGGGCAGCCGCCGGGCATGATCAAGGCACCAAGTTACGCGGGCCACGCGCAAAAAACGGGGGATCAACAAGCCGGAGGCTTCGAGCCACGCCTTTCCGGTACCACTCCTGTCGCACAAGCAGATGCAACGAAGCAATTTTCGAAAACATGAGGGTCTCGCTGTGATTCGCTCCTCCCTTTCTGTGCTGTCACTTGCGCTACTGTTCTTCGTAGCCGCTCCCGTTCGTGCGGAAGGCGGTTGCCCGCCAGGCCAGTATCCTCAGAATGGGCAGGGTTTCCAGACTTGCGTCCCCATTCCTGGGCAGCAACAGCAAACGCAGCAAGTGCCTGTAGCACGCTGGGCCGATCGCTGGCAGGCAACTGCAGCTGATATACCCAAGGGCATTCTAGGGACGTCCAAGGGGCTTGCGAATGCAGGTGATGCTGAGAAACAAGCTATAAATGACTGTCGAGAAAAAGGAGGCACTGCTTGCGAACTGCAAGTATCAGCAAAGAACGGTTGCATTGTGATGGTCGTTGGCGAAAAGACCCTGAACTTCAAGAGTGCAGCCACTGAGAGCGAGGCGAAGCTCGCTGCCTACGAGCAATGTAGCCGCACCAACTCCCAGTGCACCGTTCACTACGCTGAGTGCAGTCCGCCAGTTCGGATTCAATAGATACCCGCCGCCCATACGCCCTACTCGTGATCTGCTGCACTCCAGAGCTGACTGAGTCACTGCATATGCGCGATATTTTCTATGGCAGCCTTGTGTGCGGTCGCCGCCATGCTTCTTGAATTGACGATTCGCATAAGCATCGCGTTCCGGGTCACTCAAGAATGGAATTCGCTGACGGGAGATCAGCCCAAGGGCTTGAGTAGCGTAGCGATGTAACAAGGTGACAACGGTTTGTTCCTCAGCATCGTGGGCGTCTCCGAATCGCCTATGACGGCGATTCTTCCAGGGGACGCTGGGTAGATTCGCACGCTATTCGGTGTTCGGAGGCCCCGGCGGCAATGGCCGGCCCGGAGCGCAGGGGCAACCGCCCGATGCAACAGGGGGCGGCGGATACACCCCGCTGCATACTGATTCACATGGCCCGAATACGACAGGAACCAGCGCGGGCGGTTTTCGACGTAACGGATAACAACACCCGTCCAGACCGTGAACGACGACGTGAAAGTGCAGCCGAAATAAAGCGAGGTGACTAGTCTCATGAAAGAAACAAACTCATTGAGACGGCTGCTACGAGCAAGCTTCATCCTATGTGGCGTGCTTGCCGCTCAAGATACCTTCGCTCAAGTTTGTCCCCCCGGCCAATATCCGGTTGTTGGGCAAGGATGGAATTACTGCGCCCCGACTAAAATCAGCGACCTGCCTCCAGGCCTGTTCGGCCCGCACCAGTCTGCCGTGATCGATGGCAATCCCTCGTTGCGGACATTCCTTAAGGCATCTTGGGTACATCAGTGGACCAAGGTAGTTCAAGCGCGGCCGAACAAGTCGCAGCAGCAGATTGCAGGGAAAAAGGGGGCACTGCGTGTGAAGTTCAGGTCACAACTGGAAATTGGTGCGTCGCTATGATCTTTGGAGAAAAAAAGCTGAACATACAGAGCGTTGATACGAAAAGAAGAAGTTGAAAGAAAAGGCATCGATAGCCGCAACAAAGATGACCAGAACTGCCAAGTTTATTATTCGGCGTGCAGCGTAGCTCAGCGGATACGTTGACTCCCGTCACGTTGCCTCTCCGAAGATCGCAACCTCCTCATCTGCGGCAACGACGAGACAAGGCCAACCCGGTGGCATGATGCTTGGCGGCCCCAACTTCGCACTCCGGAAACCGATTCATTGCGCTTTGTTCCCAGCATCTTGCCGCTGATTATTTTGCTCATGCTATGCACAACCAAGTCCGCGCCTCTAAGAACGTAAGGGTATTTATGAAGTTCTTTTTTTCGACCTTTCTTGCTTTGTGTGCGATTTGTTGCATTCCGGCACACGCCGAAGGTGGGTGCCCACCCGGACAGTACCCGCAACAAGGCCAAGGGTGGCAGACATGCGTGCCAATTCCGGGCGCCTCGCAGGCACAAAGCCCGCCCTCGCCGGCTCCACGTTGGTGTCGACTCCCCGTAAACTTACTCCAGACATAAACCGAGGTCTCCGGGCAAAATATCCCCAAGGAGACCCACGATGCGCAAGAGCAAGTTCACCGAGAGCCAGATCGTCGCGACGCTGAAGCAGGTCGAAGGCGGCAGGCAGGTCAAAGATATGTGCCGGGAGCTGGGCATTTCCGAGGCGACGTACTACGCCTGGAAGTCAAAGTACGGCGGCATGGAGGCATCCGATGTGCATCGACTGCGCGATCTGGAAGCGGAGCACAACAAGCTCAAACGGATGTACGCGGATCTGGCGATGGAGAACCATGGGCTGA
>NZ_FUYT01000016.1:0-123544 GCF_900167995.1 Luteibacter sp. 22Crub2.1
AGGCGTGGCCGCGAGGGTCACCCCCGCCGGCTCTCCAACGCGACACAACACGCCGCGACAAAGCCAAACGCGATGGCGCAAGCCGAGCCCTCACACCATTTGCAAAGGCAAAAAAAAACCCGGCGACCGAAGCCCCCGGGTTTCCGAAGCGGAACGAAGCAGCCTTACGGGCGGCGCGCCAGTTCCGGGTCTTCCTTGCTGACGGGCATCAGGTCCTGCTTCGACACGCCGAGCCAGAGAAGGATCGGGCTGGCGACGAAGATCGAGGACAGCGTGCCGACCACGATACCGATCAGCATGGTGATCGCGAAGGCGTGCACCACGGGACCGCCGATGAAGAACAGCGCCGCCATGGTGATGCCGGTGAACAGCGAGGTGATGATCGTTCGCGACAGCGTGCTGTTGATCGAACGGTTGAGCACTTCTTCCGGCGTGGCGTTACGGCTGGAGCGGAACAGCTCGCGGACACGGTCGAAGACGACGACCTTATCGTTGATCGAGTAACCGACCACCGCCAGCACCGAGGCGAGCACCGTCAGGTCGAACTCTCGCTGGGTCAGCGCGAAGATGCCCAGGGTCACGAGAACGTCGTGGACCTCGGTGGCGAGCGCGGCGATGGCGAAGCGCTTCTCGAAGCGGATCCACAGGTAACCCATGATGCCGATGATGACGAAGGCCACGGCGACGATACCGTCGCTGCGGAGCTCCTCACCCACCTGCGGGCCGACGAAGGACTTGCTCTTCATCGTCACATCGGGGCGGGTGGTCTTCAGGGCGGCGATGATGTCTGAGGAGACCTTGGTCGCCGCCTCTTCACCGACCAGCGTGACCGAGCCCTTGTCGTCTTTGGGCAACATGCGCACGTTGAACTCGCGCGTGCCGCCGACCGACTGCACCAGCGGGTTTTCGATGCCGGCCTTTTCGAGCGTGGCGCGGACCTCGTTGACCTCGATCGGCTGCGCGTAGTCGACGATGACCGAGACGCCGCCCAGGAAGTCCTGGCCGTAGTTGAAACCCTTGGTCAGGATCAGGCCGATCGAGCCCAGCATCAGCAGGACGGCGAGGCCGATGCTGTACTTGCGCAGACCGAGGAAGTTGAAGTTCGAGTTGTGATTGAAGATTTCCATGGCGTCCTCCCGTCAGACCGACAGGGTCTTGAGCTTGCGGCCGCCGTGGATCAGCGCCGTGATGGCATGGGTCACCGTCACCGACGTGAACATCGAGGTCAGGATACCGATGAAGAGCGTGACACCGAAGCCCTTGATCGGACCCGAACCCATGGTCATCAGACCGAGCGCGGCGAGCAGGTGGGTCACGTTGGCGTCGAGAATCGTCGCCCACGCCTTGTCGTAACCGGTGCGGATAGCCGCGAGCGGCGACGAGCCGTTGCGGAGTTCCTCGCGGATACGTTCGCAGATCAGCACGTTGGCATCGATTGCCATACCCAGCGTCAGCACGATACCGGCGATGCCGGGCATCGTCAGCGTCACGTGGATCAGCGACATCACCGCGACGAGCAGGACGAGGTTGAAGAACAGGGCGATGTCCGCGACGATGCCGAACAGCTTGTAGTAGATGGCCGCGGCGATCAGCACGAGGCCGAGGCCGAGCATCACCGCCTTGAAACCGCGGTCGATGTTGTCCGCGCCGAGGCTGGGACCGATGACGCTTTCGCCGACGATGTCGACCGGTGCCGCGAGCGAACCGCCGCGCAGCAGCAGGGCGAGATCGGAGGCTTCGGCGTCGCTGGGCAGGCCGTTGGTCGAGAACTGCTTGCCGAACGGCGAGCTGATGTTCGCGTAGTTGATGACTTCCTCGGTCGTCTTCGGCGTCTTCACTTCCTTGCCGTCGACCATCTTGATGTCGTTGGTACGCGTGATGTACAGCACGGCCATCGGCTTGCCGACGTTACCGTTGGTGAAGTCCTGCATCTTGCGGGCGGCGGCGCTGTTCAGCGTGACGCTGACGTTCGGCGTGCCGTTCTGCTGGTCGCGACCCGAGACGGCCGAGGTCAGCTGATCGCCCGTGGCGATGACGGTCTTGCTGAGCAGGTACGGGCGACGATCGCGGCCGTAATACAGCTTGGCGTCGGGCGGCACGCTGCCACTGCGGGCGGCATCCATGGCCTGCTGCGGGGTGTACAGGCCGGCGCGGTATTCCAGGGTGGCGGTCGCGCCGATCAGACGCTTGGCCTCGGCCGTGTCCTGCACGCCGGCCAGCTCGACGATGATCTGGCTCTGGCCCTGCTGCTGGATCAGCGGCTCGGACACGCCCAGTTCGTTCACACGCTGGCGCAGCGTGGTGACGTTCTGGGTGATGGCGCTCTGAGCGAGCTCGCGCAGCTTGGCCGGCTTGACCACGGCATTGAGCGTGAAGCGGTTGCCCGTGGACGGACCATCGGAAACGGTCAGATCGGTGAACTCGGTAGCGATGAGCGACGCGGCGGCCTGGCGATCGGCGTCGCTGCGCAGGATGATGCCGATGCCCTGACCGCGTGGATTGCGCGCCACCGAGTCGTACGAGATCTTCCTGTCACGCAGCAGCGAGCGGACGTCGTCCGCGTAGCGGGTTTCCTGACCGTCGATCACGGCATTCTGGTCGACTTCCATCAGGAAGTGCACACCGCCCTGCAGATCGAGACCCAGCGGCATCGAGTACGCGTTGATCGAGCGCAGCCACGACGGCACGGTCGAGGCGAGGTTGAGCGCGACCGTGTAGTCGTCACCGAGCGCGCCGCGAAGTGCGTCGGACGCCTTCGCCTGCGCGTCGGCACTGGCGAAGCGCGCCAGCAGGCGGCTGCCTTTCTCGGACGACGTCACGTCGACGCTCGCTGCCGGAACGTGGGCCGTGGCAAGAATGCTCTCGACCTTGGTCTTCAGCGTGGCGTCGACGGCGCTGCCGTGGTTACCCGAGATCTGCACGGCGGGCTGCGGCGTATAGACGTTCGGCAGCGCGTAGACGATGCCGAACAGCAATACGATCACAACCAGCGCGTATTTCCAGCGTGGAAAATCACTCATGCCTTACATTCCGTGGAGGCGGCCGGGTGCCGGCCGCAGCTGACGCGATGAGATGAAGCTCAGGACTTCTTGAGGCTGCCCTTCGGCAGCACCTGGGTGATCGAGCTCTTCTGGACCTGGACGACGGTGCCCGGAGCGATCTCGACACGGACGAAGGCCTCACCCACGTCTTCGATACGGCCGGCCATGCCGCCGCTCATCACGACCTCGTCGCCCTTGCTCAGCGCCGAGAGCAGGTTGCGGTGCTCCTTCTGACGCTTCATCTGCGGGCGGATCATCATGAAATAGAAGATGCCGAACAGCACCGCCATCATGATCAGCGGCGAGAAGCTCAGAGCGCCCTGGGGTGCGGCAGCGGGGGCAGTGGCCTGGGCAATGGCGGCGAACGTCGGAAGGCTCATCGGATATCTCGCAAGTCATGGAACAGCCAAGGAAAAGCGGCTGCTCACGTAAAAAGATCGTGGATTATGCCACGCGCCCCGGTGCTTATGTACCGGACTCGTCAAGGCTTCTGGGGGCGCCGGACAGCGCCCTCAAGCCCGGTCAGCCGTCGACGACGGCCTTTTGGCGGGCCGCATAGAAGGCGGTGACGAAGTCGTCGAGGGTACCCGTCTCGATCGCGCCGCGCAGCCCGGCCATCAAGCGCTGGTAGTGCCGCAGGTTGTGCATCGTCGCCAGCTGGCTGGCCAGGATCTCGTTGCAGCGATCGAGATGTCGCAGGTAGGCGCGCGAGAAGCCGTTGGCGCAGGCGTAGCAGTCGCAACCTTCTTCGATCACGCGGGTATCGGTAGCGAACTTCGCGTTCCGGATGCGCAACGTGCCTTCATACGTGAAGAGGAACCCGTTGCGCGCGTTGCGCGTAGGCATCACGCAATCGAACATGTCGATGCCGCGACGGACGGCCTCGACGATGTCTTCGGGGCGTCCCACCCCCATCAGATAACGGGGGCGATCCTTTGGCAGCATCGGCAGGGTCAGGTCGAGCGTGTGATTGCGCTCCGCCTCCGGCTCGCCGACGGCCAGACCACCCACGGCGTAACCGTCGAAGCCGATCTCCACCAGCCGCTCCGCCGAACGGTGGCGCAGCTTTTCGTACGTACTGCCCTGGACGATGCCGAACAGCGCGTTGGGGTTTTTCAGGTCGTCGAAAGCCTGGCGGGAACGCTCGGCCCAGCGCAGGCTGAGCTCCATCGAGTCAGAGGCGACCTTTTCGGTCGCCGGATACGGCGTGCACTCGTCGAAAATCATCGCGACGTCGGAGTCCAGCACCTTCTGGATCCGCATCGACTCTTCGGGCGAGAGGAACACCTTCGACCCATCCACCGGGGAGGCGAAGGTCACCCCCTCTTCGGTGATCTTGCGCTTGTGCGCCAGCGAGAAGACCTGAAAACCGCCGGAGTCCGTAAGGATCGGCTTGTTCCAGCCGATGAACTTATGCAGCCCGCCGAATTCGCCGACGATCTCGAGGCCAGGCCGCAGAAACAGGTGGAAGGTATTGCCGAGGATGATCTCCGCGCCGGTGTCGAGGACATCGCGCGGGGTCATGGCTTTCACGGAGCCGTAGGTGCCCACCGGCATGAAGGCCGGGGTTTCGACGGTGCCGCGGCCGAATCGGAGACGGCCACGCCGGGCCGCGCCATCGGTGGCGAGGAGTTCGAAGGGAAGCTGGGTCATCCGCGTAGTGTACCGGGAGTCGGCCCTTCGGACCTGCAGGTCGGGCGCCGCGCGGACGGAGAGCATTACCTTGCCGGGGCGGCGGCCCACCGCGCTCGCCGTTTACGCGTACAGGTGTCGGCAAGCGCCAACCTAAAGTTCCGCCCGTTTCCGCCGATTCCTATGCCACAGGAGCGAGCCCAGACCGGGGTCCGCCCAGGCCCTCGGAGGACCTGCCCTTTGATCATCCAGCCGACCAGTATCGCCGCCCAGCTATGGGCCGGCGCGGCAGCGGGCACCACCGCGGCCGTTGATGCCTGGCGGGTGGGTACGCTGCTGACGGCACGCGTCATGGGGCAGAACGACATCGGCAAGCTGCTGCTGGACATCGGCGGTATCACGGTGGAGGCCGACACCACGGGCACCCAGCTTCCCCAGCAGTTTCAGGTGCGCGTCCTGACCCAAGGCGCTCAGCCCCAGCTCGAAGTCCTCATCGCCCACCCCGAGGAAGGCGTCACGATGCAGGGACTGCGCGAACGGCTGCCGCTGCAGAATGGTTACGCGCCGCTGCTCGGCGCACTGGCCTCACTGGCGCGCAGCCCGGTGGCCCGCTCGCTGCCGGCACCCCTGCGAGCCGCACTCGCCACGCTCGAGGCTTCGATCAGCGGACCCGATGATGTCAGCACGCCGATGGGCATGAAGGAAGCCATCGCCAAGAGCGGCAGCTTCCTCGAATCCCATCTCGCCGAGCCGACGAAAGAGACCCCGGCGGCCGACGATTTCAAGGCGGCATTGATGGCGCTCCGCCGCACGCTGGCCGATCTTCCGCCGACGCGAAGCGCATCGGGCGTCAGCACCGGCCCCGGACTTCCGCGCCAGCTTGGTGACACACCCCCGCCGCTCGCCCAGCGCGCACTGATTGCCCAGCCTCGCGTGGCGGAATTCGCCATCACCGAAGACGACGTCGACGCGCTGGTCGGCCAGTTACGGACCGACACACGTGCCGCACTGTCCCGTGTCGAGATCGGTCAGCTGGAATCCCAGCCGCAGGCCGGACTATGGATGATCGAAGTGCCGCTGGCGAACGCGCGCGGTTACGACGTGCTCCAGTTGCGGATCGAGGAAGGCAAGCCAGGCCCTGGCGAGCCGGATGGCCTGTGGACGGTCGGATTCGCCATCGACCCGCTCGCGCTGGGCGCCGTACAGGGTGAGATCCAGCTGCGCATACCGCGCGTGTCGGTGCGCCTGTGGGTACAACAGGCCGACACCGTGTCGCGCCTGGAAACCGAATTCGTCTCGCTGCGGCGCGTGCTCGAGAAAAGCGGCCTGCAGCTCGATCATTTCTCCTGCATGCACGGCCTGCCCGTGCCGACCAGCGCGTATAGCGCGGTCCTCCTCGAAGCCCGCGCATGAATCCGTCCCTGCCCTCCCCGCGCCGCAGTGTCACGCTGCGGCTCGCGACGCCGACCAGCAATGGGAAAACCCAGCGTGTCGACGCCGACAGCGTGAAAAACATGCTGGAGCGCGCGCAGGCGCTGGGGCTCGCACCGCAACTGGATCCGCAGATCGCTACCTTGCTGGCGGCCGTGCGGCTGCGCGACGACGTGCCGCCGGAGCTGTATGCGGCACTGGCGGCGGTGGTGGGGACCTTACTCGGGGCTGTCGAGGCCTGATGCGCCGCGGCTCACGTCAGCCTGTCGGCGACGGCGTCAGCTGACGCCCAGGCCCTGGATACTGGCCGCGCCGGCTTCAAACCCCGCCAGCTCGGCAAAGCGTTTGCCACGCTCCGCATAATCCCTGAACTGGTCGAAGCTCGGCGCACCCGGCGACAGCACGACGACGCCCTCGCCGCTCAGGGCGTTACGCGCGGCACCGACGGCGGCGGCGAGATCCGCTGCCCGATAAACATTCGCGACACCCGCCGCCTCCAGCGCATCCGCAATACGCGAACCGCTGGCACCCTGGCACACGATCGCCTCAGGCGCATCCAGGCGCATCGCTTCCACAAACGGCGTCCAGTCGAGACCGCGATCGTGCCCGCCGACGAGCAGCGCGACACGTTCCACCCCCACGCTTTCGAGCGCGGCAAGACTCGCCAGCGGCGTCGTGCTGATCGAATCGTTGATCCAGCGCAGGCCATGGATCTCGCCCAGCGGCTGCAACCGATGCGGCAGAGGCACAAAGGTGGACAACGCAGGCGCTGCGGCACGCGCATCGAGGCCGGCGATCTCCAGTGCGGCAAGAGCGGCACACGCGTTGACTGCGTTGTGAAGACCCGGCGCGGACACCGCGGATGCCGCGATCACGTTTTCGCTTCCACGCCGAATCCAGCCGTCGGCGACATGCCAGTGCGCCTCGTCGCCAAACGTATGCAGACCGGGATGGTCCGCCGCTCGCGCCATCAGCGCAGGCTGCATCGCATTGACCAGCACCTGCGCGGATGACGCCAGCAACTTCAGTTTGTCGCTGACGTAACGCTCGCGCGAGCCGTGCCAGTCGAGGTGTTCTTCGTAGAGACTGGTGACGACGCCAAGCCCGACACCAAACGCTTCGCCGGTCTGGAAACTCGACAGTTCGATCACCCACAGATCGGCGCTCTCGCCATCGAGCTCGAGCATTGGCAAGCCAATGTTGCCGGCCAGTGCCGTGCGCACACCCAACGAACGCGCAAGATGCGCGATCAAAGCGGATGTGGTGCTTTTGCCCTTGGTACCCGTCACCGCTATGGTCTTCGCCGTCACATGGGCGGCGAACCAGAGCGCGGTGCCCGATGTAAAACGCGTGCCGCGCGCCTGCGCATCGAGCAGTTCGGGCTTGTACGCGGAGATACCGGGGGACTTGATGACGATGTCGTACGACGCGAGCGCATCGGCATCGGGGGCCACGTCATGTACGTGCGCCCATGGAAACGAAGCACGTGCCGCGGCCGCCTCGTCGGACGAACAGTAGACATCGACCAGCTGCCCCGGCAGATGCCGGGCCAGCGCGTCGAGGGCCGCACGCCCTTCGCGACCGAAACCCCAGACGGCGACGCGGCGCCCCTCGAGATCAGCCCAGCGCATCCAGCGCTCCGAGCAGACGCGATGGCACGAGGTGCGACGCACCCGGCTTCAGCCAGGGCTCGAGTGCGAGCTCGGACGAGTCGAGTTGCGGAAGAATCTCGCGACGGAAACGCGACACCAGCGCGTCTTCGCGCCACTCCGGACGCTCCGCCAGCGACGCGAGCGCGGCGCGCGCTTCGGCGCCCTCGCCCACGCACTCGAACGGCTTGTGGTTCTTGTATTCGAGCAACGCGTCGAACGCGTCGGCCAGCGAGTCGTCGTCGAGCAGGTTGCGCCCGAAGATCGATACCAGCCGCGGTTTGGCCATGAACGGCGCGAGCGCGAGAAACACGAAATGGCATTTCGGGCACTGACCGCACCAGCGATCCGCCGGCTTGGGGCCGAGGATACGGAAGTTCCGGTTGCAGCTGGAGAACGCATCGAAATACGCCGCGCCAAGGCGCGCGAATGCGCTGGTCACCGCGAGCTCCGACCACGGTCGCAGGAGCGAGCAGTAGTCGAGATCGGCGGCGACATGCGAATGCAGGTAGTCGTGGAAGGTCTTCTCGAAACCGAAGCCCTTGCTCCACTGGTGATTCACTTCCTGGCCTTCGTATTCCAGCGTGGCGACCGATGCCGAACGTTCATTGGCGAATACGATGGAGTCGTAGCCGTACAACAGAGCCGCCAGCGTCAGAATGGCCGAGTTGATCGCCGTCACGGGGATATGCCCGTTCCACGCGCCCAGGCGGTTCAGTTCGAACAGACCCGGCGCCAGCTCGCGCGAAATGTTCAGCGTCGACAGACCGGTTCGCGCCGCACATTCGGCGATGAGCGGCGAATTGCCGACCCACGCCGCCGTCGCGTCACCACCGGTCGACTTCACGGCCTCGACGGCGACCACGGAATCCTTGCCGCCACCGATCGGCAGCAACGAGCGTGCCGGCAAACCGATCGCGGGGGCCGCGACGCGATCGCGACTTTCGAACGGAAACGCGATACGCCCACGCAGATCCAGCCGGTTGCGATAGGCGAACTCGGCCAGACCATGCAGATACAGCGCATCGGCAAGCGTCGCCGTCTCTTCGTCGAGCGGCTCGCCTTCGATCACGATCGACGGCGGGATGCCCGCCTTGTAGTAGCTGACACCGGCGACGATATGCAGCAGCCGGAGCGCCGACGCGAACGCCGCCTCGCGCTCCGGCGGGACCGTCGGCGCCCCCGGAAACGTAACGCGCTCGATCAGCTCGAGGCCGTCGTCGAAGGCGTAGACCAGCTCGGCGACACCATCGACGAAGGTGTGACGGACGAAGCGGAAGCGCTCGCTTCCGCGTGGATCGGTGAGGTTGGCGGTCACGGCAGCAGCACCTCGTCGGCTTCGTCACGAAGGTTGTAGCGCGACGACATGACGGCACCGTATGCGCCGCCCTGCGCCACGAGGATCACATCGTCCTCTTTCGATTCCGGCAGGCGCCGGTCCGAACCGAGGATGTCACCGGACTCGCAGATAGGGCCGACTACCTGGTACATCGTGGTCGCCGCTTCACCGTGGCGCGTGAGGTTCACGATCTCGTGCCAGGCATCGTAGAGCGCGGGACGGATCAGGCTGTTCATGCCCGTGTCGAGACCGAGGTAACGCACGTTGGCGCCCTTCTCCTTTTCCTGCGTGACACGCGCCAGCAGCACGCCGGCATCGGCCACCAGATAGCGGCCGGGCTCCATCCACAACTGGAACTGCGGATAGGCCTGACGTACCGAGGTCAGCACGCGATCGAGCGCGGGCATGTCGAGCGCGGTCTCGCCCGGATGCGACGGCACGCCCAGGCCTCCGCCGATGTTCAGCACGGTGATGGTCCCGATACGCTCCGCCAGCGCCGCCAGCTGCGAGTAGACCTCGCCCCAGTGTGCGGCATCGAGAATGCCCGAGCCCAGATGCGCGTGCAGGCCGATAACCCGCGCCCCGGCCGCATCGGCCAGACGCAGGAAACGGTCGATCTGCTCGATCGGCACACCGAACTTGCTGCCGGTACCGCCCGTTTTCACCTTGTCGTGGTGCCCCAGCCCGCGACCGAGGTCCACGCGCAGAATGATCTCGCGACCGGCGAACAGATCGCTCCAGTGCTCGATCGGATACAGCGCGTCGATGGTGATGGTCGCGCGCGTCCGCAACGCGGCTTCGAAATCGCGACGCGCGGCGAAGTTCGGAGTGAACAGCAGCGGCGTGCTCTCGGGCACCGCCGCCGACACGGCGGCGAGCTCGCCCGGCGAGACGCACTCGAAGGCAAAGCCTTCTTCCGCCAGCACCTTGAGGATGCCCGGATGCGTATTGGCCTTGACCGCGTAATGCGCGCGGTCCACCGCCTGCAGCGATTTCACCCGGCGTGCCTGCGCACGCACGGTCGGCAGATGATAGACGTAGCGCGGCGTGCGCTCTTTCGCGAGGTCGACGAGCTTCAGGCGCTCGCCCTGCCACCATGCGGCGGCCGGCAGCACCTGTTCGCCCGCACCGTACAAGGCCTGCCACGACGGCCCGAACACCACGCTGTCGTCCGTGCGCAGAGCGCCCGCACCGATCAGTAGTTCGTGCAGACGCGGCAGCATGTCGTCCACCACGTCCTCGTCGACGACGAAGGTCAGGTTGAGGTTGTTGGACGACTGCGAGATCAGGTGGACGCGAAGCTGGCCGAACTCGGCCAGCACACCCGACAGCTTGTGCAGCATCGAGCGCATGCCGCGGCCGACCAGCGTGATCGCCGCGCACGGCGCGATCACCTTCACCCTGCAGACGCGCGCCAGGTCCGCGGCAAGCGCGGCGATGGCGTCGGAATCCAGCAGGTTTTCGGTCGGGTCGAGCGACACCGTGACATTGGTTTCCGCCGAGCCGATCAGATCGACGGAGAGACCATGCCGGCGGAAGGCATCGAACACGTCGGCCAGGAAGCCGACCTGCTGCCACATGCCCACCGACTCCATCGAGACCAGCGTGATGCCCTTGCGCGCACTGATCGCCTTGATGCTGGGTGCGTGTTCGCGGATCTCGGGACCGATGAAGGTGCCTTCCAGCTCGGGCCGGTTGGTGTCCTTGATCAGCAGGGGGACGCGGGGCTCGCGCAGCGGAGACAGGCAGCGCGGGTGCAGCACCTTGGCGCCGGTGGAGGCGATCTCCTGGGCTTCTTCGTAGTCCAGGCGCTGGAGCAGGCGCGCGCCGGCGACCTGGCGCGGGTTGGCACTGAACATGCCCGCCACGTCGGTCCAGATCTCCACGCGGGATGCCGCCAGCAGCGCGCCGAAATAAGCCGCCGACGTATCCGAACCGCCGCGACCGAGCAGCACCGTGCGGCCTTCCTCGTCGCAGGCGATGAAGCCCTGGGTGATGAAGACCTCACCGCGCTCGGCCAGCGAGGCCGTCAGGGCGGCATCGTGATGAGGCTCGACCATCGCCGAGAGCAGGCGGGTCCGCTCGTTCTGGTTTGGCAGGGCCACCGAATGCAGGCACTCGCGCGCGTCGACCCACGTGGTGGGCAGACCGTTCGCGCTGAGGAATGCCGCACCGAGCGCGCTGGACATCAGCTCGCCATGCGCCTGAACACGGGCCTGCCAGGCCAGTTCACCCAGCTCGCCGGCACCGCTGTCGGCAAGACCGGCCAGATCGGCCAGGCGCGCGCCGAGCGTCTCCGGCATGGCGAGCGACATCTCGGCGAGCAGGGCGTGGTGGCGATCGGCCAGGGCGGCGGCCGCGTCCGAGCGGCGTTTCGATTCCGTGTGCGTGCAAAGCTGTTTCAGGCCGTCCGTAATGCCGGACAGGGCCGAGACCACGATCAGCACGCGCGCGCCTTCGGCGCGGCGGCTGGCGGCCAGCTCGAGGATATTGCGCCAGCGTGCGGCGGTGGCCACCGAAGTGCCGCCGAACTTCATGACGATCCAGGGCGCGTTGAGAGGCAACGGCGCGTTTGCGTTTTCGCTCACGGGACTCTTTTGTTGGCTGGGGAAAGAAGCGGTCAGCCAGGGCTGACTATCCCCCGAAGTGTTGCGCCGCAACGGAGAAAACGCAATCTGGGCTATTCTCCGTCCTTTATCCCGATCACGACCCACGTCTCATGGAAAATCCCGGCTACGCACGCCGTCTCACCCTCATGGATGCCGCACTCATCGTCGTCGGCGGCATCATCGGGGGCGGCATCTTTCTCAACCCGGGCATCGTCGCGCAACGCACGTCCTCGGGCTGGGTACTGCTGGCGTTGTGGGTGGGCGGGGGCCTGCTGACCCTGATCGGCTGCCTCTGCTACGCCGAACTCGGCGCCCGGCGCCCGGAAGCGGGCGGCAGCTACGTCTACCTGCGTGAGGCGTTCGGCCGTCTGGCCGGCTTCCTGTTCGGCTGGACGATGCTGCTGGTGATCTACAGCGGAAGCAGCGCCGCGGTGGCGACGATCTTCGGCAGCTACGCCACGTCGGTGTTCGGTCTGTCGCCCGACCTGGTCAAGCCGCTGGCCGTGGGCGCGCTGATTTTCGTGACCGGGCTGAATCTTTTCGGGATCCGCTTCGGCGCCCAGGTACAGAATCTCTTCGCCATCCTGAAACTGCTCGCCATCGCCGCCCTGGTGGTGACCGGCCTGGCCTTCGCCGGCGTCGGCACCACTCATGCACTGGCACCGGGCGTCGCGCCGACGAGCGGCAGCCTCGCCGGCGCCCTGCTGCCGGTGCTGTTCGCCTTTTCCGGCTTCAGCTACCTCAACAATCTCGCGGGCGAAGTACGTGACCCGCAGCGGACGCTGCCACGCGCGCTGGTACTGGGCATGCTGGTGGTCATCGCCGCCTACGTGCTCACCAACTACGCTTATATGGCCGTGCTGGGTCACGATGGCCTCGCCGCCAGCCAGGCACCCGCCGCCGACGTCATGAGCCGTGTGTTCGGTGCGGCCGGCGCCAAGGTCATCGCGATCGGCATCGCCGTTTCCACACTTGGTTTCTGCAACATCACCCTCGTGGCGGGCGCCCGTGTGCTCCAGGTGATGGGCGAGGATGGCCTGTTCTTCTCCAGCGTAGCGCGGCTGCATCCGCGTTACCGCACGCCCAACATCGCCCTGATGGCGCTCGCGGCGTGGGCCATCGTGCTGGTCCTGTCGGCCAATTACGGGCAGTTGCTGGATTTCGCGGCGTTCGGCGACTGGGTCGCGTACGCCGTGACCATCGCCACGCTGTTCTGGTATCGCCGCCACGGCGGCAGCCGGCCGGCGTTCGCCACGCCGGCGTACCCGTTGCTGCCGATGATTTTCCTCGGCACCGTGATCGCGGTGGTCGTCGCCTACGCCTGGGACAAGCCGCTGAGCGCCGGCGTGGTGTGCCTCGTGGTGCTCGCCGGACTGCCTGTGTATGCGGTCTGGCGACATCTGTTCAGTAAAGTGGCTCGCTGATCATGGGCACGGATGCCACAATGAACCGGTTCAGCTGAGGAAAGCAGATGGCACAGCAAGGCCCGACGTCTCCCGTACCCGTTCCGACCCGACAGGACGCCTCGCAACCGGCGCCCAAGCCCGTACGTGAAGGCATCGACCTCATCATCAACGACAAGCGGTACCGGCACTCGGGCGACAAGACCATGCCCCTGCTCTGGTACCTGCGCGACGTCCTGCGCCTGACCGGCGCCAAATACGGCTGCGATCAGGGTGATTGCGGCTTCTGCACGGTCATCGTCGACGGCAAGGCCGTGGCCTCGTGCCAGACGCCGATGGAAAAGCTCACCGGCAAGCGCGTCACCACGGTCGAGGGTCTGGCCGGCGCCGACGGCAAGCTGCATCCCGTACAGCAGGCGTGGATCGACGAGGACGCGATCATGTGCGGCTTCTGCCAGCCCGGCCAGATCATGGCGGCGGTGGAGCTGCTCTCGCGGCAGAAAAATCCGTCGGACGCCGACATCGACAAGATAGGCAACCTCTGCCGCTGCGGAAGCTATGGCCGCATCCGCAAGGCGATCAAACGCGCCGCGGGCAACATGAAGGACGGCAAGGCATGAGTGGCGAAGTCCGACTCTCTCGCCGCCGCTTTCTCAAGTACGCCGCGGGCACCGCGGGGGCGCTGGTCATCGGTATCGGCAGCGCCGAAGCCCTCGACCGACCGCCACCGGTCGGCCTGCTGGGCGACGCCTGGGCCCAGGTCGGCTCGTACCTGCGCGTGGCAGCCGATGGTCGCATCTACATCGGCGTGCGCGATCCGGACAACGGCGAAGGCACCGCGACGTCGCTGGCGCGCATCATCGCCGAAGAACTCGATGCCGACTGGTCGCGCGTCATCGTCGAGCCGCTCGGGCTTGGCATCCAGGCAGGCAACGGCGAACCCAGATTCACCTATGGCCGGCAGCGCAGCGGCGACGCGACGAGCATTCCCGCCGCCTGGGCCGACCTGCGCCAGGCAGGCGCCCTCGGTCGCTGGCTGATCCTGCAGGCGGCCGCGCGTCGCCTCGGCCTGCCTGCCGACCAGCTGCACACGGAGAACGGCGTCGTCATCGCGAGCGATGGGCGTCGTCTTTCTTATGCCGATCTCGCATCGGCCGCTGCCTCGATCGATGCACCGTCGACGGCGCCGCCGCTGAAGGCCACCGACGCCTACCGCCTGATCGGTCAGCCTGCCGGTGACGTGGACGCCCGTGCGGCGGTGACCGGACAGCTTCGTTATGCCGGTGACGACAGTATCGGCGACGCCGTGGTCGCCGTGCTTGCGCGCTGCCCCTACCCGGGCGGCTCACTGGATACCGCCGATCGCGAAGCGGCCGGGAAGATTGCCGGCGTCTACGACGTCATCGACATCACACCCGAACAGGGCCAGCTTGCCGGCACCGCCGTGCAGGTGCCCTCGATAGCCGTGCTCGCCACGGATACCTGGAGCGCCCTCGCCGGTCGTGCCGCATTGAAGGCCACCTGGAAGCAGGGCCCCAGCGTCGAACCTTCCGCCTACACGCTCGAGCAGAAGGCGCTGGAGCTGTTTGGCGACGATGCCGGGGCGGCGGAGCCTTCCACCGTTCGCAACGACGGCGACGTCGCCGCCGCGCGCAAGAAGGCCGCGCGCGCGCTCGAAGCCACCTATTTCCAGCCCTGGATCGCCCATGCCACGGCGGAGACACCGAACTGTGTGGTTCGCCTGGATGCCGATACCAGCATCACGGTGATCGCGGCTACCCAGTCTCCGCGCGCGGCCTACGCCGTCGTGCAGCGCATGACCGGATTCAAGCCGGAACAGATCGATATCCAGGTGCCCCGCGGTGGCGGCGGCTTTGGCCGTCGCCTCGAGCAGGACTATATCGCCGAGGCTGTCGCCGTCGCTCTGGCGAAGAAGGCCGACACCGTTCGCAACCGGCCGATCAAGCTGCTGTGGACCCGTGACGACGATCTCGCACACGACTATTACCGCCCCCTGGCGGTGCATCGACTGAACGCGTCCATCGACCGCAAGAAAGCGATCGTGGGCTGGCACCAGCGCATGGCCAGCCCGTCGATGCTGGTCGGCCGCGCCACGCCGGACAACCGCCTGTGGCAGTCCGAGCTGGTCCCCGACGCGCTTCCCGCCGGACTGGTACCGAACTTCCGCAGCGACTGGTACCCCCTGGAATCGCAGCTGGCACGCGGTGAATGGCGAGGCTCGCCGCATGTCACACCCGCGTTCGCCACGGAAAGCTTCATCGACGAGATCGCCCATTCCCTGAAGCTGAACCCGCTCGATTTCCGGCTCGCCATGCTCGGCGAGGGACGCCAGCTGCCTTACAACGGCCGTGGCGGCCCCCTCGACACGGCCCGCCTCGCCAACGTGCTGAAACTGGCTGCCGAGAAGATCGACTGGAGCCGCTGGCTGCGCAGCGAAAACGGCCTCGGCATCGCCTGCTCGTACGTATTCGGCGCCTACGTGGCGCACGCCATCGAAGTGGCGCCCACGGCGGACGGCATCGATATCCGCCGCGCGGTCTGCGTCGCGGATGTGGGCCGGGCGATCAACCCGCTGGGCCTGGAAGCGCAGTTGCAGGGCGCCACCATGGACGCCCTGTCGACCGCCCTCAACCTCGCCATCACGGTGAAGGACGGCAAGGTGCAGCAGACGGGATTCCGTGACTACCCGGTCTCGGCGACGCAGCCGCTGCCCTATGAGGTCGAAACGGTGATCGTGCCCTCCACGGCCGAACCCACCGGCGCCAGCGTCATCGGTGTACCCTCGGCGGCACCCGCGCTCGCCAACGCCGTGTTCCGCGCCACCGCGGTTCGCGTCCGCCGCCTGCCCCTGTTGCGTGAGCTTTCCCGCCTGCGCTGATGTTCCGTCCCGCCCGAGGTAACGTATGTCCACTGCATCAGTCACCTCGGGCTCGACGGCCTCGCGGACCGACGCCGACCTGATCGGCAGCAATAAGCGTTTCTACGACGCGCTGTGGTCCGAAGCGAAGCTGTTTTCACCGAAGCGCTTCAATACGTGGCCGCTGGTTTCCGAACTGGCGGCCCAGACGTCGCGCCGCCTCGAAGTCGCGCCGGGCCTGCGTCCGCGCCTGCCGCTCGAAGGCACCCAGTTCGTCGATCTCAGCGTTCCCGCGCTGGCGGAGCTCGGCCGCAACGGTGCCAGGGTCGCCAACGCCATGATCGGCGCCCTGCCGTTTCGCGACGCCAGCTTCGATTTCGTCTGCGCTTTCGACATCCTCGAGCACGTGGTGGACGATGAAGGCGCGCTCGGTGAACTCGCGCGTGTCGCCGAGCCGGGTGCCCGCCTGCTGATTTCCGTGCCGCTGCATCCCGACGCATGGACCGCCTTCGACGATTTCGTCGGGCATTACCGCCGCTACGAGCCGGACGCCATCCGCGACCTGCTCGCCCGCCACGGATTCACCATCGAGCGCAGCGCCGTCTACGGCATGCAGCCCAAATCCTCGAAGCTGCTCGACCTCGGCCAGTGGTACCTGACCCACCAGCGCGCCCGCGCCATGTGGTGGTACAACCGCGTGTTCATGCCGCTCGGGGTGCGTTTCCAGAAGGCCCTGGACTTCAGGCCGGGCTTCGAGCCGGGCCCGGGCGTGGACGAGGTCCTGCTGGTCTGCCGCAAGGCCGCCGTTTAAATCGAGCAAAAACAGGGGCTTTACATATGGCGCGGCGCAACTGGTTATGATGCGCCACCCTCCCCGCCCCTTCCGGAACCTGCATGCTCTATCTCATGCACGAATGGCAACGCTCGATGCTCAGCCCTCTGACCTACTGGGCCGAGGCGAGCGCGAAGATGTTTGGCGACGTTGCCAGCCCGTTTGCCCGCATGCCCGGCGCCGATCGCGCCGCGGCGGGGTACGAGCTCATGTTCCGCCTGGGCAAGGCTTACGAAAAGCCTGAATTCGATATCCACAGTGTGCACGCGCACGGGCACGACGTCGCCATCGTCGAGCAGGTGGCGCTGGCCAAGCCGTTCTGCACACTGAAGCGCTTCAAACGCTTTTCCGACGATCAGTCGACCGTCGACAAGATGAAGAACGATCCGGCGGTGCTGGTCGTGGCTCCGTTGTCGGGCCATCACTCGACCCTGCTGCGCGACACCGTGCGCACCCTGCTACGCGACCACAAGGTGTACATCACCGACTGGGTCGACGCACGCATGATCCCGCTGGACGAAGGCTCGTTCTCGCTGGCGGACTACGTCGCATACGTCGAGGAATTCATCCGTCACGTCGGCGTGCACCGCGCGCACGTCGTCTCGGTCTGCCAGCCGACCGTGCCGGTGCTCGCCGCCGTCTCGCTGATGGCTGCGCGGGGTGAGGCGACGCCCGCCACGCTCACCCTCATGGGCGGCCCGATCGACACGCGCAAGAGTCCCACCAGTGTCGACAACCTGGCCACCACGCGACCGCTGTCGTGGTTTCGCAACCAGCTGATCCACAAGGTGCCGTACCAGTATCCCGGCGCCGGCCGCGAGGTCTACCCGGGTTTTCTGCAGCACGCGGGCTTCCTGGCCATGAACCCGAGCCGCCACGTCATGTCGCACTGGGACTTCTACGAGAACCTGCGCAAGGGCGACCTCGACGACGCCGAGCAGCATCGCAAGTTCTACGACGAATACAACGCCGTGCTCGACATGCCGGCCGAGTACTACCTCGACACGATCGAGACGGTGTTCCAGGAGCACCGCCTGCCCAAGGGTACGTGGGAGATCCACGGCGAACTGGTGCAGCCGGCCAAAATCAAGGACACCGCCCTGCTCACCATCGAAGGTGAACTCGACGACATCTCCGGCCCCGGTCAGACCGAGGTCGCGCACAGCCTTTGCAAGGGCATCGCGAAGAAGCGCAAGAAGCACATCACGGTGGAAGGCGCCGGTCATTACGGCATCTTCAGCGGTCGTCGCTGGCGCGACATCGTTTACCCGGACGTGCGCGATTTCATCAAGGCGCATGACAGAGGCAACAGCAACACGGGCGCCAAGGGCAACCGTAAGGTCTGAGGGCGCTCCGCGCGCGACTCCTACAACAACGCCCAGCCGATCAGGCCGACCACCACGAAGAACGGCACCGACCATACGTGGAACGTGCCCCATGCCTTGCGCTCCCCCAGCAGCCGCAACGCGATCAGGTTGGCCAGCGACCCCAGCACGAAACCGAAGCCGCCCACGTTCACCCCGAACGCGATGGTGCGCCAGTCATGCGAATACTCCGCCAGCAGGATCGCCGCCGGCACGTTGCTGACCACCTGCGACGCCAGCGCGCCCGTCGCATAGAGATGCAGCGGCGTGTCCAGCCCCAACCCGCCGATAAACGACCTGATCGCTTCGAGCCCCGCGAGCATGCGCAGGTCGATGAACATGAGTACGAAGGTAAGCAGCAGGCCCCAGTCGATCGCGGCGACGATGCGGCGTCGGTACGCGAGAAACACGACGAGCACGCCCGCCAGGGCCCAGATTTCGTGGTGCAGATCGGCCAGTACCAGAAAGGGAACGTAGAGCGCCGCGGCAACGATGAGCATGCCGCGATCGACACGATCGTCCGTGTCTTCGTGAACTTCCAGCGCCGTGGAGGGGAATGCGACCGCGGTCAGGCCGAGCAGCAGGACCAGTACGATTGCGACCAGAGGCAGCATCGCCCACACGAAGCCACCGAATCCGTTGTTCCACTGCTGCCACAGGAACAGGTTCTGCGGATTGCCGATCGGCGTGAGCATCGAGCCCGCGTTGACCGCAAGCGCCTCGAAGATGACCAGACGCGTCGCGGGCATGCGTGCGATGCGACACATGCTCAGCGTCAGCGGAACCATGACGAACAGCGACACGTCGTTGGTCAGCAGCATCGACAACAGCGCGGTGAGCGCGATCAGCCCCAGCGCGGCAATGCGGCGTGTGGAAGTACGATCGATCAGCCAGCGCCCCGCGACGTTGAGCGCACCGCTGTTCTCGACGGCCTTGGTCAGAACCAGCAACCCGGAGAGGGTCGCGATCGTCGGCCAGTCGACCAGGCAAGGCCACGCCTTCAGATGCGCCGGTTTCGCCACCGCGAAGACCACGGCCACGGCCAGCAGTACGAGAAAAAGTACATCGCGGCGAAGGTTGCGCAACGATTCGGGTAGCCACGCCATCTGAAAAAATCCCGCCGGTGAGGGCGGGATCATATCGTCAGACGATGTCGCCGGAACGTGTGGACTCAGCGGTCCGAATTCGGGACGTCGACCTTGCCGCTCACGCCGTGCTGTTCGATGTCTCCGCTGCCCTTGGTCCGGACGGTGAGGTTGCCTTTCACGCCGTCGACCTCGAGGTCGCCCGAACCGATGGTGCCGACTTCAACGTTGCCGTCGACATCGACCAGTTTGGCGTCGCCCGACCCGACGGTGCCGATGCGAACGTCGCCATGGACATGGCGAGCCTTGAAGTCACCCGAGCCGACGGAGTCGACCTCGATCGGACCGGTGCCGTCGCTGGTGAAGTCACCCGAACCGATGCGTGCCTTGACGGCACCCTTCACGTCGTAGACCTCGATATCGCCGGAACCCGCCGTACTCTCCACCGAAGCGACGCCGCGCACCTTCGCATCGCCCGAGCCACCCTCGACCGTCACCGGCAGCGTCGCGGGGATGCTCGCATTGACCTTGAGATAGCTGTAATTGCTGCCCCAGCCGCCTGACCAGCCCTTGCGCTTGGTGGTGAGTTCGACCACGAGCGTATCGCCGCGCTTTTCCTGGGTCACGACGAGGTTATCGGCCAGTTCCTGGCTCGAACCGCACGCCTTGCCACGGATGGTTCCCTTGCCAGCGGCCGCGCCACCTTCGACCGAGAGGTCGTAAGCGTTCACGATGAAACGTACGGAACGCACGCCCGACAGATCGAGATCGAGGTTGCGGTCCGCGTGAAATTGGCAGGAAGGCACGTCATCGGCAAGAGCGATGGCGGGAAGAAGCAGGAGTGACGCGAAGATCAGGTGCCGCATGGGGAAAACCCTCCGGAGTGATTCGGTGTACCGGTGATGGATGCCGGCCGGACGGAAAAGGTTGCAAGCTGCCTGCACGGAATGCTGACTGGATCACAACGGGTTGGTCAACCGGTCGCGCGGCAGCACGTTTTTCACCGTGCAAGTCCAACCGGGAGATAACCTATGCAACGCAAGACCCTTCTCGCCAGTGCCGCTTCCCTCCTCCTCGCCGGCTCGGCTGCCTTCGCGTATGCGCAGGATGCCGCTCCCAGGACCCCCGCCGCTCCGGCAACCTCGTCCGCCCAGACCGGCGGCCCGCAGCGTGGCCCGGGCCCGCAGGGTCCCGACGGTCCGAAATGGGGCCACGGTGGCGATCATGGGCACGGCCGCGGCGAGCGTGGCGGCTGGGGCCAGCATGGCCATGGCGGTCCGGAAGACGGTGGTGTAATCGGCGACCTTCGTTCGCTCGAGCGCCTTTATGTGACCACCGGTCGCCAGAAGGAACTGCCGGCGCTGTACAACGAGGTACTCGCCAAGTCGCAGAATCCGCGCGTGCGTGACTATGCGTACCGTCACCTGGCACGTGCGCAGATGCAGCCGCAGAACGTCGATGCCGCGATCGCGACACTGCGCAAGAGCCTTGACGAGAACCTCGCGCAGGACCAGAAGCGTCATCAGGACATGGAAGCCTTCAGGCAGCGCATGCAGGCACGGGCCGCTTCGAAGTCGGCTGACGGCAAATAAGACACGACGGGGTCGCAAGGCCCCGTTTCTTGCCTGTAGGAGCGCGCCTTGCGCGCGATGTTCTGGGTTCGCGCGCGAGGCGCGCTCCTACATGGCGGTGTCGCGCTTGACGCGAACCCAGAGCGCTTCCTGCTCCTCCAGCGAATACGACGACAACTTACGCCCTTCGGCCGCGGCCATCGCTTCCATCCCGCGAAAACGTCGCTCGAATTTCGCATTCGCCCCGCGCAACGCGCGCGATACGTCGACCTTCGCATGCCGTGCCAGATTCGCCGCGACAAACAGCACGTCGCCGATCTCATCGGCCAGCCGGTCCTCGTCCGCACCGTTATCGAACTCGTGGCGGACCTCCTCGATCTCTTCCGCCATCTTGTCCAGCACCGGCGTGTGATCCGGCCAGTCGAAGCCGACGTTAGCCGCGCGCTTCTGAAGTTTCACCGCACGCTGCCACTCCGGCAGTCCGGGAGAGATACCGGCCAGCGCACTGGTGTCTTCCACGCCACGCGCCTTACGCTCTTCAGCCTTCAGACGATCCCAGTCACGCGAACGTGCCGTGTCATTCGCGTGCGTCACATCCTCGAACACGTGCGGATGGCGGCGCACCATCTTGTCGCAGATCGCGTCGACCACATCGCCGAATGCGAAGTGCCCGGCCTCTTCCGCCATGCGCGAATGAAAGACCACCTGAAGGAGAAGGTCGCCCAGTTCATCACGAAGATCGCGCATGTCGTTGCGATCGATCGCGTCGACGACTTCGTACGCTTCCTCGATCGTGTACGGCGCGATCGTGGCGAAGTTCTGTTTCACATCCCAGGGGCAACCGTTCTCCGGATCGCGCAAGCGCGCCATGATCGCGATGAGGTCGTCGACCGGTCGTGTCACGCGGGATTCTCCGGGTCGATCAGCCGCGCGGTCCAGTCGACGCCGGTGTCGCCGCAGGCAATGAATTCGGGGTTGATCAACGAGTCGCGCGTGTTGTACCGGAACGGACGACCCGCCAGATCGAGCACCGCGCCGCCCGCTTCTTCGAGCACGCATTGAGCCGCCGCGGTGTCCCACTCGGACGTGGCACCCAGGCGCAGATAGATGTCCGCTTCACCGCGCGCGATCACACAAAACTTGAGCGACGAGCCCAGCGCAAAGGTCTCGTGCTTACCGAGGCGTTCGAGCAAGGTCATCGTGCGACCGCCCGTGCCGTAAGAGCGACTACCTGTGACCATCAGCAGACTGTCGGCGGATCGCGTGCGAATGGCTTCGCGTGGTGCATCGACCGTGCGCTGGCGCCACGCGCCGCCGCCAGCCACCGCGGCGTAGAGATCGCCCGTGACGGGCGCCAGCACGACACCCAGTACCGAGCGATGGTCCTCGATCAGTGCGATGTTCACGGTGAACTCGCCGTTGCGCTTCACGAACTCACGCGTACCGTCGAGTGGGTCGACCAGCCAATAACGGCGCCAGGTGCGACGCTCCGCCCAGGGCGCGGCGAGCGCCTCTTCGGAAATCACCGGCACGCCCGGCGCGAGCTTCCGCAGGCCTTCCGCGATGACACGCTGCGCGGCGAGGTCGGCGGCGGTCACCGGTGAATTGTCATCCTTGCAGACGACTTCGAAATCCTGCGCGTAGATGGCGAGGATGGCCTCGGCCGCGTCGCGCGCGATCGCGCAGACCGGGTCGAGCCATGCGGCGTGCGCGCCGCTCATGCCGGCGTATAGCGCCCGGCGAGGAACTCGCGGGCCATGAAGAGTGCGGCGATGGAACGCCCGTCGGTAACGTCGTCGCGCGCGATGAGCTCGTGGAGGTTATCCATGCGCCATGGCAGGACTTCCAGTTCCTCGGGCTCGTCACCCGCGAGGCGTTCCGGGTACAGATCCTCGGCCAGCACGATGTGGATCTGGTGGGTCATATACGCCGGCGACAGCGACAGCGTGCCGAGGAAGGTGAGCTTGCGCGCACCGAAGCCGACTTCCTCCTTCAGCTCCCGGTTCGCGCCCTCTTCCGCGGTTTCGCCGGCATCCATGCGGCCTTTCGGTGCGCCGAGCTCGTAGCGCTCGACGCCGACGCTGTATTCGCGCACCAGCAGCACGGTGTCCGCATCCCGCATCGGAACGATGAGCACGGCGCCGTGACCGCCGCTCTTCAGCCGTTGGAACGTGCGGCGTTCTCCGTTGGAGAATTCGAGGTCGACTTCTTCCGCATGGCGGAAGTAGCTGCTGGACGCGTCGCGCGTCGCGAGGATCGTCGGGCGTTTGTTCATCGGTCGATTGTAGCCCCGGTAAGCCGGGCGAGCGCCTCGGCGTGGATCGCGGGGGTGCCGGCCAGTACGCTGCGCGTCTCCAGGCCAGGCGCGGCGCCGGACAGGTCGGTGAAGACGCCACCGGCTTCGTTGACGATCACGGCCAGCGCGGCGATATCCAGAATGTTGACGTCGGACTCGACCACCAGATCGAGGCCACCGCGTGCCAGCAGGTGGTAATGGCAGAAATCGCCGTAGCCGCGGATGCGGTTGCTGTCGCGGATCATCGCGCCCAGCGCATCCCAGCGGGCATCGCTCGTCAACGTTTTTACGTTACCGGTGGAGATCGAGGCCTGGGACATGGCCTCGGTGGCGGCCACGCGCACCGGCTCACCGTCGAGGAAGGCCCCGCGTCCGCGTACGGCCCACATCCGCTCGTCATACACGGGGGCGGAGGAGACGCCGAGCACCAGCTCGCCCCGGTGCATCAGCGCGATCTGCGTGGAGAAGAACGGTGTGCGGCGGACGAAGCTCTTCGTGCCGTCCAGCGGATCGACCAGCCACAGGTAGTCGCGCGTCGTGTCGTCGGCGCCGTACTCCTCGCCGTAGATACCGGCCTCCGGCAATGCCTTCGAGAGGATCGCACGGATGGCCAGCTCGGCCTCGCGGTCGGCGACGGTCACGGGCGTGTCGTCGCCCTTGACGATCACGTCGACGCCCGAGCGCCAGTAGTGAAGGATGATCTCCGCGGCGGCGCCGGCGGCGTCACGGGCGGCGGCAAGCGCCTTGTCGAGGGTGTCGGTCATGGCGTGTTCGCGGGCGCTAACCCGGCCTTGCGTTGCAGATTGACGGAGCCGTTGCGCCCGATGGGGCCGAAACGTGCGATGAGGTGCGACAGAGCACTGTCCGCGACCCGCGGGACCAGCTTGCCGTCCAGACGCCAGCCCAGCGGCGACGCGGCGAGCGCGGCGTCGACCGCCAGCGAGCCCTTGCCGTCGTCCGCGAGCGTGGCGCGAAGCACGCCGCCGACGCTGGCCGCCTTCAGGGCGAGACCTCCCAGGGCGACGTCGCCCTCCGGCGTGCGTATGGCCGCGGCGCGCCAGTGGATATCGGCGTCGAGCGCGACAGGCCAGTTACCCTGCAGGTCGGCGCGCGGGATCTGGCCGTCGACGACGCCCATCGGGATCAGTTCGGGTGGCAGAGCCGGGCCGGCCAGCGCTGCGGCGTCAAGCCGGAAGTCGATGCCGGTCCAGTGCATGGCATCGGGATCGGTCCGTTCGAGATGGCCGTCGAAGCGGCCGGCGCGCCCCTCGAGATGAAGATCGAGATGAATGCGGCCGAGGATGGCGTCCCGACCGAGGCGCCACGTGGCGCTGCCCAGTTCGCGGCCGTCACGGCCCGTGACACGCCCTGCCCGCCCATCCCACAAGGTGCCCGAGAGATCGTCCAGCACCAGCCCTTTCGCGCGGGACGCGGCGAACGGCACGGCCAGACTGGCGGGCAGGAACCAGTACAGCAGGCCCGAGACCAGCAGCAGTACGACAACGATCAGGGCGACCCGGCGAAGCCATTTCAAACCATCACCTCAACATCCTCACTTGAGCCACGAAGGACCGGGGGCGATCATGGGCGGATGACCGACACCCTTATCGCACGCGATCTCTCCGTCCTCTGGCACCCGTGCACCCAGATGCACGACCACGAAACCCTGCCCATGGTACCCGTCGTACGCGGCGAAGGGGCATGGCTGGTGGGCGCGGACGGGAAACGCTACCTCGATGCCGTCAGTTCCTGGTGGACCAATCTGTTCGGCCACGCCGAGCCGCGCATCGCCGGGGCACTGAAGGACCAGCTCGACCGGCTGGAGCACGTGATCTTCGCCGGCTTCACCCACGAGCCCGCCGTGGAACTGGCCGAGGAACTGGTCCGGATCACGCCAAAGGGCCTCGACCGGGTGTTCCTCGCCGACAACGGCTCCGCCGCCATCGAAGTCGCCCTGAAGATGAGCTTCCATTACTGGCTGAACCAGGGCCACGGCGAGAAGACCCGCTTCATCGCCCTTACCGGCAGCTACCACGGTGAGACGCTGGGTGCCCTGTCGGTGAGCGACGTGGCGCTTTACCGCAAGACGTATGCGCCCCTGCTGCTCACGCCGGAACTGGCACCCTCCGCGGATACGTTTGAAGGTGAGCCAGGCGAGACTCCCCGGGAGATAGCCACCCGGCGTCTCGGCGAGATGCGCACGATCCTCGAACGCCACGCGCACGAAACCTGTGCCGTGATCGTCGAGCCGCTGGTCCAGTGCGCCGGCGGCATGCGCATGTATGACCCCTCGTATCTCACCGGGTTACGCGCCCTGTGCGACGAGTTCAACGTGCACTTCATCGCAGACGAAATCGCCGTGGGTTTTGGCCGTACCGGCACGTTGTTTGCCTGCGAGCAAGCTGGGGTGTCACCGGATTTCATGTGCCTGTCGAAGGGATTGACCGGCGGGTTCCTGCCGCTGTCCGCCGTGGTCACGACGAACGACGTGTATCAGGCGTTCTATGCGGAATATGCGGCGGGCAAGGCCTTCCTGCATTCGCACAGCTACACCGGCAATCCTTTGGCCTGCCGCGCCGCAACCGCGACGCTCAAGATCTTCCGTGACGATCCGGTGCTGGAGCGCAATCGCGTGCTTGCAGCTCACATGGCTATGCGCATCGCTCCGCTGGTAGATCATCCTCATGTGGCGCAGGTGCGTCAGACCGGCATGATCGCGGCGATCGAACTGGTCGCCGATAAGGCATCGCGGACGCCGTTCCCGGCCGCCGATCGACGCGGTCTGCGCGTGTATCGCCACGGACTGGAGAACGGAGCATTGCTGCGCCCCCTCGGCAACATCGTTTATTTCATGCCGCCGTATTGCATCACGGAAGACGAGATCGACTTCATGGTGGATACGGCGATCGCGGGAATCGAAAAAGCGGTTGCCTAACTGCGCGAAAGCCCGACAGGCAAGTTGCCCAGCCTCGCCATCTCACTGTCATCGAACAGCTCGGGATGGGCGAGGTAATCCATCGCAAACGCATGCGCATCCGCGCCCCAGAACAGCTCGTTGCCGATCGCCAGCGTCGGCACACCGTAGACCTGGTCGCGCATCGCCTGTTCGAAATTCGCCTGCAGGGCGGCTTTGACGTCGGGCGCGGAGAGCGCGGCGCTGACGTCGCCGACGCCCAGCGACGTCGCCAGTGGCTGGATCGTCTCGGGCGTATCCGCCGCACGGCCATGCACCCATATCCACTCGAAGATGGCACCGACGGCCTCGGGCGTCGACCCGGCGGCAACACACAGGCGCAGCGCCGGCAGCGGATTGAACGGATGGGTCGGGGGAAACTTCAGCGGCACGTTCGCCCGCCGTGCCCGCCACAGCGCGTACCGATAGGTGAACTCGCGCTTGCGCGGGATCTCCGCCGGGCCGCGCTGCCCCATCTGCTTCAGCAGGCCGCCGAACAGGATCGGCCGCAGCACGACCTCCCGCTCCTGAGCCAGTTCGCGCACCGCCGGCCATTGCAGCCAGCTGAACATGGAGACGAAATCGAAGTACCAGGCGATCGGCATTACGCGGCTCCTTCGTCGATGGGACGACGATAGCCGTCCGCATCGCTGGCTACAATGCACGTTCCGTGACAGAAGGCCCCACCATGCGCACCATCCGCATCCATGTCGACATGCCGCTGACCAGCGGAGTTGACATCACCCTGCCCGCCCAGGCGGGCGAGCACGTTGCCCGCGTCCTGCGCATGGAGGCCGGCGCGCCGGTCGTGCTGTTTTCGGGCCACGACGACACGGAGTTCGATGCCACGCTGACCAGCGTGGGCAAACGCGAAGTGGTGGCGAGCGTGGGCGAAGGGCGGCAACTCCAGAACGAATCGCCGCTGTCGCTCACCCTGGTACAGGGCGTGGCGCGCGGCGAGAAAATGGATCTGATCGTGCAGAAAGCCACCGAACTGGGCATCGCCCGCATCGTGCCGATCCTGACCGAGCGTTCCGAAGTGAAGCTGGACGCGGCGCGCTCCGAGAAACGCCTGCTCCACTGGCGCGCGGTCGCCGCCAGCGCATGCGAGCAGTCGGGACGCGCCCGGGTGCCGCAGGTGGAAGCCGCCGTACCGATGGCGACCTGGCTCGCCTCGCTGGGCGAAGGCGGCCCGATGCGGCTCGCGCTACTGCCCGAGGGAACGAAGCGCGCCGGCGAACTCGGACTGACGGGTGCGGCGATGTTGGCTATTGGCCCCGAAGGCGGGTTCGGAGACAGGGATCGTGTCGCGCTGGCGGCGCATGGATTTGCGGGACTGAAGCTGGGACCACGGATTCTGCGGACGGAAACAGCGGGTCTGGCGGCGATTGCAGCCTTGCAGGCGCTTTACGGCGACATTTGAGCATTATCGCCGTGACGGGCGCAGCCGCACGTTTGCACAGCACGCGCTGACGAAGGGGTACTGTTGGGTGCCCTTCTCGTCGCTAAGTCCTCCTTCGGCCTCCGCCTACGTGCGGAAGCGCTCCGAGAACGGCACCCAACAGCACCCTCCGGCTCCTGAGGTTGCAGGCAGGAGAGCGAAGAGTGCTCTGCTCGCACCCCACTGCAACGTAACGCTGGAAGGGAGTCGCCGGCTGGCGTTCTTGGAGCGCTTCCGCACGAAGGCGAAGGCCGTAGGAGGACCTAGCGACAAGAATGTCAGCCGGCGACTCCCTCGCCTCAGCGCGAGAGCGCCGCTTCGATGCGCCCCATAACCGCATCGTCGAGCAGCCTTGCCGCATCGAGAGCCTTCAGGTTTTCTTCGAGCTGCGAGGTTCGGCTGGCACCGAGGATGACCGTCGAAACGTTCGGGTTTTTCAGACACCAGGCGAGCGACAACCGCGCCAGCGGAATGCCGAGATCAGCCGCAATCGGGGCGAGCGAACGCACCGTTTCAAGTCGCGCGCCGTCGTTACCGAGCAGCGACTCACGCAGCCATGCGTAGTCGGCGTGGCCCATGCGTGAGTTGTCAGGGATACCGTCGTTGTACTTGCCCGTGAGCAGCCCCGACGCCAGTGGCGACCAGATCGTGGTGCCCATGCCGTAGCGCTCGTATAGCGCTGCGTACTCCTGCTCGAAGCGCTCGCGATGCAACAGGTTGTACTGCGGCTGCTCCATCGACGGCGCGATGAGATGATGTTCGCGCGCAAGCCGGTGCGCTTCCTCGATCTCGCTGGCGGCCCATTCGCTGGTACCCCAGTACATGACCTTGCCCTGGCGGACCAGCGTGTCCATCGCCAGCACCGTCTCGAGGATCGGCGTATCCGGATCGGCGCGGTGGCAGAAATACAGGTCGAGGTAATCGACGCGCAGACGATCGAGCGCCTGATGACAGGCGTCGAACACGTGCTTGCGCGAGAGGCCGCGCTGCGTCGGCTTCGGATCTTTCACCGCACCGAAGAACACCTTGCTCGACACCGTGTACGCGTCGCGCGGCAGACGCAGGTCGGCGATCACGTCGCCCATCAGGCGCTCGGCATCGCCCGCGTTGTACGTCTCGGCGTTATCGAAGAAATTCACGCCATGGTCGTAGGCCAGCGCGATCAGCTCACGCGCTTCCGACCGGCCGACCTGGCGACCGAACGTGACCCACGCGCCGTACGACAGCGCCGAAACCTTGAGACCGGTCGAACCGAGGCGACGGTATTCCATGGCGAGTTCCTAACGAACGAAGTGAAGGATCGACAACAGCACGATACCGGCGAAGATACCGGCGATAACGTCATCGAGCATGACACCGAAGCCGCCTTTCACGCGGCGGTCGAACCAGGCGATCGGCCATGGCTTCCACACGTCGAACAGACGGAACAGGAGGAATCCGGCAGCCACGGCCCACCACGGTGCAAGCAGCGCAGGCAGCAAGGCGATCCATTGCCCGACGAATTCATCCCAGACGAGGCTGCGATGATCGGCCACGCCAAGGAGGCGCCCGGCGACTTCGCAGGCCCATACGCCCAGCGCGAACGACAGGGCGATGATGACGAGCCAGGCCGGCACGGACAGCTCCCGCAGCAACAGCCACGGAACGATCGCCGCCAGCGAACCGAACGTCCCCTGCGCCTTCGGTGCCAGCCCTGAGCCGAAACCGCAGGCGATCCAGCCCCACGGCGAGGCCAGCAGGCGACGACGATCGGCAGGATCGAGGACGTACTTCGTGCTCATGCCGCGAAGTGATTCCAGCCGCTGCGAGCGGGCATGAGGGTTTCACCTGCCGCATCGACCACGCGCACGCCGGCACCTTCGACGATGCGGCCGATGCGTGTCGCGCCACAACCCAGCCGCGACAGCACGGCGCCGACTTCGGCCGCCTTGTCGGCTGGTACGGTGAAACACAGCTCGTAGTCGTCGCCACCGCTCAGAGCGAAATCCTGTGCGTCGGCCTCGGCGAAGTGCGTCAGCAACGCCGACGATCGGGGCAGCAGCGCGGCATCGATGGACGCGCCCACGTTGCTCGCCGTGCAGATGTGGCCAAGGTCGGCGACCAGGCCGTCCGAGACGTCGATGCACGCCGTTGCCACGCCACGCAGCGCCTGCCCTGCCGCAACACGCGGCACAGGGCGATTCAGTCGCTCGATCATGGCGGCGTAAGGCGTCGTGTCGGCTTCATCGAGGCAACGCAGACCCGCGGCCGCGTCACCGAGCGTCCCGGTAACCATCACCACGTCGCCGACGCGCGCACCCGACCGGAGCAGCGCCTCGCCCGGTGCGGTAAAGCCATGCGCGGCAACGGTGACGGTAAGCGGGCCGCGCGTGGTGTCGCCACCGATCAGGGCGAGCCGATAAGGCGTCGCCAGTTCGGCGAAGCCCTGCGCGAGGCCGTCGAAAAAGGCTTCATCGCCATCGGGCGTCGTCAGCGCGAGCAACGCCCACGCGGGCGTGGCGCCCATGGCCGCCAGATCCGACAGATTGACGGCCAGCGCTTTCCAGCCGATATCGGAAGCGGACGTGCCGACGGGAAAGTGGACACCCTCGACGAGGGTGTCCACGGCGATCGCGAGCTCACGTCCGGCTGGTACCGCCACCACGGCGGCATCGTCACCGATGCCGGTCACCACATCGTCGCGATGGACGCTCGTGTGACGACGGATACGATCGATCAGGTCGAATTCCATGCAGGTTCCTTGTCCCGCGAGGATTCGCGGTCCGCTCAGGATCGCTTCTCGGCCGTACGCCAGTGCGTCGCGAGTTTGTCGAGAACACCGTTCACATAGCTGTGGCCGTGATCGGCGCCGAACCGCTTGGTGGCTTCAACCGCTTCGTTGATCACCACGCGATACGGCACGTCCGGACGGTATTTCAGCTCGTAGGCGCCCATGCGCAGGGCCGACAGTTCGATGGGATCGATCTGCGACACCTCACGGTCGACGAACGGCTTGATGCCGTCGTCCAGTTCCTTCACGTGCTTCTCGACGCCGCGCAGGATGTCCTCGAAGTACTCGAGATCGGCGACGACCATGTCCTGCTCGTGGCGGAACTGCTCGATCACGCTGCCCATTTTCGAGCCACCCACCTGCCAGGCATACAGCGCCTGCAGCGCGCGGCGACGTGCGCGCGAACGCGCGGCGAGGTCGATACCGTGAGGAGGAGTGTTCATTTACCCAGCTTCGTGTAGAGGTTGGCCATTTCGATCGCAACCATGGCCGCGTCGCTGCCCTTGTTTCCGGCCTTGGTGCCGGCGCGTTCGATGGCCTGCTCGATGCTGTCGGTGGTCAGCACGCCGAACGACACCGGTACGCCGGACGCATAGGCGGCCTGACCGAGACCCTTGGCGGCTTCGCCGGCCACGTAGTCGAAGTGCGGCGTGGAACCGCGGATGACCGCGCCCAGGCCGATCACCGCGGCGTAGTTGCCGGCGCCGGCCACCTTATAGGCAGCCTGAGCGATTTCCCAGGCGCCAGGAACGCGGATGAGGTCGATCGCGTCGTCGTTCACGCCATGACGGACGAGGGTGTCACGCGCGCCCTGGATCAGCGGCTCGACGACGAAGCTGTTGAAACGGCCCGCGACGATGGCGAAACGGCCCTTGGGGGTGGCGAAATCGCCTTCGATGATCTTCATGTTCGGTTGTCCTGTGGCGGATCGGCCGCCGCGCGGCCGGGTATTTTACGGGGTTTTCGGCCGGGGGTGGCCGGTAAACGTGAGAGCGGCCTCACCGGCGGCGACGCGAAGCCGTGCCGGGGCGCCGAAAGGCAGGGTGAACTTGCTCGGCCCATGGCCGAAAGGCAGGCCGCGCACCACTGGTATGCCGCTGGCAGCGGCGATCCGGTCGAAGGCGACATCGACGTCATAGCCGTTGTCGTATTCGGTCACGCGGTAGTTGATGAAGTCGCCCATGACCAGGGCGGCCTGTCGACGCAGGACACCGGCATGGAGCAGCTGATAAAGCATGCGCTCCACGCGATAAGGCGGCTCGGCCAGATCCTCGACCACCAGGATGCCGCCTTCGATGGCGGGGAAGTAAGGCGTACCCACCAGGCTGGCGAGCATCGCCAGGTTGCCGCCCCAGACCGGACCTTCGACGGCGAGGTCGACGGTTGCCGGCGCGGCCCACGTCGCCGAGCCCTCCGCCGAGGAGAGCGTCTGCCAGAAGCTTTTCCAGGTCAGTTCGTCGAGATGCAACGCCCCGAAATCGCCGCCGAGCATGGGGCCCCCGAGCGTGATCAGGCCGGACTTCGCATAGAGAGCGCATTGCACGGCGGTGAAATCGCTCTGCCCCACCAGGGCGATGGGTGCGTCGCGCAGCCGCCTTGCCAGGCCGTCGTAGTCGAGCAGGGGAAGGATGGGATGCGCACCGTAGCCGCCACGGATGGCAAGCGCGATATCCGGCAGCTCCCGCGACGGATCGGCGAGCGCGTTGATGTCCGCGGCGCGCTGGGCGTCGCTGCCCGCGAACCGGAGTTCGCGTCGCGAGAGGACCTCCAGACCACTCACCCGATGACCTGCGGCCTCGAGGCGGGCGATGCCTCGCTGCATGGCTTCAGCGGATTGCGGGTAGCCGGACGGGGCGATGAGACGGATGTCGTAGGTCTGGGGCATGGAGTCTGCGTGGTCTGCCAGGGACTGCCTAGCAATAAGGGGTAGGCGGCGGGATGGCAACCCGCCGGGCTCAGCCTGCCTGTTCCACCACCTCGAGCCCGAAACCCGCGATGCCGACGAAGCGACGCGGGGTCCCCATGACACGCAGTTGTCTGACCCCCAGGTCCGCCAGGATCTGCGCACCGAGGCCCAGCTGTCGCCATTCCTGATCGTCCCCAGGGGCGGGCGTCGGCGCGACGTCCCGCTTGAGCCGGCCGAGCAAGGACTCGGCCGTGTCGCCACCGGAAAGGACCACGAGGACGCCACGGTCCGCCTCGTCGATGCGACGCAAGGCATCGGTGACCGTCTGGCCGAGGTCGTCCCGCTTCAGGTGAAGCACATCCGACAAGGTGTTGCGGACATGGACCCGGGTCAGCACCGGCTCGCCATCGGCGACGTCGCCGCGCACCAGCGCGAAGTGCAGACCGTCACGAATCGCATCGCGGAAAGCAACCAGGCGGAAAGCACCGAACTCCGTGTCGACATCTTCTTCGTGCACACGCTCGACCGTCTTCTCGGTTTCCAGGCGGTAGCGGATGAGGTCGGCGATGGTGCCGATCTTCAGCCCGTGCTTCGCGGCGAAGATCTCCAGTTCGGGACGGCGCGCCATCGAACCGTCGTCGTGGAGGATCTCGATCAGCACCGACGATGGCTCGAGTCCGGCCAGCGCGGCGAGATCGCAACCCGCTTCGGTGTGGCCGGCGCGGCTCAGGACACCACCGGCCTGTGCCGTGAGCGGAAAGATGTGGCCGGGCATGGTGATGTCCGCCGGTTTGGCATCCTTCGCGGCGGCCACGCGGATCGTGTGCGCGCGGTCCTGGGCCGAGATGCCGGTGGTGACGCCTTCCGCGGCCTCGATCGAGACGGTGAAGTTGGTGTGGTAGGGCGACGTGTTGTCGCTGACCATCGGCTTCAGGCCCAGCTGGCGGGTATGCCGCTCCGTGAGGGTGAGGCAGAGCAGCCCACGGGCCTCGCGGACCATGAAGTTGACGTCCTCGGGACGGACCTTCTCGGCGGCCATCACGATATCGCCTTCGTTCTCACGGTCTTCGTCGTCGAGGATGACGACCATGCGCCCCTGACGAAGATCCTCGAGGATCTCGGGAATGGTATGGAAAGACATGCCGGGATTCCTCAGGCGAAACCGTGCTGTTTCAGAAAGGCCTCGTCGAGGCGCGGGGCATCGCCACTGGCGAGCAGGCGCTCGACGTAACGGGCGACCACGTCGACCTCGATGTTCACGGCGTCGCCGGGACGGCGATCCGAGAACGCCGTATGTTCGACGGTATGGGGGATGAGGTTCACCCCGAAACGGTGACCGCTCACTTCATTCACCGTGAGGCTGGTGCCGTCGATGCAAACCGAACCCTTGTGCGCGATGTAGCGAGCGAGGTCGGCCGGCACTTCGAAGGTCCAGCGCTGAGAACGCCCGTCCGGGACGACGGAGACGACCTTGCCGGCGCCATCCACGTGACCGGAGACCAGGTGACCGCCGAGGCGGTCGGCCAGGCGCAGCGCCTTCTCGAGGTTCACCGGGTCGCCGGCCTTGTGCTGGCCCAGCGTGGTGTGTGCGAGGGTCTCGTTGGAGACGTCGGCGGCAAAGTGCTTCGCGTCGAACTCGATCACGGTGAGGCACACGCCGGACACGGCGATGCTGTCGCCGAGGGCGACATCGGACATGTCGAGGGAAGCGGTATCGACGACGAGACGGACGTCACCGCCACGCGGCTCCAGCCGCGCGATGCGGCCGACGGCCTGGATGATGCCGGTGAACATGTCAGCGACCTCCGTGGATGGAGGCGGCGATGGAGAGTCGGTTTTTCATGAAACGTTTCCCGCGGTGGTGAGCGAAAAACGCCCCAAGGCGCATGGCGCCGCTCGCTCCCTGGGGAACGTGCGACCGCCGTCTTCTTTCATCCGGACTGTAACCGTCGGCTCCGGCATCGAACCGGATCTGCTGACCTCCCGGCATGACACCGGGAGCGCTCGCGGGCTCGTTTCCTTACGGAAACCTACCGCCGGTGGGGAGTTTCGCCCCGCCCTGAAGACGCTGTGGAGGCGAGAGAATAGCATGCCGCCATCCCTCGCCCTGAGCGAGATGGGCATCGAACGCAGCGAATACAAGCTTCCGCCGGGCCGGATCAGCCGCGAGCGGGTCGGAGCACCTGATCCATGACCCAGCTGGTGCGCGCGCCGCTCTCCGCGGTGGACGGGCAGACGCCCTTCCCCGTCAGCTCCGCCACGATCGATGCGATCAGTGGCTGCTGGATGTGTTCGGGATTGTCGATGTGGATGTCTTCGCGGCGCCCGTCCGACTCGAGCACGACCGGCCCGTCGCCGAAGGTGGCGAAGATCAGGCGACCGCGGTCACCGACGATCTCGACGCGGTCCTCGCGGCGATCGGCACAGAAATTCCACACGCCCGTGCCGAGCACCCCGCTGTCGAAACGGAACGCCATCGCGACGGTGTCTTCCGCGGCATAAGCGTTCGCCTGATTCGTGGCCATGCCCCGCGCGTCGACGATGGGACCGAGCAGGAAGTCGAGGATGTCCAGCGTATGGCAGCCGATATCGACGAACACGCCACCCCCGGAAATTTCAGGACGCACTGTCCACGGCAGATTCTCCGGATCGCGGTAGCGCGCTTCGAGCGGATGGTGCAGGACCACGTTGACCAGCCGAGGCGTGCCGATGGCGCCTTCACGCAGCAGCCCGGCGATACGCCGGAAGCGCGGAAGGGCGCGGCGGTAGTAGGCCACGAACACCGGTACGCCGGCCGCCCTGCCCGCGTCGATGATCGCGTCGCATTCGGTGCGATCGATCGCCATCGGCTTCTCGACGTACACCGGCTTGCCCGCCGCGATCGCCATCAACGCATAGTCGCGATGACTCGACGGCGGTGTCGCCACGTAAACCGCGTCGACGTCGGGATCGGCGACGAGCGCCGCGGCGTCGTCATACCAGCGAGGAACAGCGTGGCGCTGCGCATAATCGCGCGCCTTGTCGCCATCACGGCGCATCACCGCGACCAGCGAGGAATCGGGGACTTTCTGGAACGCGGGGCCGCTCTTCACCTCGGTCACCGCGCCGCAGCCGATGATGCCCCAGCGAACACGCGCGTACGTCATGACGTCGGGCGCAACTGCAGTCGCGTGTCGTCACCGACCTGGCGACGATCCACCATGGTCAGGCGCCAGCGCGACGCCATGTCGTCGAGCGGCGGAAGGTGGAGCATCGGTCGCCCGGTGTGACCCAGCAGGATCGGCGCGACGTAAACGAGCAGTTCGTCGGCAAGCCCGGCGGCGAACAAGGCACCGCAAAGCACCGGCCCCGCCTCCACATGAACCTCGTTGACGTCACGCAGCGCCAGCCAGTGGAGCACGGTGCGCAGGTCGAGGCCTCCCGACGCTTCGCGACGCAGTGGCGCGCGCTGCACGTCGGCGAGATGCGCGGGAATCGCCGCATCCGCGGCATGGAACAGAACCGTCGGCGCCGACCCGTCGAGCACGCGCGCACCGGCGGGCGTACGCAATGAGGTATCGATGATGGCCCGCAGCGGAGGCACGAAGGGCTGGCCTTCCGGCAGGCGGACGGTGAGTTGCGGGTCGTCGGCGAGGACGGTGCCGCTGGCGGACAGAATCGCCGAGGAGCGCGCGCGCCAGCGCTGCACATCCGCGCGCGCCGCTTCGCCCGTGATCCATTTCGACGAGCCGTCGGCGAGCGCCGTGCGACCGTCGAGGCTCATGGCGAGTTTGACGCGCACCCACGGCCGACCGCGCTGAATCCGGCTGAAAAACCCGATGTTGAGTTCGTGCGCGGCGTCACGCATCAGACCGACCTGCACGCCGATGCCCGCCGCACGCAGTTTTTCGATGCCTTCGCCGTCGACCTTGTCGAAGGGATCCTCGTGCGCGATGACCACACGACCGACACCCGCGGCGATCAGCGCGTCGGCGCACGGTGGCGTGCGGCCGTGATGTGCGCACGGCTCGAGGGTCACGTAAGCCGTCGCGCCACGTGCCGACTCACCGGCTTCGTGCAGGGCGAAGATTTCCGCATGCGGCTCGCCGGCACGCGGGTGCCAGCCCGTGCCGAGCACGGTGTCGCCACGTGCGATGACGCAGCCCACGCGAGGATTCGGCTGGGTGGTGGCAAGCCCGTGCCCGGCGAGCCGAAGCGCGTGCGCCATGTGGACGTGATCCACGGCGGGGAAGAACGGCCGCGACATCCTCAGCTCTTGCGCCCGCGCCTGGCCGCATCCAGCAGCGGCAATTGCAGGCCTTCGACCGAGGGCAGATCGCGCTCGAGCTTTTCGATTTCCTCGCGGAACGCGTGGACGTCCTCGAACCGACGATAGACCGACGCGAAGCGCACGTAGGCCACCTGATCGAGGGGTTTGAGCTCACGCATCACGAGTTCGCCGACCTGGCGCGACGGGACTTCGCGCTCGCCGAGCCGACGCAGATCGTTGATGACCGCGCGCACCGCGGTATCCACCGCATCGCTGGCGACAGGCCGCTTCTGCAGCGCCCTCTCGAAGCTGACGCGCAGCTTGTGTTCGTCGAACGGCTCGCGACGATCGCCGGATTTGACGATCGCCGGGAGCTTCAGTTCCGCCGTTTCGAACGTATTGAACCGCTCGCCGCACTGAGGACACTCGCGCCGGCGACGCACCGTGCTCCCGTCTTCGGTGAGGCGGGAGTCGATGACGCGGGTGTCTTCATGCTGGCAGAACGGACAATGCATCGATCAGCCGTAAACCGGGAACCTGGCGCACTGCGCCGTGACCTTCTCGCGGACCGAGGCGATGACCGCCTCGTCGCCAGGCGCGTCCAGCACGTCGCAGATCCACTGGGTCAGCTCGATGGTGTCCGCTTCCAGATAGCCGCGGGTGGTGATCGCCGGCGTACCGACGCGCAGGCCCGAGGTGACGAACGGCGAGCGCGGGTCGTTAGGTACGGCATTCTTGTTGACCGTGATGTGCGCCTTGCCGAGGGCCGCTTCCGCGTCCTTGCCGGTGACATCGCGGCCGATCAGGTCGACCAGCATCAGGTGGTTCTCGGTACCGCCGGAGACCACCTTGTAGCCGCGTTCGATCAGCGTCTTCGCCATGGCCTTGGCGTTCTTCACGACCTGGCCCTGGTACGCCTTGAACTCGGGCTCGAGCGCTTCCTTGAAGGCCACGGCCTTGGCCGCGATGACGTGCATCAGCGGACCGCCCTGAATACCCGGGAAGACGATCGACTGGAGCTTCTTCTCGAGCTCCTCGCCGAGACCCTTCGCCACGATGATGCCGCCGCGCGGACCGCGAAGCGTCTTGTGCGTGGTGGACGTCACGACGTGGGCATGGTCGATCGGGCTCGGATAGTGCCCCGTGGCGACGAGGCCGGCGATGTGCGCCATGTCGACGAACAGGTACGCACCGACCTTGTCGGCGATCGCGCGGAAACGCGCCCAGTCCATGATCTGCGAATAGGCCGAGAAACCGGCGACGATCATCTTCGGCTTATGCTCGACGGCGAGCTTCTCGATCTCGTCGTAGTCGACCAGGCCCGACTCCGGGTCGATGCCGTACTGCACGGCGTTGAAGATCTTGCCGGAGAAATTGACCTTGGCACCGTGGGTCAGGTGACCGCCGTGGGCGAGGCTCATGCCGAGAATCGTGTCACCCGGCTGCAGCAGCGCGAAGTACACGGCCTGGTTGGCCTGCGAGCCGGAATGCGGCTGCACGTTGGCGTAGTCCGCCCCGAAGAGCTCCTTCAGACGCTCGATGGCCAGCTTCTCGGCGATGTCCACGTATTCGCAGCCGCCGTAGTAGCGCTTACCGGGATACCCCTCGGCATACTTGTTGGTCAGCGACGAGCCCTGGGCCTCCATGACGCGCGGGCTGGCATAGTTCTCGGAGGCGATCAGCTCGACGTGATCTTCCTGGCGACGGGTCTCGTCGGCGATGGCCCTGGCGAGTTCGTCGTCATAGCCAGCGATCGTTGCATCCTTCGGGAACATCTCGACCTCATGGGGCAGGTGGGGAAACAAGACCGAAAGTGTAGCGGTAGCGGCGATTTGCGGCCACTGCCGCCCCGTCTCAAGGCAATTGGGACCCGCACCTACGTATCGCCGGGGCCACGCCCTGCCCGACTCCGGGGCGGGCGCCGACTCTGTGCGCCTTCGCTCGCAAAGTAAGGTTTGTCCGCGCTATGTGCGCATTTCCCCACACAGAATGGATTCTGCATCGATGCACCTGCCTTGCTCCGGCCGACTCGCCGTCAGCCTGATTCTCTTCGCCACCGCGTGGCACGCGGGCGCCACAACCGCCGATGCCCGGGTCACCACCTTCGACAAGCACGTGTCGGCCGGCCTCCCGCAGGCGTTCTCCCTCCCGGTCGAAGACGGCCAGACCGCCCGCCGGGTGCTGGTGGCCCGGCGCCTCAACACCGACGTGGTGCTCCCGGACGGCAATCACGCCACGTTGTATACGGGTAACGTCGCCGGCCAGGACGCCGTGTTCTCCCGGACTGGCGAGACGCTGAATATTTCCGTCGACGAGCCCGCGGAAGGCAAGCTGGCGCGTTCCCGGCGAGCCGCCGCCCTTGCGAACCGCTCGCCGACGCCGCCGGAGAACGACGACCCGGCGGGGCCCGATGCGTTGCGCTTCTGGATCTTCCTGCACGACCGCGCGGGTGAGCCCGACTATGCGAAGTTCCATCACTGGTACCTGGGCTGGTGGATCAAGGATATGGAAACGGCGGTGCGGCCCGGCGTCGCGATCAAGGTCATCCTGCAGGCCAACGTACCGGGTATCACCGATCTCGATTACATGAATGCAAAGCCGGAGGCGCTCTATCGGGAGCTACTGGTCAACGCGCGGAAGTACGCGGAGGCGCGGGGCGAACGACCCGATCGACTGACCAAATACATGCTTTTCGTCGGTGACAGACCGACCCGATGGAGGCAGGAAGGCACGTACGGGGAGTCCGAAGCCATGCGAGGGGTGGCCATGGCCACAGGCTGGGGGCCGCGTCACATCGTGGCTCATGAATTCGGTCACCTGCTGGATGCGCGCCACGAATACGCCGAGACCCGCTGGTGCGTGACCAACATGAAGGACTACACCATCGGCTTCGTCAGCTGCCGCTACTACTCCGGGCGCAACGACGACCAGATTCGCGCCTACGTGAGGCGCGCCCTGGAACCCTGACCGGCTCAGTTCAGGATCATGGAGAAGCTGCGTTCGGCCAGCACCTCCGGGTCGGGACCGTGCCGGAGATATGAACGGATGCGCCGGGCGTTGTCGTACGAAAAGCGGTGGCAGTCGCCGATGAGATCGTCGGTACCTGTCGCCATGTTGGTCACGCACCACCACCAGCCTTCGTAACGTCGCTCGGCCAGTCCGTGCTCGGCGCCCAGGGTGTGACCGAACTCGTGGGCCACGATGTTGACCCGGCCTTCGGTGGACGCCATGGCCTCGTTGCCACCCTCGAAGGCCACCCCGAACGCATCCGTCATCGGGCGGTCGCGGCTCATGAGCAGGTATTTGTGTTTGTAGGTCTTGCCATGGGCCAGGCCGTAAAGTTCGGCGTAGGCCTTGACGGTCTCGTGCCAGTTGTCCAGCGCCTCGGGGTAGCCGTAAGGCATGTCGGTGACGCCGGGTATCCGATAGCGGTAGGACATGCGGATGTTCTCCGCCGGCAGAATCTTGCGCGCGAGTTCCGTAAGCCACCAGGCGGCGAACACGGAATGGATATGCAGCGGTCTGGCGTCGAGATCGTCGTGAATCAGAACGAAGAAATGAGGGGAATAGGCCAGCGGATCCTCGATGGCGCGGACGCCGCGCCCCAGCGATGCCGGCTCGGACGATAACGGCGGGTCCATGTCGAACGGCCACCCCGGCATGACGTGCGACTCGTCACGCGGCCGGGGGACGGGACGGCGTCCGGCCGCGGGAGCGTCGGGGTTCCGTACACGCTCCCGCAGCACATCCGGACTCCCTGCGGTATAGCCCGTGACATCGACGCCGTCCCGGACGGGCACGCTGATATCGACCTGAGTGCCGATCCGGGTGATCGCCGCCTCCCGCCCGCCGAACAGACCGCGATACATGCGCCCGGCCGGCATCCCCGGAATGTCTACCTCGATATTCAGAGCATCCTGCACGACGAGCTGCGCCGCCGCGACGTCGCGGCGCGGGCGGTGGACGTCGCCCGGCACGGCGATGTCGGCGGGCAGCCCGGCAGCCACCGCCTTATCGAACGCCTCGACGAAGCCACTCACCGGCTCGTCGGCGGGCGCGGCGGGCGGGAGCGGGTGTTCCGGCCCGTGCGCGAAAGCACACGGCGTGGCGAGGAGGAGAGCCGCCAGCAGGCACGGGCCGGGGCGAAAGACGGGGAGGAACATGCATTCAGTCCTTGAATGAGGGCGGAAGACCCGCCGGGGAGCGGAAGGTTACCGGCCTCGGACCGCCGCGGTGGGTCCACGGACAACCGCCGGGCGTCTGGCCTACGGGAATATCCGCCCTGCTCCCGGAACCGGTCGCAGACCCGCCCCGGGGCGTCACTGGCACCTCCCGCGACCCGCTATAATGGGAGTTTGTACCCGCGCGTCGACGCCCCCCTCCAGCTCGGAGGGCAGGCGGCCGCGCCTTCCGGAGGCCGCATGCAATACATCTACACCATGAATGGGGTGAGCAAGATCGTCCCCCCGAAACGCCACATCATCAAGGACATTTCCCTGTCCTTCTTCCCTGGCGCCAAGATCGGCCTGCTTGGTATCAACGGCTCGGGCAAGTCGACGGTGCTGCGGATCATGGCCGGCGTCGACAAGGACTTCCAGGGCGAAGCACGCGCCAACCCGGGTACGAAAATCGGCTATCTCGCGCAGGAGCCGGACCTCGACCCGAACAAGACCGTACGCGAAGTGGTCGAGGAAGGCGTCTCCGAGGTCCTGGACGCCCAGAAGCGCCTCGAAGAGGTCTACGCGGCCTACGCGGAAGAAGGCGCCGACTTCGACAAGCTCGCCAAGGAGCAGGAGGCCCTCGAAGGCATCCTCGCCGCCAACGATGCGCATGCGCTCGAGCGCCAGCTCGAAGTGGCTGCCGACGCGCTGCGCCTGCCGCCCTGGGATGCCCTCGTCGGCCCCCTCTCCGGCGGTGAGAAGCGCCGCGTCGCCCTGTGCCGCCTGCTTCTGTCCAAGCCGGACATGCTTCTGCTCGACGAGCCCACCAACCATCTCGACGCCGAGTCGGTCGACTGGCTCGAAACCTTCCTGCACGATTACCCGGGCACCGTGGTCGCGGTCACCCATGACCGCTACTTCCTCGACAACGCCGCCGAGTGGATCCTCGAACTCGATCGCGGTCGCGGCATCCCCTGGAAGGGCAACTACACCGAATGGCTCGAGCAGAAGGGCGAGCGCCTGAAGCAGGAAGCCAATCAGGAGAAGTCGCGCCAGAAGGCCCTGCAGAAGGAACTCGACTGGATCCGCACGGCAGCCAAGGGACGTCAGTCCAAGGGCAAGGCGCGTATCAACCGCTTCGAGGAACTGAACTCGGTCGAGTACCAGCGCCGTAACGAGACGAACGAAATCTTCATTCCGCCGGGTGAGCGCCTGGGTCAGGAGGTCATCGAGTTCAAGAACGTCACCAAGTCGTTCGGCGACCGCATGCTCATCGAAGACCTGTCGTTCAAGATCCCGCCGGGCGCCATCGTCGGCATCATCGGCCCGAACGGCGCCGGTAAGTCCACGCTCATGAAGATGATCATGAACCTGGAAAAGCCGGACTCGGGCGAGGTCAAGCATGGCCATACGGTCAAGCTCGCCTACGTCGACCAGTCGCGCGACGCCCTGGATCCGAAAAACAACGTGTGGCAGGAAGTGTCGGGCGGCTCGGACATCCTCACCATCGGCAACTTCGAAATCCAGTCACGCTCGTACATCGGTCGCTTCAACTTCAAGGGCACCGACCAGCAGAAGATCGTCGGTCAGCTGTCGGGTGGTGAGCGTGGCCGCCTGCACATGGCCAAGACGCTGCTCCAGGGTGGCAACGTGCTGCTGCTCGATGAGCCGTCCAACGATCTCGACGTGGAAACCCTGCGCGCGCTCGAAGACGCCCTGCTCGAATTCCCGGGCTGCGCCGTGGTCATCTCGCATGACCGCTGGTTCCTCGATCGCATCGCCACACACATCATCGCGTTCGAAGGCGACTCGCACGTCGAGTTCTTCCCGGGCAACTACAACGAATACGAAGCCGACAAGAAGCGTCGCTTCGGTGATGACGCCGGCCCGAAGCGCGTCAAATACAAGAAACTGGTCTGACGAAGTCGTCACCCTGTGTAGGAGCGCGCCCTGCGCGCGAAAGGCCCGTCGCGAGAGTGCCTTTCGCGCGCAGGGCGCGCTCCTGCCGGAACCTGTTACAAAAAATTACTTAAGTAATCTCTTGTAACACCCCCAAATTCAGCGAGCGAAGCCATCCATGAACTTCATGACCGCACTGAAGGACGCCTGGCGTCGCAACGATTCATTGCTCTGCGTGGGCCTCGACCCGGAGCCGGGTCGCCTGCCGGCCGGGCTGTCCGGCAACGAAGGCATTTTCGAATTCTGCCGCGCCATCGTCGATGCGACGGCAGGCCTGGTCTGCGCCTATAAGCCGCAGATCGCTCATTTCGCCGCGCAGCGCGCGGAGGATGCGCTGGAGCGCGTCATCGCGCATATCCACGCGACCCAGCCAGGCATCCCCGTCATTCTCGACGCCAAGCGTGGCGACATCGGATCGACGGCGAAACACTATGCCGCCGAGGCTTTCGACCGTTACGACGCCGATGCGGTAACGCTCAATCCATACCTCGGTCACGACTCGATCGCCCCGTTCCTCGAACGCGCGGACAAGGGCGTGATCCTGCTTTGCCGTACGTCCAATCCGGGTGGGAAAGATTTTCAGGCACTCGATTGCGGCGGACAGCCGCTTTACATACGCGTCGCCGAAACGATCGCCCGCGAGTGGAACACAAACGGCAATTGTGCACTCGTGACCGGTGCGACGTGGCCGGAAGAGCTTGGCAGGGTGCGTTTGGCGGTGGGTGACATGCCGCTCCTCGTTCCGGGCATCGGAGCACAGGGCGGTGACGTGGAAGCGGTTCTCAGGCAAGGAAAGACCGCCGATGGCACGGGACTGATGATTTCTTCCTCGCGCGCCATCCTTTACGCTAGCGGCGGTCCGGACTTTGCGGACGTAGCACATCGCGCCGCTGATGACTTGAGAAAGTTGGTCAACTTGCACCGCGAGCACTAAGCAAAACAAAATGCAGTCGCAAATTGCACGACTTGGCAACTGCAAAAGGCTTACGCTCGCGCTGCACGCTATCCAACAATACCGGGCTCAAGGCGCCACCGCGTTCTACCGGAGTTGTCATGCCACCTATGAACCGAGGTTTTTCCCAACGCCTGCATGTCGCGCTGGACATGGCTGGCGTGAAGAAAGGCCGCGGCCGCATCACGCAGCTGGCCGATCTTTTCGATGTCAGCCGTGAGACGGCACGCAAGTGGCTGAGCGATCTTGGCCTTCCCGAACTCGAGCGCCAGATCGATATGGCGACCCGATTTGGCGTGAACTTTGAATGGCTTGCGACAGGTCGCGGCTCCCCCAATGGCGCCACCGGCGTGCGCGAGAGCCCGGCTCTCTACCGCGCGGATTCGCGTGAGCAGCTACGCCTTGTCGGTCTTGTAAGCCGGCTTCCGAAGGAGCGTCGCAAGGCGTTGCTGGTGATAGTCGAGGCGCTCGCGGAAGCGGAATAAGCGCCGCAGCTTCGCCAGCCGTGCCATGTCCTGCCAGGCCTGAAACGTATCACGCGAGATTCCGGCAAGAAATTACTTAAGTAATTTCGCCGTATAGGCGTCTATACGGCGAATCTCAAAGCAGAACGCCTTCAGTCGTCGCCGACGTCCATGCCGGGGAAAAGCACCTCGGTAAAGCCGAATTTCGTAAAGTCGGTGATCCGCGACGGATACAGCCGACCGATGAGATGATCACACTCATGCTGCACCACGCGGGCATGAAAGCCTTCGGCGGTACGATCGATCGGCGCACCACCGGGGTCCACGCCCTGATAGCGAATCAGCGAATAGCGATTCACCGCCCCGCGCAGGCCGGGAACCGAAAGGCAGCCTTCCCAGCCCTCTTCCATATCCTGGGACAAGGGCGTGATCACCGGATTGAGAAGGATCGTCTGCGGAACCGGCGGCGCGTCCGGATAGCGCTCGCTCGAATCGAAGCCGAAGATCACCAGCTGCAGGTCCACGCCGATCTGCGGCGCGGCAAGGCCAACGCCGCCTGCGTCATGCATCGTGTCGAACATGTCCTGGATCAGCAAGTCCAGTTCGGGCGAACCGATCATCGCATCGGGCACGGGCGGTGCCACGCGCAGCAGGCGCTCGTCACCCATCTTGAGAATGTCGCGGATCATGGTCGTGCCCGGGGAGTGGGATTGCCTCAAGCATGGCGGCGGACGGCGCCGGGCTCAAGCCTCCCGTCGCCGCACCGCAGCACGCGCCCGGGTACGGAGCCATACGACCAATGGCTAATGCGTGAACCGCTCCTGGGACATTGACCCCCATCCCGGGCAGGACGACCCTTGTCACATCCGCAAGGGGAGCACCCAAACGATGCAAAGCGCCATTCCCAAACCCAGTCCCGCGGGGAAAATCCTGTGGGCCGCCATCGCCATCGTCGGCGCATGGTGCCTCGGCGTCGTCGCCCTGCGACGCGGCGAGCCTATCAACGCGATCTGGCTGGTAACGGCTTCCATCGCCGTTTTCCTGATCGGCTACCGTTTTTACAGCCGCCTGATCGCCGACAAGGTGCTTCAGCTCGACCCGAGCCGCGCGACACCGTCCGTGCTGCGCAATGACGGGCTGGACTATGTCCCCACCGACAAGTGGGTGGTCTTCGGACACCACTTCGCCGCCATTGCCGGTGCCGGTCCCCTCGTCGGTCCCGTTCTGGCGGCTCAGATGGGCTATCTGCCGGGCACGCTCTGGATTCTGGTCGGCGTCGTCTTCGCCGGTGCCGTCCAGGATTTCATGATCCTCGGACTGTCCCTGCGTCGCGATGGCCGCTCCCTCGGCCACATGCTTCGTGCCGAGTTGGGTGAAGTGCCCGGCGTCATCGCCATGGTCGGCGTACTGGTCCTGATGATGATCGTGCTGGCGGTGCTCGCACTGGTCGTGGTCAAGGCACTGACGCACAGCCCCTGGGGCACGTTCACCGTCGCGGCAACCATCCCCATCGCCCTGCTGATGGGTCTCTATCTGAGGTACGTCCGACCCGGACGCATTCTCGAGGTATCGATCATCGGCCTCGTTCTGCTGCTGGCGTCCATCTGGTACGGCAAGACGGTGGCCGATACGCCGGCCCTGGCGAACCTGTTCGACTACGACGCCAGGGCGCTGGCCTGGTGGCTGATCGGGTACGGCTTCTTCGCCTCCGTCCTGCCCGTCTGGCTGCTGCTGGCACCGCGCGACTACCTGTCGACCTTCCTCAAGATCGGCACGATCGCCCTGCTCGCCCTCGCGATCTTCCTGGCCGCACCGACCCTGCAGATGCCGGCGGTCACCAAGTTCATCGACGGCTCCGGGCCCGTCTTCGCCGGCAACCTGTTCCCATTCCTGTTCATCACGATCGCCTGTGGAGCGGTATCGGGCTGGCACTCGATCATCGCGTCGGGTACCACGCCCAAGCTGCTGGCCAATGAGGGCGAGGCCCGTATGGTCGGCTACGGCGGCATGCTGATGGAGGCCTTCGTCGCCATCATGGCCCTGATCGCCGCGTCGTCGCTGCACCCGGGGGTGTACTTCGCCATGAACTCCCCCGGTGCCCTGGTCGGCACCACCGCTGAAGCGGCCGCTCAGGCCATCAGCGGCTGGGGCTTCACGGTGACTCCCGCCGAGCTGACGGACACGGCACGCAACATCGGTGAAAGCACCATCCTCGGCCGCGCTGGCGGCGCGCCAACCCTAGCCGTAGGCATGGCCCAGCTGCTGCACGGAATCATGCCCGGCGAAGGCATGATGGCGCTCTGGTACCACTACGCGATTCTGTTCGAAGCGCTGTTCATCCTCACCACCGTCGATGCCGGCACGCGTGTAGGCCGCTTCATGATCCAGGAACTGGCCGGCATGGCCTGGGCGCCGCTCAAGCGGACCGATTCCTGGCTGGGCAATGTCGTCGCCACCGTGATCTGCGTCGGCCTCTGGGGTTACTTCCTCTATCAGGGCGCCGTGGACCCCCTCGGCGGTATCAATACGCTGTGGCCGCTGTTCGGCATCGCCAACCAGATGCTGGCCGCGATCGCGCTGATGCTCGCAACGGTGGTGACGGTGAAGCTGAAGCGCGAGCGCTATGTGCTGGTGCCCGCGGTTCCCGCCGCCTGGCTGGTGATCTGCACGCTCACCGCCGGCTGGCAGAAGCTGTTCGACGCGAAGATCAGCTTCACGGCTGCCATGCAGAAGTACGCCGACGCCGCCGCGTCCGGCAAGCTGCTCGCACCCGCGAAGACCGCTGATGAAATGCAGCGCATCATCACCAATAACCGCGTGGACATGATCCTCACCGCGCTGTTCATGCTGCTGGTGCTGACCATGCTGTTCTTCTCGCTGCGTGCGATCGTCCGCGCGTGGAAGGCCAACCGCCCGACCGCGCAGGAAGAACCCTATGTCGCGCTGTCGAGCGTGGCGAACTGAGGAGGCCGCCATGGACACGAATACACCGACCGCGCCGCGCTCGCTATGGAAGTGGGCGGTCCAGACCGCCCGCCTCTGCTGCGGCGTGCCGGATTACGACGTGTATGTGAAACACCTGCGCGAGCATCACCCCGAACGCGATATTCCTACTTACTCGCAGTTTTTCCGTGAGAGGCAGGAAGCGCGGTATCGAGGGACGGGTGGGCGTTGTTGCTGACGCCCACGTCACCAGCAGCAAATTCTCCCTCTCTCCGGACGAAGCGCCGGATGGTGAGCCGGGCGTCGTCGCCAGCACACCTTTCGGTCGTTCCGACTTCGACGCCACCCACCGTCACGCTTCGTTTGCCCGGATCTCTCCACAGCCCCCAGTTCATTGAAGACGAGAAGGACTCCCTGTCGAAGATCATGGACTCACCAAGAAAGCTGCCGGACCCAGCGTCAAAGAGACGGAAGAACACCGGAGAATCCCACGTGGGACCAAAGAAGGCGTAGGGAAATACAGATTGTGATTCGGCGCCGGGGTCGGGCGCATTGTGGAACATCGACGGAAGAATCCAGTAAGGCGTAAATCCCTCCAGTCTCAGGCAGCCATCCGGACTCAATGCCGAGTAGTCATGCGTTGCGAACGCCCGCTCCCACCACTGCGATACTCCGTGAAGAGAAAGAAGCGATATCGAAACGATCCTTCCTGTACGGAGGAACCACCTCACCTCAAATGCGCCTTTGACCGAAAGTTAAAAGCCAGGCCGGTCTCAAATTCTGTCCCCGTGGATCGTCAAGGAGGAATGGCAGCGAACTCGCCCACCCTTTGATCAAAACGGGAAATGGTCAGACGAGCTTCCTCACTTGCGCACCGGTCCGTGGTCGCGACTGTAAAGCCATCCACCGACACAGTTCTCATACCAGGCACACGCCAGTCGCCCCAACTCATCCAGGGCGTAAGGCGCTCCTTCTCGAAAACAACGGACTCTCCGAGCAAACGGTTAGACGACATCTCGTAGAGTCGAAAGAACACCGGAGACCTCCACGGCAGCAGGAAAGGAACCTCTGACTCGGGATCGGGATGAGGCTGTCGATGAAGGTTTCCCGGTAGCACCCAGTACGGAGAATATGCTTCCAGTCGTAGGCAAGTATCCGGACTCGTCGCCGAGTAGAGAGGGGTAGCCAACGCGACCTGCCACCACTCCGATACTTGATAGAGCGAGAGTGAGCCGAGTGCTGCCGTTGACACAAAGGCTAGAGCGGTCTTCACGTCGGATCACTGAGGTCGATTGCGTAGCTATAGCTGATCCAGAGCACATCGGAATAGATCACAAAGTCGCCCCCTCTGCCGTACCGCTTGCGGTATTCGGCAAAGTCGCTATTAAAAACTGTCCCGATGCCATCGCCCTGCCAAGCGTAGACCTGTGCATCCATAAACGCATTCGCGAGCATCTGCCCCTTTGATAGGACGCCGCTCTCAGTCCACGTCCCAAGAAACTGAAAGCCATTGAAATCGTAGTAGTCGCGAATGTATATCCCGACCTTCTGCACCGTGAAAATCTGGCGGCCGGTTATGGTATCCAGCATCGCCTCGCCAACAACTCCAATCTTTACCGTCGCAACGCCGAGAGCACCATACATGTCGTCGAGTGTGTCGCCCATTGTCCCCAGGGTCACCATGTTGACCTGGCAGGTCTCATCTATCTCTCTTGCATCGTAATCAACCCGACCCAATGAAAACCGGCTAACACCGTCCCACCGAGCATCCTTGAGCACTCGCCGAAGACGATTTACTGCGGCTGGGTTGCTCACCTTTTCGAGCAACTGCCTGCAAGCTGCCTGGCATCTTGGAAACGTCATCGCCCAATCCATCGTGACGATGCGGTTATCTACGTGTGCCGCTGGGATCTGGGTCGCTCGAGGTAGCGCGATATTCCCCGGCGGCTGGCTGCCGGGATCTTTCCAGTACGAAGGCATCTCCCATGCCGGAGAAGCAAACCAACGATCCATAAGCGAGGCCGCCACCTCCCATCCCATCTTTCGCATCGCGCCCGGGATGGCCGTTAACTTCATCGTAGGGATCACAATGTCCACGGGCGAGGTGTCGGTGGCCGGCTTGAGCCGAAGATCCAGGTGCTGGGGACTCACCAGCGCATCTTGAGGGGCACCATCGAGGGCGTCGGAGAAACTGTTGAGGGACATATCAGGCGACCTCGACCAATGGAATGGAGTGGGCCACGTCGATGACAGCGGGGCCTCCATACGTGACCCGCCGTGAGACGCCCGCGGTGTCCACGGCAGCTGACAAGGCGCGATCTCCGGCTATCTGCTTCAGGCATCGCGGCAAAGCGTGGGGGCGTCCTTCGGTGTCGCAAAAACGGACTACGAGGGAATACGCTTCATCTAAGACGCCCGATCGACCGCCAGGCAGGGGTGATCCGACGGGAGCGTGGCCCTTCCCCCGAGTTTTCGACTCTTCTGCGCTGAGCCTGAGAGGGAGAGGGAGAGGACGGATCGTCATTGTTTTCGAGCCAATGATCTGAGAACACGCCATGAGGTTCTCGGACGACGATCAGATGCCCGCATGCCAGCCTGTCGCCATCGCGGGCCAGTCGGTTGTCACCGCCAGTAATTCTGGCCGTCGCTTCCGCGATCACGGTCATGCCATGAACATCGCATCGCACAGCCGCGCCGAGACAGGCGGCGAGGACACCTCCGCGCAGGAACGCGCAAGGGGTCCCCTGGAGGACTTCCCCGCCGCCGGTGGTCGTGTCGCCCTTGGCGGCTACGGGTAGCGAGCTCATGGCGACACCTCGCGAAACCCGACTGAAAAACGAGATTCATACATTTCTGCCTCCTTGCACCGACGGGCGAACCGAATGAGGCAGACTAAGCAGGTCAAGCGTCCATGGATATGGAACTATTCTGAAAATCGAAGACGATTGCCGCCGGGCACGCGGCGCGAAGCGGCCACCCTTACTTCTTCCGCCCCTTACGCATGTTCGCCCGCGAATCGGCGATCAGGGCACGCACGGCCACGGCGGCCTCATTCGGACGACGTCGACGAATGGCTTCGTACACCGCCCGATGCTGCGGCAGCGAGTATTTGAAATGCTTCGCTGTGCGCGCGGACATCACGAAGAAGGTCGCCAGCGCCGTCTCGATCACCGAAAACAAGGCGCTCAGCAGTTCGTTATTCGTCGCGGCCAGCACCGCCTCGTGGAAGCGCAGGTCCGCCGCGGCCCAGGCATCGAGATCGGCGGCATCCTCCATACCCTTCAGTGCCGCGGCGATGACGGCAAGCTGCTCCGGCTCGCGTCGCCGCGCCGCGGCCATGACGGCGGCGGGCTCGATGATCTCGCGCATCTCGACCAGCTTCTCGACAAAGTCTTCCGTCGGCATGGACGCGCAGCGCCAGCCCAGCACGTCGGCATCGAGGTGCTTCCAGAATTTCGGCTCGCGCACGCGCATACCGGTCTTCTGGCGTGTCTCGATCAGGCCTTTCGAGGCCAGGACCTTCAGCGCCTCGCGCAGCACGGTCCGGCTGACCGCCATCTGCTCGGCGAGCACGGCTTCCCCGGGCAAGGCATCGCCCGGCGCGAAGACGCCGCTGACGATGGATTCGCCGATGTCCTCGGTCACTCTCGCATGCAGATTCTTCGCCCCGCCCGCCTTCCCAGCCATCACACCATGCCTTTTCCGCAACGACCCGCCCATCCTAGCGACGTAACGGCGTTACGCGATGATGCAGCGCAACTTGTCACTTGTCGGACAAATATGATCTGGTCGCAGGACTACCCACCCAAAGGAGTCGAGTTGTGATGAAACCGGTAAGCGCACTGGTCTCGGCGATCCTCCTGGCAACTTCCGCCGCGGCAACCGCCGGCGAAGCTTCCAGGGCCTCTTTCGGCACGACGCCGGATGGCAAGGACGTCACCGTGGTCACCCTCACCAACGGCAAGGGGATGACCGCGAAAGTCTTGTCGCTCGGGGCCGCGCTCTATGCACTCGATGTGCCGGATCGCAACGGTAAACCGGGTGACATCGTCCTCGGCTACCCCGACCTGAAGGGCACTTTCGACAATCCGCAGTACTTCGGCAACACCGTTGGCCGGTATGCCAACCGTATCGCCAGGGGCAAGTTCACGCTCGATGGAAAGCAGTACTCGGTGCCGGTGAACAATGGCCCGAACTCCCTCCACGGCGGCAAGGTCGGCTTCGACAAGGTCATCTGGACCGTCGACAAGGTCGAATCCGGCGCCACCCCCAGCGTCACGCTGACCTACGTCAGTCCCGATGGCGACCAGGGTTACCCCGGCAAGCTCACCGCCACGGCGAAGTACTCGCTGGATGACAAGAACGAGCTGACCATCGAATACACCGCGACGACGGACGCGCCGACCATCGTCAACATCACCAACCACACCTACTGGAACCTCAGCGGTGAAGGCAGCGGCAGCGTCATGGACCAGGTACTGATGATCGCGGGCGATGCCTATCTGCCCACCGACGCGACGGCGATTCCGCTGGGCGAAGTGCGCAACGTGGCGGGAACCGATTTCGATTTCCGCAAGGCCAAGCCGATCGGCAAGGACATCCGCGACTCGAAAGAACAGCAGCTGGTCTTTGGCCGGGGCTACGACCACAACTGGGTGATCTCACGGAAGGAAGCCGCGCAGCCGCGCGAGGTGGCGCGGGTGACGGATCCGAAGAGCGGACGCGTGCTGTCGCTGTGGTCCGCACAGCCGGGCCTGCAGTTCTATTCGGGTAATTTCCTCGACGCGACGTCGTCGGGCAAATCGGGCGGTATCTATCGTCAGGGCGATGCCTTCGCGCTCGAGCCGCAGATCTTCCCCGATACCCCGAACCATCCTGACTTCGGCTCCGCGCGCCTGGAGCCGGGCAAGACCTACAAGAACACGATGACCTACAAGTTCACGACCACGAAGTAACCGCTATCCGACGTCGTGATGCAACGCTTCCGCCGGCCGACGCCGGCGGAAGCGTGGCGCCAGCTCCACCAGATACATCGCGGCAAGCACCATCGTTCCGCCAGCGACCATGCGCGTCGTAAGCGCGTCGACGCCAAGCAGCACGGCGAATCCCGCCGCGAACACCGGCTCGGTCGTCATCACGATCGCGGCGCGGGTCGCCGGCATGTGCGCCTGTGCCCAGGTCTGGACCAGCATCGCAAAGGCGCCCGCGACCAGCGCCATGTACAGCACGGCAATCCAGGCCTTGCCGTCCGGCGGCAACGACGGGCCATGGTGGGGCAACGTCGCAAGCAGACACACGGCGGCGATACCGACCATCTGGACGGCCGACATGCCGAAGGCATCGCCCGGTTTCGACCAATGGCCCAGTCCAACGATGTGCAGCGCGTACAGGGCCGCGGACGCGAGGGTCAGCAGCACACCGATATCGATCTGGAAGCCGTTCAGGGCCAGAACCCCGAGGCCCGCGGTCGCCAGCACGACGGCCAGCCATGTACTCAGCGGCATACGTTGGCGGAACAGCACGAGCGCCAGAATCGGTGTAAGCACGACATACATGCCGGTAACGAAGCCACTGACACTGGGCGAGGTCAGCGCGAGGCCTTCCGTCTGCAGCCACTGCGCGAACCCATAGAGCACGCCGAGTGCGAGGCCACGCCTGCGCTCCGCACGACCAAGACGCCAGACCGGCCGCGCGAAGAGCACGAGCATCACGATGGCGGCGAGAAGGAAGCGCACGGCAAGAAAATCGACCACGGCCATACGACCGACGACGTCCTTGATGAGGACGAAGGTGGATCCCCAGATCGCCGTGACCGATAGCAGCCCGATAGTGGCGAGACCACCGCCTTTCTGCGCGCTCATCGCGGCTTGCGCATCAGCTGGCCGGGGATCTTCAAAAGGAAATGGCTCCAGATGCCGAGCCAGACCGCCCAGCGCACGAAGGGGTTACGGGCGGAGGGATCGTGCCGGCGAAACCAGAGATACATGCTGCGATGCTTGTGGCGGCTGACGAAAACGGGACGGTGACGGCTGGATCCGCCCTTCCCGTGCAGGACACGCACGTCGCCGGAGAGGACGACCCGGTATCCGGCGTCGCGCGCACGACGACAGAGATCCATGTCCTCGCAGTGGAGGAAGTAGGTTTCGTCGAAACCCGCCAGGCGGTCGAACACCTGACGCGGAATGAGCATGATGGCGCCAGAGACGATCTCGACCTCTTCCGCGCCACTGGGAATGGGCCCCTGAATATCGATACCCGCGTCACCGGCCAGTCCCAGCTTGGTACGCAGCGCGCGAGCCAGCAACGGATCGCGGCGGCGCGATGCCGGGTCGGGATGACCCTCGTTGTCGCATACGACCGCGCCGACGATGCCGGTGTGGACATCGATGTGTGCGGACATCCGCGCGATGGTGTCCGGCTCGACGAGGCAGTCGGGATTGAGGATGAGCAGACGTTCCCCGCGCGCCTGCGCCGCACCGCGGTTGACGGCGGGGCCGAAGCCGAGATTGGCACGGTTGTAAACGACCCGAACCCGGTCGTCGCCCGCATAGGCGCGATCCAGCGACTCGGGTACGCCATCGGCCGAGCCGTTATCGACGACGATGACTTCGACGGGCACGTCACTGGCGAGCGCGTGATCCACGCACTCGCGCGTGAACGGGCCGCTGTCCGCAAGGACGACGACAACGCTCGTGAGGCCGGGTGTATTCACCGTCGTCTCCGGAGAATCAGCCGACCCAGGCCCGCGCATTGCGGAACATGCGCATCCACGGGGAGTCTTCGCCCCAGTTTTCCGGATGCCAGCTCAGCTGCGCGCTACGGAACACACGCTCCGGGTGCGGCATCATGATCGTGACGCGACCGTCGGCGGCGGTGAAGGCGGCGAGACCACCCGGCGACCCGTTGGGATTGAGCGGGTAGCTCTCGGTCGGCCTGCCGCGGTTGTCGACGAAGCGTGCGGCACCGTGGCTCTTCGAGGGGCTGCAGACGTTCGGGAAGTACACACGGCCTTCGCCGTGCGCGACCGCGACCGGAATGCGCGAACCCGCCATGCCACGGAAGAAGACGCTCGACGTATCGAGGATCTCGAGCGTGGCCACGCGGGCTTCGTACTGCTCCGACTGATTGCGCAGGAACTGCGGCCAGTGCTTCGCGTCGGGAATGATGTCCTTCAGCTGCGACAGCATCTGGCAGCCATTGCAGACGCCCAGCGCGAACTTGCTGCCGTCTTCGAAGAACCGGGCGAACTGCTCGCGCAGCGCGTCGTTGTAGAGGATCGAGGTAGCCCAGCCGCGGCCGGCTCCCAGGACGTCACCGTAGGAGAACCCACCGCAGGCCGCGAGGCCCACGAAGTCCTTCAGATGATGACGACCGGAAACGAGGTCGGTCATGTGCACATCGACCGCGTCGAAGCCGGCACGATCGAACGCGGCGGCCATCTCCACCTGGCCGTTCACGCCCTGCTCGCGCAGGATCGCCACGCGCGGGCGCTTGCCGGACTGAATGTACGGCGCGGCGATGTCGTCGGCAGGGTCGAACGTGAGCTTCGGCGAGATGCCCGGATCGGCATCGTCGAGGCGCCACTCGCTTTCCTGGTCGGCGCTGTGCGGGTTGTCGCGCAGACGCTGCATGGCGTGACTGGTTTCGTTCCAGGCACGGAACAGCTCGGTCCAGTTCCACTTGAACGCGGTTTCCCCGTTCAGGTGCAGCTTGATGCCAAGCTTTTCCTTCGGCCGGCCGACCATGTGGGTCATGCTCGCGAGGCCGTACTTCACCAGCAAGGCTTCGAAGGCTTCGCGATTGGCCGAAGCCACCTGCACCACGGCACCGAGCTCTTCGTTGAAGAGTGCGCGAAGCGTGGCTTCGGCCCAGCCGTCGAGACGGATTTCGAGGCCGCAATGACCCGCGAACGCCATTTCGAGGAGCGTGACGATGGCACCGCCGTCCGCGCGATCGTGATACGCGAGCAGCAGGCCGGAGCGATTGGCTTCCTGGATGAGCTCGAACATCGCGCGCAGGCGCTTCGGGTCATCCAGATCCGGCGGCACACCGCCGCCACGATTGAATACCTGGGTGAGTGCTGAGCCGCCGAGGCGATCGCGACCGGCTCCCAGATCGATCAGCCAGAGCTCCGTATCGCCACGATCGAGTTTGAGCTGCGGCGTGAGCGTGCGGCGCACGTCGTCGACGCGGGCGAAGCCGGTAATGACGAGCGAGACGGGCGAGACGGTCTTCTGCGCCTTGCCGGCCTCGTCGGTCCACACGGTCTGCATGGACAGGGAGTCCTTGCCAACCGGCACCGAGATATCCAGCGCCGGGCACAGTTCCATGCCGACCGCCTTGACCGCGTCGAACAACGCGGCGTCTTCGCCAGGGTGATTGACCGCGGCCATCCAGTTGGCGGACAGGCGCACTTCGTCCAGCTTCATGGAGGCGGCGGCGAGATTGGTGATCGCTTCACCCACGGCCATGCGCGCGGCATCGGCGCTGGACAACAGCGCGATGGGAGCACGCTCCGCCATGGCCATCGCTTCACCCGTGTAGCCGTCGAAGTCCGTCATGGTGACGGCCACATCGGCCACCGGCACCTGCCACGGGCCGACCATCGGGTCGCGCGCGTTGAGGCCGCCGACGGTGCGATCGCCGATGGTGATGAGGAAGCTCTTGCTCCCGACGGCGGGCAGACGAAGCACGCGCAGCAGCGCTTCATCCATGCCCATGCCGGAGAGGTCGGCGACCAGGTCGACGCGCGGTTTTACCGTCACGGCATCGCGGTGCATGCGCGGCGGCTTGCCGAACAGCACATCCATGCCGAGATCGATCACGGTGATGTCGCGACGCGTGTCGCGAACGATCAGACGGGCTTCTTCCGTCGCATCGCCGACGACCGCGTACGGGCAGCGCTCGCGCGCGCAGTACGCTTCGAACTCGGGGAGTTCGTCCGGCCCGATGGCGAGGACGTAGCGCTCCTGCGATTCGTTGCTCCACACCTGCATCGGCGAGAGCGTCGGGTCGTCGCAAGGCAGCTTCGACAGGTCGATGATGCCACCGACGCCGGCGTCGTTGAGGATTTCGGGGATGGCGTTGGACACACCGCCCGCGCCGACGTCGTGGATGCTGACGATGGGGTTGTGTTCGCCGCGCGCCCAGCAGGCGTCGATGACCTGCTGGCAGCGACGCTCCATTTCCGGGTTATCGCGCTGCACGGAGGCGAAATCGAGCTCCGCGCTGGAGGTACCCGACGAGACCGACGAGGCGGCACCGCCGCCCAGGCCGATCAGCATCGCGGGACCACCGAGCACGATGACCTTGTCGCCCGGACGGACGGCACGCTTCTGCACGTGGTCGGGACGGATGGCGGCAAGACCGCCGGCGATCATGATCGGCTTGTCGTAACCACGACGAACGCCCTTCTCGCCGGTTTCCTGCTCGAAGGTGCGGAAGTAACCGCCCAGCGCGGGACGACCGAATTCGTTGTTGAACGCGGCGGCGCCGAGCGGACCGTCACGCATGATTTCAAACGCCGAGGCCATGCGCGGCGGCAGCGGACGATCTTTTTCCCACGGGCGCGGCAAGCCCGGGATACGCAGGTGCGACACCGAGAACCCGGTGAGGCCGGCCTTCGGCTTGCCACCGCGGCCCGTGGCACCCTCGTCGCGGATCTCGCCACCGGCACCGGTGGCTGCGCCCGGCCAGGGTGCGATCGCCGTCGGATGGTTGTGCGTCTCAACCTTGATCGCGTACGGCGCGGATTCCGCCACCGTGCGGAACACGCCGTCGGCGGGATCGACGAACAGGCGCTGGCCTTCATAGCCTTCGATCACCGCCGCGTTGTCGTGGTACGCGGACAAGGTGTGCGCCGGCGACTTCTGGTGCGTGTTCTTGATCATGCCGAACAGCGAGATGTCCTGCGGCTTGCCGTCCAGCGTCCAGCTGGCGTTGAACACCTTGTGCCGGCAGTGCTCGGAGTTCGCCTGGGCGAACATCATCAGCTCGGCGTCGGTCGGCGGACGCCCCATCTCGGCGTAACGATCCGCCAGATACGCGATTTCGTCGTCGGCCAGGGCCAGACCCAGTTCCTTGTTGGCGGCGGCCAGCGCCGCGCTGGCGTCGCTGCCCAGTTCCACATGACCCAGAGGACCCGGCTCGCCCGCCAGGAACAGGCCGGCGGCGTCATCCAGACGGGTCAGCGGCGACTGCACCATCGGGTCGCAGAACGCGGCCATCACCGAGGCGTAGGCCGGATCGCCGGCCGCCGGCATGCCGGTGACCTGCCAGGCGGTGCCACGCTCCACACGGCGCACGTCGAAACCCGCGCCGTGAAGGATGTCGGTGGCCTTGCTCGACCAGGGGGAAATGGTGCCCAGCCGCGGCACGACCCAGAACGTCGCGTTTTCGGGGGCCGTGGTCTTCGCCTCGAGCACGGCGAGCAGACGCGCACGCGCCTCACCCTCCGGCGCGGCGGAGCCGTCCACGAAGTACGTGAACCAGGCGGCCTGAACCCGCGTCCCGTGATGCAGGGCATCCAGGTGGGCGTTCAGTCGTTCGAGGCGAAATGGAGAGAGGGCGCTCTGCCCGTCGAGTGCGATCATGCGGGGAGGTATAGGCGCTGAAGGAAAACGCCCATTCTACATGATGTTGCGCGGCAACATCGGGGCGGGCCCGATGTTGCCGGCGACCGGCCGGATCAGCCGCCGCGAATGGTGCCGGCCGGAGCCTGAAGGGCCTTCAGCAGCTGAGCCGGGGTGACATAGCCACCTACGACGTCGCCGTTCTCGGTAACGATGGTCGGGGTGCCGTTCACGCCCAGACGCTCGCCCAGCTCGAACTCGTCCTTCACCGGATTGGCGCAGGTGGCGGCCTTGGGGGTCGCGCCGCTCATCGCCGCGTTGAAGGCGCTCTTGCGGTCGGCGGCGCACCAGACCGAGACGGCCTTGGTATACGAGGGGGTGTCGTTGCCCGCCGTGGTCTTCACGCCCTCGCGCGGCCAGAACACGTATTCCACCGCGATACCCTGCTTGTTGTACTCGGCGATCTGCGAGTGCAGCTGGCGGCAGAAACCGCAGTCGACGTCGGTGAAGACGGTGACGGTGTGCCTGGGATTGGCGGGCGCGTAGATGAGGCGCTGCGAGGCCGGCACCTTGGCGAGCTCGACCTTGCGTGTGGCGGCCCAGCTGGCGGCGCTGAGATCGGTTTTCGACTTCAGGTCGATCAGGTTGCCGTTGATCATGTAACGGCCATCGGCGCTGACATAAACCATGCGGCCCGAGGCCACGACCTGATAGAAACCCGGCATCGGCGCGGCGGAGATGCTATCCACCGTAATGCCCGGGCCGAGCGCCTCGACCGCGTCGCGGACGGCTTTCGTATCGTCGGCGGCGTGGGCGCCCATGGCGAAAGCGCCAGCCACCAGCGCCGGGAGGATTTTTTTCAACATCGGTACGACTCCATCTGTCACCGGGGGGATGCGGGAGAGCGTTGGAACACGTTCGCCGCTTTCGGTTCCCCCGATTGTGGCATGGGCGTCAGCCGCGCGGGTGGTGCTGGGCGTGAAGGCGCTTGAGACCTTCCTTAGCCACCAGGGTATAGATCTGTGTGGTGCTCAGCGAGCTGTGACCGAGCAGCATCTGCAGGGCACGCAGGTCGGCGCCGTGATTGAGAAGATGCGTAGCGAAGGAGTGACGCAGGACGTGCGGGGATACCCGTTTCGATGGAATGCCCACTTGCACGGCATAACGTTTGACGAGGGTCCAGAACATCTGCCGGGTCATCGCTCCGCCCCGCTTCGAAAGGAACAACGCCGCCGGCTGGCCGTGCCCTTTCGCCAGCAGGGGACGCGCCTCGCGCAGGTAGGTTTCCACATGCGCCAGCGCCTCCTCTCCCACGGGCACGAGCCGGTCCTTGCCCCCCTTGCCGGTGACCCGCAGTACGCCCTGCCGCGTGTTCAGACCCGCCAGTGGCAGATCGACCAGTTCCGACACCCGCAAGCCGGAGGAGTACATCAATTCGAGCATTGCGCGGTCACGCTGGCCCAGCGGAGTGCCGATGTCCGGCGCGACAATCAGCGACTCGATCTCCCGCTCGGCAAGCGCCTTGGGCAGTCCACGCGGCATGCGCGGGCGCTGCATCAGCAAGGTCGGATCCTCTCGCGCACCGTCGTCGCGCGCCAGCTGCGCGTAAAACCGGCGAAAGGCCGACTGTCGCCGCGCCATGCTGCGCACGGCGACGGGCTGGCTGCCGTGATACGCGGACAGATCGTCGCGACCGGCCGTGGCCAGTCCCTTTCCCCGCGTGCCGAGCCAGCGCGCCAGCCCCTCAAGGTCACGTTTGTAGGCTTCGAGCGTGCGCTCTGCGAGACCGTCTTCCGACCAGACGCGCTCGATGAAGCGGGCGATCAGGCGCGTATCGTCGGCGGCGAGTTCGGCGGCCGTCTGAGGCTGGGTATCCGTGGGCATGCGCAAATCTTCGCATGCCTGGACCCGTCTACAATGCCGCGTCGCCAACGCCGTGGAATCGCATGACTCCGACTTCGCCCGCTCCCGCATGGCGCCGCTTCGCGGCGATCGTCTACGACGCGCTCGCGGTCGTCGCCATCGTCATGGTGGTGGGCCTGCTCGCGCAGATGGTCACCGGCGGGAAGCTCTTCGACGAACACGGGCGGATGCTGACCTGGTGGTATCAGCCGCTACAGGGCCTCGTGGTGGGCGCTTATTTTCTGCTGTCGTGGGTTTCCGGCGGCCAGACGCTCGGCATGCGGCCGTGGCGCATCCGTGTCACGGACGCCAGCGGCGAGCCAGCGAGCTGGAAGCGCGGATCCGTGCGCCTCGTCATCGCGGCGCTTCCGCTCGCGCTCGTGCTGATTTTTCCGCTGACGTCGCTGAAGGCGGCCCTGTGGGCGCCGGTCATCGGGTGGGCGATCCTGCTGAGTCCCGCCTGGTTCGATCATCGGCGCCGCGCGATCCACGACATGGTCGCGGGCACCGAGATTCGCCGTCTGCCTACTTGAACTGATCGCTCGCGGGTACCCACGAGCCGGAATTCGCCGACGGCGCGGGCACGTTGATCTTGATCGACCCCTCGCAACCGGGTGGCAAGGGCCCGCCGGTGATGCGCGCCGTCGTGCAGAGCGCGGTGTTATCCAGTGCGACCGGTGCGGCGGCGACGGTGGAGCTGTTCGCGGGCGGCAGGTTCTCCGCCAGCGGCTTCGCCGGCGCCATGGTCTGCGTCTTCGCCACGGCGTCCTGACTGGCCGGCTTGGGCGGACCGTCGCCACCGCTGCAGCCCAGCGTCAGCAGGGAGATCGCATTCATTCCCGGATTGCCAGCCGCCTTGCTGCCGGCGTTACCCGGACCCGCCGTGCAATTGAGGCGGATGCCGCGAGGGAGCGGCACCGCGAACTTCACCGTCGTCGCCTCGACACCATGACGCACGGCCGTATCGACGGACGATTCGCCCTTGGGCGTCCAGGCGCCGTCGAAACGGGTCGCCTTGTAATCGATATGCACGCGCGCGCCGTTCTGCGGCAGGACGTTTCCGCGTGGCCTCAGCTCGGTGTACGCGCCGACCTGCCCCGCTTTTACGCCCTGCCCGCCAGCGACCCCGTCGCTGCGATCCGACGTGCCGTTGGCGCCGGTGACGCGGTCGCCTTCGTCCGCGCCCCTGGCCGCGCCCGGCTTGCCGGACTCCTGGTTCGCGCCAGGAGTGTTCGAGCCGGCGACGTTGGCGTCGCCGGGGGATGCCTTACCCGCCGACTGGCCTTGCACGGGCTCGGCCGCCTTGTTGTCACCCTGCTTGCCCTGGCTGGCGGCCGCCTGTGCCGTCGATTCACCGGCGGCCGTGTCGCCCGGGGCCTGACCAGGCGCCGATGGCGCCGTCTCGGCGCCGGCGACCGGACGCTGCATCTCACCCGGCGACACCGCCGGTGCCTGCACCGCCGGGCGGTCCACCGTAGCGACGGGTGCCGACACCGTCGGTCTGGCCGCCGCGTCCGGGAGCGGTACGGCCTCGAGATCGGCATCGGCCTCGACCGGCGGCGCGGTCACGGGCTGCACGGATACCTTCGGCGGAACGGGGCGCGTATCCATCGCCAGGTCGGGCTTCGGCGGCGCCACCGGCTCGGGAGCGACCTCGGGCAAGGGCACGTGCTGTGGCGTCGGCGGTGCGGCGCTTTCCTCCACGTCCGGACGAGGCACCGTCGCCAGCGTCATCGACGTTTTGGGAACGGGCGCCGTCCTTTCGGAGGTGATCGTGGGCGGCGTCGGCGTAACGGTCATCTGCGACGCTGGCGTCGGCGGAATCGCCAGCGAGGCCGGGGGAGGCATCGGCGCGAGGCCTTCCGCCTGCGGCGGACGCACGGGTTCCGGCTGGAATGTCGGGGGCACGACCTGGGGCCTGGGCGTATCCATCGCGAGATCCGGCGGTGCCTGAGCAGGAACCGGGACCTTCTCCAGTTCGGGCTGCGGTGGCGGCGCCTTGGGCTGAACCAAAGGGCGATCCGCGACTGCCGCCATGCTCGGCGGTGGCGCCGCCGGCTTTGGCGCGGCCTTCAACCTGGGGGCTTGTGCGGCCGGCACCGCCACGGCGGGGCGCGATGGCGTTTTCGCCGCCGCCACGGCCGCCGCGTGCGAACCCTGGGCCGCGCGGCTGGCTGCGGTGGACCACTTCGTGGTGTATTTGACCTTGGCCACGGCGGCCGTCGACGGCGTGCCGCGCACGGGTGGCTTCGGCGGTGGCGGCTTGTCGATGAGGCGTACCTGCAGGGCGTCCGGGTGCTCCGGTTCGGGCGGTGGCGGGAGAACGTCATACGCCGGCCCCAGGATCATCCCGAACAGAAACAACAGATGGATGACCAGCGTGCCGACCCAGCCTGCGATCCGGCGGCCGCTCGCCCGCGGCTTCTCACGCAGCAGACGACGGTAGACAAGCGCGTGCATCGCCGCCTCGCGCGGCGAGACGGGCAGCGATGTGGCGGCGTCGGGTCGCTCGCTGTCCGGGGGCAGAGTGTTCGGCATCGGGCGCTAGTGTCCACGCTGACGCCGCGCCGCACAATCGTGACGTGCGTTGCAGGCGTCAGTTACCGGTTCGGCGTGCGCGCTCGGCGTTTTCCTGATCCATCGCCTTCAGCGGCGTGTCGGTCGGGCAGCCCTCCTTGACCCGCTCGTCGGCACGGTACGCGGCGATGCATTCGGCTTCCGTGCGCTGAGGCGGCGCGCCCGGCAGATCCTTTACCAGCGGTGCATTCGCCATGTTCAGGCGTGTGTCGCCGTCCTTATGCGCGGCCTTCGAGGGGTCCTCGCCACCGCAGCCCACCGGCAGCACGAACAAGACGGTGGAGCAGTTCACCCGCGTGCCGTGACCGAGGTCGATGGTCTTCTTCACCGTGGTCTTCTCGATGACGCGGCGCATGCCCTGACTGACCACGTTCTCGTCGCGCGGTGCCCAGTCCTTCTCGAAGCGGGTCTGCGTGTAGGTGACCGTGGTCTTGTGCGACATCACGCTTGTGTTATCCGTCGGCCGGGGGGGCGTGTAGTCCGAGCCCGCCGGGTTCGCACCGCTCTTCGGCAGGGCAATCGAGCCGTCGGTGCCGAACAGGTCGGGCGCGGGCCGCGCATCGGAAGGCGTCGCGGCGGGCGCAGTGTCGGGCGACGGCGGTGCCTCCGGCTTCTTTTTCGGCGGCGGCTCGGGACGGGTAGCCTCCGGAGAGCGGACTTTCGGCGGCGGTTCGTTTACCGGCGGCGGCGGAGGTGCCTCCACCGCGGGCGCCGGCGCGGTCGGCTCGATGAAGCGCACCTCGAGTACGTCAGCCTTGTCCTGGGGGACGAAGAAGCCGACCTGGACCCGCGGCTCCATCTCGTAGCGGATGACCAGAATCAGCAGGACGTGGAAGACCAGGACCGCGGCAAGCGCCAGGATGAAACGCACCCGGTTCCGCGGCGGCGGCTGCCGTCGCATAGCCCTGAGGACGGCGAGCGTCTCCGGGTCCAGCGGCACCAGCCCATGCAGGCGCGACGACGCCTCCGGCTCCAGCCGGTGGGTGTCGACGAACGGCGGTGGCGCCTTGCCGGGGTATTGCACGCGGGGAAATATCCCTTGGGCTCGATGAAAAGTCGCAAATGTTAGCGGGGTACTGCTGAGTGCAACGTAAGCCCGGGCTTCAGACCGCGCGGCGCCCGGAAGATTCCCCTTGATTCTTCATCCCGGGAGGAGAAGGCTAGCGGTCTGGGGGGATCCTTCGTGTCACTGAAGGAGGGTCGCATCGTGTCGCCATCCACGGAACGCATCCGCAGCCTCGCCCTCGCCGGACACGCCGGCGCCGGCAAGACCACCCTGTTCGAAGCCATGCTCCACGCCGGCGGCGCATTGACCGCTATGGGCAGCGTGGAGCGAGGCAGTACCGTTTCCGATACCGATCCGATGGAGAAAGCGCGCGGGCATTCGATCGATGCCTCGATCGCCTCCATCGAGCGCAACGGCTATCGCATCCATCTGCTGGACACCCCCGGCTACGCCGACTTTCGAGGCCCGGCACTCGCGGCGCTCGCCGCCGCCGACACGGTAGCGATCGTCGTCAACGCGGCCAACGGCATCGAACACGGCACGCGCGCCATGATGACTTACGCGAAGGAGCGCCGGCTCGCACGCATCATCGTGGTCAATCGCATCGACGCCGAGGGCGCGGACCTCGCTCTGCTGGTGGACGATCTGCGTAACGAATTCGGGAACGAATGCCTTCCCCTCAACCTCCCCGCATCGCAGGGACACACCGTGTGCGACGCCTTTTTCCAGGCGACGGGAGAGACGGATTTCTCGTCCCCCGGAGAGGCACACCAGCGCATCATCGATCAGGTGGTCGAGATCGACGACGACGTGATGGCGCATTATCTCGACGAGGGCGAGTCGGCGTTGAGCACTACGGAAATGCGCAACGCGTTCGAGCACTGTCTCCGCGACGGTCATCTGGTGCCCATCGTCTTCACCGGCGCGCGCGACGGTATCGGCGTGAGTGAACTGCTGGAGATCGTGGAGCGTATTCTGCCCTGTCCCGGTGAAACGAATCCTCCCCCCTTCCATGACGACGCCGGCACGCGTTTCGAGGTGGCCGCCGATGCCGGAGGCCATGTGGTCGCCGACGTGTTCAAGATCATCAACGACCCCTTCGTCGGCAAGCTCGGCGTTTTTCGCGTCTGGCAGGGAACGGTGCGCCGGGATTCGCAACTGCTCGTCGACGACGGACGCAAGCCGTTCAAGGTGGCGCATCTGTTCCGCCTGAAGGGGCGTGAACATGTCGAAGTGGACGAAGCCCTGCCCGGTGACATTGCCGCGGTGGCGAAGGTCGAGGACATCCACTTCGACGCCGTGTTGCATGATGCCGCGGACGAAGCGGGCATCCATCTCGATTCGGCGCCGTTCCCGTCACCCATGTTCGGACTGGCGATCGAACCGGCACATAAGGGGCAGGAACAGAAACTGTCGCAGGCACTGGCGAGGCTCGCGGAAGAAGACCCCTGCTTCCGCGTCGAACATCACAAGGAGCTGAATGAGACCGTGGTGCGAGGTCTGTCAGACCTGCACCTGAAACTCATGATCGAACGGATGAAGTCGCGATATGACATCGACGTCGTTACGCACCCGCCGCGCATCGCCTACCGCGAGACCATCGGCGTGCGTGCCGAGGGCCATCATCGGCACAAAAAACAGACGGGCGGCGCGGGACAGTTCGCTGAAGTATTCCTGCGCGTGGAGCCAATGGAGCGCGGCATGGGCTTCATTTTCGCGGATGAGACCAGGGGCGGCGTCATCCCGAACCAGTTCATCCCCGCGATCGAGAAAGGTGTGCGCCAGGCACTGGAACTTGGAGCGTTGGCGGGATACCCGATGCAGGACCTGCGTGTGACCGTCTATGACGGCAAGCATCACCCGGTAGACTCGAAGGAAGTCGCCTTCATCAGCGCGGGGCGCAAGGCTTTTCTCGATGCCGCCTCACGAGCACGGCCACAGGTTCTGGAACCGGTGATGGACCTGGAGGTATCGATTCCGGATCGCTACGTCGGCGACGTGACAGGTGGGCTCGCCGCCAAGCGTGCACAGATCATCGGTACCGACGCGTCACGTGGCGGCGAGACGCTCATTCGTGCGCGCGTGCCCCTGGCGGAGCTCACCGACTATCCCACGCAGTTGAAGTCGACGACCGGGGGACTTGGGCGGTACGCCGTGGCGTTCAGTCACTACGACACGGCACCACTGGCCATCCAGCGGAAACTGGCGGAGCGGTGGAAGCCGCGGGAGGACGAGGATTGACCCGGAAGACCTCAGGCCAAGGCAGGTCGATCGCCGGCGGCGTCGGCTCCCGCCAGGGCTGGCTGCGAAAGCCAGCCCTGGCGGTGCTCACAGGTCAGGCAGCCACAGCCTTGATCAAGGCATCCGTAAACGCCGGAATATCATCCGGCTTGCGGCTGGTGATCAGGTTGCCGTCCTGGACGACCTGACTGTCTTCCCAGTTCGCACCCGCATTGACCAGATCCTGCTTCAGCGAAGGCCATGAAGTCAGCTTCTTGCCCTTTACCAGCCCGGCGTTGATCAGCGTCCACGGTCCATGACAAATCGCGGCGACGGGCTTGCCTGCGCCAGCGATCGCCTTGACCAGAGCCAGCACCTTCTCGTCCGTGCGCAGGTTGTCCGGATTGATCACGCCACCTGGAAGCACCAGTGCGTCGTACTTGCCGGCATCGGCGTCGTCGAGCCGTACGTCGACGTCGACGCTCTTGCCCCAGTCCTTCTTGTCCCAGCCTTTGATCTGCGTGGCATCGCCGGGCGATATGACGTCCACCGTCGCGCCGGCGGCTTCGAGAAGGCGCTTCGGCTCGGTCAGTTCGGACTGTTCGAAGCCGTCGGTGGCGATCACTGCGATACGACGACCGTCGAGAGATTGGCTTGCCATGATGATGATTCCTCGGAAAGGGTGTATTCCGAGGATCGATGGCGGAGCATGACCGGGGCGTCGCGCAGGCGTCGGCGCCCCGTGAGCAAACGTGAAGAGAAGGATCAGGCGGCCTTGCGCTTCGGCTTGAGCATCGTACCGATGCAGTTCGGCGAGCCGCACAGGCAGGCCCAGATCTTCTTCAGGCGCGCCGTATGCGGCATGTCCAGCGTGATGCCGTAGTCGTAGGTCAGCTCTTCGCCGGGCGCGATATCGCGGATGGCTTCGATCAGCACGCGGTCCTTCTTCGACGGCTTGCCTTCCACGGCTTCCTCAACCACGGCCTGGCAGTTGGGATCGCAGCCATGGTTGATCCAGCGCGCCGTATTGCCGTTGCTGTTGCCGTCGACGATGAACTTCTCGTTCAGCGTGAAGAGGAAGGTGTGTCCTGTCTCGCCACCGTCGCCGTACTTCTTGTCGGCCTGGGCGTGGGTGATGATGTCGCCCTTGTATTCGACGATCTCGTCGCCGGCCTTGATGGGCGCGGTGGCGAAGACGCCGTTTCCGTGGATGGGCGAACGTCGTGCGGCGATGCGTCGGGTCATAGGGAGAATCGATGGTCTTGGATGATGATCGCTGATGATGCCTGCTCGCTCGCCGCTTGGGAACCGCGTTTCAAACGCACGTCTCGCGCGCATGCATGCCCGGCGCTACCATCCGACACCTGTTCGACGCACCCATGCCGGAAGCCCAGGGAATGATCTCGACCGTCCGCAACTCGTTCGTACGCATCGCGCTGCTTCTCGGCGTGGCCACGCTCGCCGCCTGCGGCCCCGCGAAAAAGAGTGTTTTTCCGCCGTCGGTGACCTTGCAGGAAGTCACCGCCAGGCCGGGCGGCGTCTGGCACCTGACCCTGCGCGTCCGCAACAACAGTTACGGCGGCATGTCGTTCGAGGCGTTCCAGGGCACCCTGCAGGTGGGCAACCTCGCCGGGGTGTTGCTCGATGCGAAGGTCGATCAGGACATCCCGTCGTTCGCCGCCGACGTGGCGAAAATCGATCTTTTGCCGACACCGGACATGTCGAAAGCGCTGGCCGAACTGGCCGCTAAAGGCAGCTCCGGCTCGTTGCCCTATGCCATCGAAGGAACGATCACCGCCCTCCCGGAGCAGGAAAAGAAGCCCCGCACCTTCGAGGTGCACGGACGCAACTGGCTGTCGCCGGTACCCGGCATCCCCGATACCTATCGCTCTCCCTGACCTCACCCAGCCGCGCCCGCCGCGACGCCAGGATTCGCCATGACGATCTACAAAGCCCCCCTCGACGACATGCGCTTCGCGCTTTACGACGTACTCGGCGCCGAAGCCGTGCTCGCCCGGCTGGAAGGCGGCGAGGGCCACACGCGCGACTTGCTCGATGCCGTGCTCGATGAGGCCGCCCGCTTCAACGAGCAGGTGCTCGCACCCCTGAACGCGAGCGGCGACCAGGAAGGCTGCCATTACGACAAGGCCACCGCGTCGGTCACCACGCCCAAAGGCTTCAAGGAAGCCTACCGCCAGTACGCGGAAGGCGGCTGGGCTGGTCTCACCGCGCACGAGAAGTTCGGCGGCCAGGGCCTGCCCGCCGTGCTGGGCGCAATGACCAAGGAAATGATCGACTCGGCCAACCTGGCCTGGGGCATCTACCCCCTGCTCTCGCACGGCGCCACCGACGCCCTCGAGCACCACGGTGACGCATGGCAGCAGGAAACCTTCCTGAAGCCGCTGATCGAAGGTCGCTGGACCGGCACCATGTGTCTCACCGAGCCGCAGGCCGGGTCGGATCTGGGCCTGCTGAAGACCCGCGCCGAGCCGAACGAGGACGGCAGCTACCGCGTTACCGGGACCAAGATCTTCATCAGCGCGGGCGAACACGATTTCGCCGAGAACATCATCCACCTCGTGCTCGCGCGGCTTCCCGACGCGCCGGCCGGCAGCCGGGGCATCTCGATGCTGGTCGTGCCGAAGTTCAAGGTAGGCAAAGACGGCAGCCTCGGCGAGCGCAACGCCGTCGCCGCCGGCGCCATCGAACACAAGATGGGCATCCGGGGCTCGGCCACCTGCGTGATGAACTTCGACGAGGCCGAAGGCTGGCTGATCGGTCCCGCCCACAAGGGTCTGGTGGCGATGTTCACCATGATGAATGCCGCGCGGCTCGCCGTCGGCATCCAGGGTCTTGCAGTGTCCGAGCGCGCCCTGCAGAACAGCCTCAACTACGCCCGTGAGCGCCTGCAGATGCGTGCGCTGTCCGGTGCGAAACTGCCCGACAAGCCGGCCGATCCGCTCACCGTGCATCCCGACGTGCGCCGCATGCTGCTGACCCAGCGTGCCTTCGTCGAAGGTGGCCGCGTGCTCGCCGCCTACGCCGCGCTGCAGAGCGACATCGAGTCGCGCGATGCGGATCCGCAGGCGCGCAAGGAAGCCGGTGAACTGCTGTCCTTCCTGATTCCGATCGCCAAGGGCCTGCTCACCGAAGCCGCGCAGGAATGCACCAAGGAAGCCCTGCAGATCTTCGGCGGTCACGGCTATATCGCCGAGCACGGCATGGAGCAGTTCGTCCGCGATGCGCGCATCATCACCTTGTACGAAGGCACCACGCAGATCCAGGCGCTGGACCTGCTCGGCCGCAAGGTCATGCAGCTGCAGGGCGCCGGTCTGAAGCATTTCCTCGGTGAGATTTCGGCGTTCTGCCAGGCGCACCAGACCACGGAAAGCGTCAAGGCTTTCATCGGGCCTCTCGCCGTGGCGACCAAGACCTGGGGCGATCTGACCCAGGCGATCGCCCAGAGCGCACAGGCCAACCCGGAGGAGCTGGGCGCGGCCGCGGTGGATTATCTCTATCTGTCGGGCTATGTGACCCTGGCTTACTGCTGGGCACGCAGCGTACTCGCCGCCGAGGGGTCACACCTCTCCGCGGATGCGAAGCAGGCCAAGCGCGACACGGCCACGTTCTATTTCAGCCGCATCCTGCCGCGTATCCACGTGCACAAGGCGGCGATCGAGGCAGGCGTGGCGACGTTGCCGGAACTGCTGTAACCCGCTGGAGGGTGGCGGGGGTTTCCCCGCCACCCCCGAAGGTGTAGAAAAGGCTCTGGCCAGCCTTCCCACCGCGACGGTGCCCGACCCGATGAGCGACTCTCCGTTTCTGATCCGTCTCGCCGAGAGCGACGATGACGAGTTCATCCTTGGCCTGCTCCACCGTTTCGTCGACTTCCCGCTGCCCAACGGGCGCAGCAAGACCGATTGCCTCAAGGGCATCGAGTCGGACCTGGTCAGACACCTCGACGAACAACCGTCCAACAGCTACATCTTCGTCGCCGAGAACGAAGACGGTGACCCTGTGGGCTTCGTGCATCTTCAGAAAACCAAGGACTTCTTCACGCATCGCGACAACTGCCATATCTCCGATATCGCGGTGGCGAAAGAACACGAGGGCGAAGGCGTCGGTACCTTCCTGCTCGACCACGCCTACGCCTGGGCCAAGGACCATCGCTGCCAGTTTGTAACGCTGGCCGTGTTCCCCGGCAACGAGCGGGCCCGCGACATGTATGTGAAGCATGGCTTCGATACGGACCTGATACGGCTGGCGAAGCCGGTTCGCTGATCGAGGCGGTGGAACGAAAAAGGCCACCCTCGCGGGTGGCCTTTTTTTGATGGAGCCAGACAATCAGACCGTGGGGGTCGTGACTTCTTTCTGCTCGCGCGTGTCGAGACGCGCGGCCATGCGGTCGATGTTGGCCAGCGACACCAGGTGCGCGTAGATCCAGCCGAAGGCGCCTTCGCGGAGGAATTCACCGGCGACCTTCTCGTCGAGGCCGCGCAGCTTCTCTTCGTTGATGACGAACAGGCCGTTGAGGTTGATGCCCTTGCCTTCCTTCTGCAAGGTGATGGTGCGCGGCTCGAGCAGGTCGTGCTCGCGGAGCTTGCCCATGAACCACTGCGTACGGGCGACGTGGTCCTGGAACTCGCCGAGGAAATTCACGGCATTGGTCAGCGCCGGCGCGTCGGTGCCGTCTTCGTTGAACAGACGCTCACCTTCGGTTTCGTTGAAGCCTTCGTAGGCCTCGTCGAGGAAAACGGTGAAGTCGTCGCCTTCGGCACCGGCCGGCTTCTCGGCCAGCACGAACGGATAGCGGCGGACGAACGCCGGGATGTACATGCCCTGTTCCCAGAAGCCGTTCTCACCGACCAGCAGGTTCTCGCCCTGACGCAGGCCGAGGAGGGCCATCGGGCCGGCCTCTTCCATGGTGTTGCCAGCGAAGAGGATCGGGAAGTCACGCGCGGCGGGCGCGAACTCGACGCCGGTCAGGGGCACGGAGTGCGCCGTGGCCGCGAAACGGATGTTGTTCACCGCCTTGAGACGGAGATCGCGATGCGCCGTGCGATTCAGGGGAACCGGACGCTCGTAGAAAAGCACTTCTGCCACTGAGAAACCCTCATGGACCCGCCGGACCTGGGAAGCCACCCCGGCCCCCCTTCCAAACCCGCGCAGGCGTTAACGAACCCCCACTATATCAGCGCTTCATGACCGCTACAGCCCCGCAAGAACCGTACCGGGCGTGCGCGATTCCGTCGCAATAATGGGCTATGCTCGGGCGAACGCCTCCCAGGAGGCGGGATCGGCCCCCCGATCCGCACGGAGTTCGGCTTGCTGGAACGCTCTTTCGCTTTAGTGAAGGACGAGACCCGATGACGATGGAAGTGCTCCAAGAGGACCTGCCGAGGGTAAGCGCGCTGCATACGACGCGCGTGCTGTCGCTCGACGCGGCGGGCCGCATCCTGGACTGGATCAGCTGGCAGGACGCCGTCTGCCTGTATGTCCGCGGCGTGGTGGCCTGGACACTGGGCGACGCCTGCCTCACCGTCCACGGCGGGATGAACCGGGCGCTCGGCATGCAGAGCAGCCTCGAGCTTCACCCCATCGTGGCCAGCACCGGCCACTGCCGAGAACACGCCGTCGATCCGGCGCCGGCGCTGACCAACACGGCCCTCTTCGCCCGCGACCGGCACATCTGTCTCTACTGCGGTCACCACTACACCCGCCACGAACTCACCCGCGACCACGTGCTGCCCTTGTCCAAGAAGGGCGCAGACGAGTGGGAGAACGTGGTCAGCGCCTGCCTGGCCTGCAATCTGCGCAAGAGCAACCGTACCCCGCAGCAGGCCCGCATGCCGCTTCTGGCCGTGCCCTACCGGCCCAGCTGGGTGGAGCACCTGATCCTTTCCAACCGCAATATCCTGGCCGACCAGATGGAATTTCTGGTCAGCCATCTGCCACGGGATCGACGCCCCGCCTGAATCCCGCCCGCCTTTGCCCGCAAGGTTTCACACGTCGTCCCTTGCCCCCGCCCCTCCGTAGGCGAACAATAGGCGGATGAACGACCTCTCCCGCTACCCTTATCTGGCGCAGATCGACTCGCCGGAGGATCTCCGGCGTTTCCCGGAAGATGAACTTCCGGCGATCGCCGACGAACTGCGCCGGTACCTGATCGAGGCCGTCGCCTCGTCGGGCGGTCACTTCGGCGCGGGACTGGGCGTCGTCGAGCTCACGGTCGCCCTGCACCACGTGCTCGATACCCCGCGAGACCGCCTCGTCTGGGATGTGGGTCACCAGTGTTACCCGCACAAGATCCTGACCGGCCGCCGCGACCGCATCACCACGATCAAGAAGAAGGACGGCCTGGCTCCCTTCCCCCGCCGCGAGGAAAGCGAGTACGACACCTTCGGCGTCGGGCATTCGTCCACGTCCATTTCGGCCGCGCTGGGTATGGCGATCGCTCTGCAGCGCCGAGGCGACCACCGCAAGGTCGTCGCCGTCATCGGCGACGGCGCGATGACCGCCGGCATGGCCTTCGAGGCCCTGAACCACGGCGGCGACGTCGAGCCGAACATGCTGGTGATCCTCAACGACAACGGCATGTCGATCAGCGAAAACGTCGGCGCGATGACCAAGATGATGGCCCGCGCCATGTCCAGCCGCACGCTCAACGCCTGGCGGGAGCGGGCCAAGAAGGCCATGCCGAGGGAGTCGTTCTTCGGCCGTTTCTTCAAGCGCTGGGAAGAACACGCCAAGGGCATGTTCGTGCCGTCGACGCTGTTCGAGGAACTGGGCTTCCACTACACGGGTCCCATCGACGGGCACAACATGGCGCAGCTGGTCCAGGCCCTGGAGACCGCCAAGGACCTCCCCGGCCCGCAGCTCGTCCACGTGATGACGACCAAGGGCAAGGGCTACGAGCCTGCCGAAAAAGGTCCGATCGAATACCACGCCGTAGGTCCGTTCGACCCGGTGGCCGGTCTTGTCAAGAAGAGCGCGCCCGCCAAACCGACCTATACCGATATCTTCGGCGACTGGCTGTGCGACATGGCGGCCGCCGACGAGCGCTTGCTCGGCATCACCCCGGCGATGCGCGAAGGCTCCGGCCTGGTGCGTTTCTCGAAGGAATACCCGCAGCGTTATTTCGACGTGGCCATCGCCGAGCAGCATGCGGTCACGCTTGCCGCGGGCATGGCGGTCGAGGGTGCGAAGCCCGTCGTGGCGATCTATTCCTCGTTCCTGCAGCGCGCCTACGATCAGGCCATCCACGACGTCGCCCTGCAGAACCTCGATGTCACCTTCGCGGTCGACCGCGCGGGTGTGGTCGGTCCGGACGGCGCCACGCACGCGGGCAGTTTCGATCTGTCTTTCATGCGCTGCCTGCCGAACATGGTGATCATGGCGCCGGCCGACGAGAACGAATGCCGCATCATGCTGAGCACGGGCTATCAGTACCACGGCCCAGCCGCCATTCGCTATCCGCGCGGTACCGGTCCGGGCGCGAAGATGGTCGAGGCGCTGGAGACGTATCCGATCGGCAAGGCCGAAGTGCGCCGTCGCGGGCACCACGGTCTGGCGATTCTTTCCTTCGGCACGATGCTGGCACCTGCCGCTGTTATCGCCGCGGAGACTGATGCCACGTTGGTGAACATGCGCTTCGTGAAACCACTGGATGAGGAACTCATCCTCGAGATGGCGCGGACGCACAAAGCATTCGTCACCATCGAGGACAATGCCATCGCCGGTGGTGCCGGTGCGGGCGTGGCCGAATTGCTGGCAGCCAATGGCGTGACGTTGCCGATCCTGCATCTGGGGCTGCCGGACGCTTATCTCGAACACGGTAGCCGCGAGGAAGTCCTCACGATGGCCGGACTCGACCTGCCGCAGATCCGCAGCGCGATCGTTGCGCGGTTTCCGCAGTTCGTGGCGACGGAAGTGGCCAGCGCGGGCTGAGGCTGGCCGGACTTATCGGGCGACCGACTTCGCCCCGCTCACACGGTCCCGCGCCTCCAGATCCTGGGCGGTGAAGACGTCCGCCAGACCCTCGCGTTCAAGCACGGCGCGCGCGGCGTCGCCCTGGTTCCATCCGTGTTCCATCAGCAGCCAGCCACCGTCGACAAGATGCGCGGATGCGCCGGAGGCGATGCGCCGGATGTCGTCGAGACCGTCCTCCCCTGAAGCGAGCGCGCTTGACGGCTCGAAACGCAGGTCGCCCTGCCCGAGATGCGCGTCGCTTGACTCGATATACGGAGGATTGCTGACGATGACGTCGAAACGCTCGTCAACCACCGCGGAATACCAGTTGCTGGCAGCGAAGCGTACGCGCTGCAGACCGTGGCGCTCCGCGTTTCGCCGGGCGACAACCAGCGCCGGCTCGCTGAAGTCGACGGCCGTGACCGAAGCATCGGGACGTTCCTTCGCCACGGCGAGGGCGATCGCCCCGCTGCCCGTACCGAGGTCGAGCACGCGTCCTCCCGCAGGCAGTCGCTCCAGAACGAGCTCCACCAGAAGCTCGGTTTCCGGCCTCGGTATCAACGTGGCGGGCCCTACCTCCAGGGTCATCGACCAGAAGTCCCGCGTGCCCGTGATGTAAGCGACCGGCTCGCCTTCCGCACGTCGGCGCACGAGCCCTCCGAAAGCCGCAGTGGCGTCGGTGCCGAGTTCGTCATCGGCATGCGCAAAGAACCACGCGCGATTCACCCCCAGCACATGGGCTAGCAGCAGCTCGGCCTCGAGTCGGTCGCCAAGGGCCTCGGCGGCCTGGCGCAGGATCGTGCGGACATCGGTCATGTCCGGATTCTAGCCGCTGGACCGCAGGAAGGCCTATGCAAGGCGCCCACGGCTACAATCCCGCTCATGTCCCTTCGCGCCTTCATCCTTCTGTTCGTTGTGCTCCTCGGCGGCTGCAAGTCGGCGTTCTTCGGCGCGATGAATGCTCGCCAGTCCACCGATGGCGTCGTGGCACATCGCGATCTCGTTTACGACCGCGCACTGAATATCGCACTGGACGTCTACGCTCCGGCGCAGGCGACCCACGCGCCCGTCGTCGTTTACTTCTACGGCGGCAGCTGGATGAGCGGGAAGCGCCAGTGGTTCCGCTGGGTGGGCGAGGCACTGGCCGCTCGCGGCATCGTGACAATCGTTGCCGACGTCCGGCTCTGGCCGGCCGCGCGACAGGATGGCTTTCTGCATGATGGTGCGGAAGCCGTGCGCTGGGCACACGACCACGCCGGGGAATTCGGTGGCGATCCGCACGACGAGTTCGTGATGGGTCATTCGTCGGGCGGACAGGTTGCCGCGATGCTCGCTGTCGACAAGCAGTGGCTTGGTGCGGTCGGTATGCGCCCGCGCGACCTCGCCGGGTTCATCGGCGTCGCCGGCACCTATGACTTCATTCCTTTCGACGAACCCGAGTTCGCGGACATCTTCGGACACACGCCTGCCGAGCAGGCGCGTTCGCAGCCGATCAACTTCGTGGATGGTGACGAGCCGCCCGCGCTTCTGCTGCAGGGGGAGAAGGATACGATCGTCTCGCCGGCGGAGGCCGTCGCGTTCGAGGGGCGTTACCGGCAGCAGGGGGAGCCCGTCGAACTGAAGCTCTATCCCGCCGTGGGCCATGAGGGGCTCTTGCTGGCACTCGGGCCGCGGCAGCGGTCGGCTTCGGTGCTGGCGGACACCGTGGATTTTATCCGGCGGCATCCGGCGGCGCACTGAGGGCATCGCCAGCCGGGCTGGCTCCCACCGGGTATGGAATCACTGGGGTATGGAATCACCGGGGTTCTGAATCACAGCGGTGTGGAAGCACGGCGGACGTGGCGCTGCATCCGTTTTCACGGGCGGTCCGTAGAGTGCTTACATGACCCGACTCTTCCTCGTTTCTCTCGGCGCCCTGCTCCTTTCCGGCTGCCAGTCCGCTCTGTTCGGTGTGATCAATGCACGCCAGTCGTCCACCGGCGTCGTTGCGCACCACGACATCGTCTACGACCCGTCGGACGGGCTGGCGCTGGATGTGTACGGCCCCGTCGATGCGAAGAACGCGCCCGTGGTGGTGTTCCTCTACGGCGGCAGCTGGAAGAGCGGCAAGCGGCAGTGGTACCGCTGGGTGGGCGAGGCGCTGGCGTCGCGGGGCATCGTCACCGTGGTACCCGACTATCGCCTGTGGCCGAAGGTAAAACTGGACGGGTTCGTCGGCGATGCGGCAAAGGCCGTCCGCTGGACGCACGATCGCATCGGCACCTATGGCGGTGACACCGGGCGCGTCTTCGTGATGGGCCATTCCGCAGGCGGGCACATCGCCGCGCTGCTGGCCGCGGATGCGCGCTGGCTTGGCGCGGTCGGCATGAAGCCGCGGGATCTGTCCGGCTTTATCGGGCTGGCCGGGCCGTACGACTTCCTGCCGCTGAAGGACGACGACTTCATCGACATGTTCGGCCATACACCGGCCGAACAGGCGCGCTCGCAACCGGTGAATTTCGTCGATGGCGACGAGCCCCCCGCCTTGCTTCTGCAAGGTCAGGACGATTCGACCGTGCGGCCGTCAAATGCGCTTTCCCTGCAGCGGCGTTACGAGGCCCAGGGTGAATCGGTAGTGGTGAAGCTCTACCCCGACATGGGGCACATGGGCATTCTGTTCGCGCTGCGCGGCGGGAAGAAAGCCCCGCCGGTGCTGGATGATGTCGTGCATTTCGTCGGGAGCCCGTCGCCAGCGACGCCGGTTGCCGCCAGCGTGCGGACGCCGCATCACGCGAAGTGACGTCGATCGGAGCGGCTCGGATGGGAACCATCCCGACGGCGATACAGGCCGCAACGACGCCGCTATCAGCGCGCCTTCATTACATCCCGCCCTTCGGCATTTCCACCGCGCGCCGCGTCGAGCACTTCCGGGTACGGATAATTCAGTCCCAGTAGCTGCCTGACGTCCGCGCTGGCGTTCTTTACGAACTCGGCAGGCAAGGCTGCGGGGATGTCCTCCATCGGCTTGATGAACTTCGGCAGGTACTGCGTGATGATCGCCGTACGGTCGATAGTGCTCCGGTTGGGCATCGCGCAATGCCACACCGCGCCGAAGAAGATCACCGTATCGCCCGGCTCGCCGAGCATGCGTTCGCACCGGTCGAAGAAACGATCGCTCTCATCCGGGTAATGCAGCTGACGCTGCGAACCCGGTACATAGGCGGTCGCTCCGGTCTCCTCGGTGAACGGATCGAGCATGATCGTCGCCTGCGCGTTCAGCGGAAACGTCGAGTTGAGACGCACGGGATGCGTCTGCGGCGAGTGGTAATCCCAGTACGGATAATCGATATGGGGCTCCTGCCCGGGGCCGCCGGGAAGAATGCGATTGGCCGCGATCGAGCCCATGATGAACTCGCTGCCGATGAAGGCGCGCATGACCTTCATGATCGCCGGATGCGCCGCCATCCGCGAGAAGATCTCGCCCTTCGCGAGCAGATTCCATACGCGACGCTGCAGATTGATCCGCCCCGCCCGCTCGGCATCGCCCTGAAAATGCGTGACCTTTCCGCCACGGTCATCCGCGTTCGATTCGCGCATGACGATAGCGCGGGCCTCGGCGATCTCGTCAGCGCTGAACAGCCCCCGCAAGGTCACTGCGCCGATGCCGTCGAGCAGTTCGTTGACGATGAGGCCCGTATCCAGCGTGTCTTCGGTGAAGACGCGCGGAACGATGGACGGTCGGCGATCGGTCTGGAAGGAGGCATTCATGCGGACTCCTGCGCGGTGCGCGTTGTGGGAGGACCGGCGAGGTACCGGCTCGGTACTACGCTAGGCCGATTTGCAAGCGCTTGCAAACTGCATTGCAGCATCCGTAGAGTCGGTCTCTCCCAACCCCGGAAGACCATGCCATGAGCGAGCTGAGGATCGGATTGATCGGCGCCGGTTACATGGGTAAAGCGCACACGCTGGCGTTCCACAGCGTGGCGGCGACTTTCGAACCGACGCTGCGACCGATCTGCGAGATGCTGGCGACCTCGACCGCCGCGGGGGCCGCCGAACACGCCGCCCGCTGGGGGTGGAGGCGATCCACCGGCGACTGGCGGGAACTCGTTGACGATCCGGCGGTGGATGCCGTGGTGATCGCCACGCCACCGCGCACCCATCTCGACATGGTGATGGCCTGTGTCGCGGCGGGAAAACCGATCTTCTGCGAGAAACCACTCGGTGCCAGTGCGGAGCAATCCCTCGCCATGACCGAAGCGGTCGAGAAGGCCGGCCTGGCGAACATGGTCGGTTTCAACTACATCCGCACGCCGGCCAGTCAGCTCGCCCGGCAGATCGTCGCTTCGGGCGAGATCGGCGATGTCATTCAGATCAGTGCCGAGCATGTTGAGGACTATCTGCACGATCCCTCGCTGCCAGCCTCATGGCGCACGCGCATCGCCACGGGAACCGAAGCCGGCGCCCTGGGCGATGTCGCCACGCATATCGTCAACGCCTGCCTGCGCCTCGTCGGTCCGATCGCCAGCCTGGTGGCGGACACACGCATCGTCCAGCCGACCCGGGCCGGAGCACATGGTCCCGAAGCCGTGGAGAACGATGACCTTGGCCAGATGCTGTTGCGCTTCGCCAACGGAGCCACCGGCAGCATCAGCTTCAGTCGCATGGCCGCGGGACGAAAGATGGGCTACACGTATCGCATCACCGGTACCCGCGGTGCGATCGCCTTCGATCAGGAAGACCAGAACGCGTTGTGGCTGTATGACGCCTCGCGTGACCCGGCTCGCCGAGGCTTTCAGAAGCTGCTGATGGGACCGGCGCACCCGGATTACCTGGCTTTCAATCAGGGCGTCGGCCACGGCACCGGATACAACGAACAGATCGTGATCGAGGCGCGGGATTTTCTGCAGGCGGTGGCGACGGGCGATGCCGTGTGGCCGACGTTTCGCGATGGGTATGAGGTGGATAAGGTGATCGCGGCGGCGCTGGTGTCGAACCGTGAGAGGCGGTGGGTCGATGTGGGGTGAGTTCTCGGCTGCCGGGGTCGCGCGCAGGCGCGCTTCTACAGCTTGGCGGCCTTGCGGAGGCTGTTCCGTTGGACGAGCTCGCAGGAAAATAGTTTGCTGCGCGGGATCGTCTCGGGGTTTTCCATCCAGGCGACGATGCGTTCGATGGCGTGCAGCACCATGTCGCGAATGGGCTGTCGAACCGTGGTCAACGAATAGGACGCCCACGCCGCCAGCGGCATGTCGTCGAACCCGACGATGCTGATGTCCTCCGGCACGCTCAAGCCACGCTCACGACACGCGTCGATGGCACCAAGCGCCAGCACGTCGTCCGCACAGAAAACCCCATCGATGGCCGCACCTCCATCGAGCAACGCGTGCATCGCCTTGCGGCCGTGCTCGTGGCTGTAGTCGCCCGCATGGATGCTCTCCAGCAGAAGACCTCCCGCCGCGGACGCGAAACCGTTACCGCGATCCAGCGTCGACGCATCGTGCGCGGAGCCGCCGATAAACGCCAGCCGGACCAGGCCGCGTTCGCGCATCGTCTCCGCTACCATCCGCCCGCCCGCCTCGTTGTCCACCGTCACCACCGGCACGGGCGACGAACGCCCTGGCCGGCCGAAGACATGCAGCACGGGCAGCCCCGCCTCGCGACACGAGGCGGCGAAGCCCGCCGGCGGTGCCGAGGTCGCAATCAGCACGGCATCCACGTTGTACTGACGCACCATGTCGATGGCTGCCCTGCCATCTTCGTCCTCACCGAGGTTCGCCAGCAGCGGGCGAAGGCCCCTCGCCTGCAGCTCACGGGTGAACAGGTCGAAGACCTCCATGAACGTCGGGTTGGCGAAATGATTTGAGACGAGCCCTATCAGCTCGGTGCGGCCGGTCATGAGGCTGCGCGCTAAATGATTGGGGCGATACCCCAGACGCGTCGCCGCCTCGGTCACACGTTCGCGCGTCCTGGCGGAGACACTGGCACCTGGGGTGAACGTCCGGGAGACGGCGGAAATCGACACGCCGGCGGCTTCGGCGACATCGCGAGCGGTGGCCGAGATGGGACGTGGCGATGGGATGGTCCGCTGTGACATGGTGCAAGATTAGCGCATGACGCGGCCAGCACGCCGACGTAGATCACACCGTCACGGAGATGCGCGCCGACGCCTGTTCCATCAGGCTCATGCGGGCTGCGAGCCCTTCATAGAAAACCGCAGCCGTATCGTAGCCGTTATGACGGTCGAAGCTGGCGATGCCTTCGATCGTCCCTTTAAGATCGATGGGCGAATCGGCCCGCTCGGTATACCACTCCCCAGGGATCGAACTTCCCAGTGCGGAGGCATCGCCAATATCGATCGTGCCATTCTTAAGGTTTTCGTCGAGGTAGGCCTGAAGCTGCCGCGGCGTGATGCGTGAGAAATCGATGCGCGCGACGTTGCCGGGCGCCGATGGCGACTCAACGGTCCGAGGTGAACATCTTGCGGGCACCGCTATGGACTGGGTGGCCGAAGGATACGAATTCGTTACTGGCGCTGAGACGTGCATGCCGATGTCCTCTTTTGAGAGAGGACCAAGCAAAGCAAAACCGTGGGAATGCTGCCAGTCATCAACAGCCAAGCGAGACGAAACCTTTCGCACGATCGATCTGTTCGCTTACGAAGAAGACGAAGACAGGAAAAGACGAAGACGATCGAGACTCACCCTACGAAAGAATCCTTAGTCCCTGATGTGTGATGCGCGGCGTCGTTCATAACAATGAGGACCCTGAAACTGGTATTCGTGGAGATCCTCGATGAAAGCAGACGTGCTCGCTGCAGCAGCCTTTTTTATGCTATCGACGCAAGCCTTCGCACAAGGAAACAATCTCTCCCGCGCTTTCGTATCATCCGTCACCTCGAGTAAGGGAGGCTTCGAAGACACGTCGGGGAGATCGTCGACCACCCGTGATCACGGAGGAACGTCGATGCTCATCAGAACGGATGACATAGGTTACGGGAAACACGCTCAAGCGCGATTGCTGGGCAGTCCCTTGCGTGAGGTTCAGACGCATGCGTTGTGCAAGGTCAACGGACGAACGGCGCCCTGCAACGGCCGCGGCACCGTCATTGGCTACCGTCGTACCTGGGAGGCGAGTGGCCGGGAAGGCGGGAACTTCGAGTACATGGTGATACCGAACGGCGTCGGCGCGCCTGTGCGCGTGAGCTTCCAGATTCGCTGAGGCATCCCGGACAACAAAAAAAGCCGGGCGATCGCTCGCCCGGCCTTCGATACATCACCGACAAAGATCGATCAGCGCGTGATCGTCTTCGGGTCCTGCTTGGCCTTCAACGCCGCGCAGAGCAGCGTCTGCTCGCTGGTCTGCGCCAGACCACGCTCCGCGCCGCTGACCTGACCCAGACGCGGCTTGAAGAACGCGTCCAGACGGTCGGCTTCCTCCTTCGAGCAGCTGCCACCGGCTGCCATCTCCGGCAGCCTGCCGCCGGCGAAGCTGCCCGTGCGGGCGACGATCTTGTCGTAGTTCGCGGTGAACCACTTCCACAGATCGTTACGGGTCGCTTCCGTGGCGCGACCGCCACGAAGGATGGACGCCATCTCACCGACCTTCACGTCCTTGCCGAGCGAGAAGTCACGTGCCTTGTTGGCCAGCACGGGATCCTTGGTCGACGCGAGTGCGGACAGCATCGCATTGCGCTTGGCCGGGTCCGACGTCTTCGGGATCTCGGCGATCAGCGCGTCGATCGCGGGAGCGCCGCGCTCCTGCACCGCCACGCCGAGGGCATCGGCCAGCAGGTCGGGATCGGCCGCTTCGAGATCGAGATGACCGTCCTTGCTCTTCAGAGCCGCATCGCCCTGCTTGAGCAGTTCGGCGCGCACCGACTTCTCGGCGATGTCGTCGTCGCCCAGGAAGCCGACCAACGCGGAACGGGTGAGTGTGTCGTTGTCGGGCTCGCCGGCCTTCTTGCGGAAGCCGAGGCTCTGCACCTTCGGCAGGTAGGCGTTGATCGCCCACTTGCGCAGATGCGCACGCTGCGCGTCCGTCGACGCTTCGTTGTTGAAGATCCAGCTGAACGTCATCAGCGGTGCGGTGAACACCTCGCGGGTCTTCGACGCGGTCAGCGGCTTCATGGCGGCAAGGACGTCACCGGCATCGAGATCGCCGTGCTGGAACGCCGCACGGACGGCATCCGCATAGGCCAGCTGCTCGGCGTCGCTCAACGTACCGACTACCTTGGTCAGCGCGGCGAGATCGGCCTTGCTCTGGGCGAAGCGGTAATAGCCGCGACCGTCGGCATTGGGCAGCACCCACGTGTTCTTCGTCGCGCCATCGAGCACCATCGTGCCGGTGGCCTGGTCGAGCAGTTCGCACTTGACCTTGTTCGCACCACCCGTGGTGCCGTAACGGACGCACATCGGCACGCCCCAGACGCGGCTCGCGTCGCCGGTGCTGCCGAGCGGCAGGTAGCGGCTCTGCGCCAGATGCAACACGGTCTTGCCGCCTTCGACCTTCACTTCCGTCGTGACATACGGCACGCCGGACTGGTCGAGGAAGCTACGGAAGGCCTTCTTGAACGCATCGCCCTGACCGGCCGCCTCGGCGATGGCATCGATCAGATCGTCGGCCGTGGCGTTGGCGAACTTGTGCTTCTGGATATAGGCACGCATGCCCTTCTGGAAGACCGGGTCGGTGACATAACCCTCGAACATGCCGAGTACGGCCGCACCCTTCTGGTAGGTGATACCGTCGAACGCGGTCTCGATGTCGCCATTGCCCGTGATCGGCTGACGGATCTTGCGCGCGCTGACCAGGCTGTCGTTGTTCATCGCGCCCTCGGCACCGCGCACGCGATCGAGATCGGCGCGGTATTCCGGGTGCACCTTGGTCGTGACCTTCTGCTGCATCCAGGTGGCGAAGGCCTCGTTGAGCCAGAGGTCGTCCCACCAGGCCATGGTCACGGTGTCGCCGGTCCACTGATGGGCCAGCTCGTGCGCGTTGACGTTGAACGAACCGCGCACGTACTGAGCGGCGGAATCCGGATCGATCAGCAGCAGCCAGTCGCGGAACGTGACCAGGCCCGCGTTCTCCATCGCACCCGCACTGAAGTCCGGTGCGGCGAGCAGGTCGAGCTTGTCGTACGGATAGCCGAAACCGTAGTAGTCCTCGAGCGTGTGAATGATCGAGCTGGTCTCGCCCAGCACGTGCTCCATGCGGTGGCCCTCGCCCTTGGCGGCGATGCCGCGCAGCGGGGTGGCGGTGGTGCGGTACTGGGTGGGCGAGATGTCCGGACCCTTGACCACGTCCCACGGACCGACGGCGAACGCGACGAGGTACGTCGGCAGCGGCTTGGTGGTGGAGAAGGTCAGCGTCTTCCAGCCGGTGCTGGCTTTCTCTTCCTTGATCTGGGCGGTATTGGCGACGCCCTGTTCGTCGGAGGGGATGGTCAGGCTGATGTCGAACGGCACCTTGAACGAGGGCTCGTCGAAACCGGGGAACGCGTAACGCGCGGAGACCGGCTCCATCTGCGTCATCGCATAGGGCACACCTTCGTGCGAGACCTTGTACAGACCCTGCAACTGCTTGTTGAGCGGCGCGGTGAATTCGATGGCGAGGGTGATCTCGCCTTCGAGCTTCGCACCGAGATCCACACGGGCGACACCTTCCTTCTCCGCGGCCACGGTGTATTTGCCCGTGTGCTTCTTGCCGGCGGCATCGGTGACGGTGACCCTGGAGACCTTCAGCTCCTTGCCGTGCAGCCAGACGAAGTCCGACGGCTGCGACAGCTTGATCCTGATGGTGGACGAACCGGCATAGTCTTCCTGCCTGGGGTCGACCTTGAAGGAGAGCTTGTAGCTTTCAGGCTGGGCCCAGGTGGGAAGATGGCCGGTGGGCGGCGCGGCGTCCGTGCCGGCGGCGAGCGCGGCGCCACAGCAGGCGGCGAGCGCGGTGAGAACGAGAGGACGGACGAGACGACGCATGGTGGGTGGGACTCCCCTGTGGGTAATCCCCCATCCTGGGAACAGGGGTGACCTTCGACACAGTGCCAGAAGGCACCCCCCGCTCGCTGCGGCGCGTCAGAAACCGGCGCCGGGCCCTCGTGGCGAAAAGAAAAGGCCGCGTTAAGCGGCCTTTCGGGGTCACAGTCGTCCGCCTCGGATCAGCCGGCGGCTTCCGCCTGCTCGAGCACCACGCCCACGGCGTGAATCACCGACGCGATACGCACCGCGCTCTGAATCGCCTGAACGGAAACGCCACCGTCGCGCAGCACCTTGTCGTGCGAATCGATGCACATGCCGCAGCCGTTGACGGCCGAGACCGCCAGCGAGACGAGTTCGAAGTCGTTCTTCGCATCGCCCTTGTACGCACCGATGACGTTCATGCGCAGCTTCGCCGGGATGGTCGCGTATTCCGGGTGGCTGACCAGATGCTGGAAGCGGTAATAGATGTTGTTCATGCCCATGATCGCGGCCGAACCCTTGGCGGCGTTCAGCTGCTCGGCCGACGCGTGCTCGGCGGCGAACGACGCGACGGCTTCGGTCAGCGGCTTGTAGCGCGTCGAGAACGCGGCGCCGAGTGCGACCATGGAGATCTGGGCGAGATTGAGGCCCGGGGCGCCCGCTTCGCTCAACACGGAGTCGAGATTGAGCTTGAGGTCCTTGGCGTACTCGGGAAGCTGGCTGCGAAGATCGGCAATGCTCATCGGTGTGCTCCTGATCGTAATGAAAGACGTGCGGATAGGTCGCGGAATGGCTCGGAGCGCGGGCACCGGTTCACGCGGGGCGCGCCGAAGGCACGCCGCAAAGAATTCGGGAAGTAACGAAAAGAGCGTGTAGGAGCGCGCCCTGCGCGCGACCCGAGGTCATCGCGAGCACGCATCGCACAAGGTGCGCTCCTACACAGGGTGCCCGCGCCGCGCGGGGGAGGGAGGGAAGCGGCGCGGGACTTTCAACGCTTGGTGCTTCAGGCGACCTTGAGGGTCTCGTCGCCGGACTTCCAGTTGCAGGCGCACAGTTCGTCGGTCTGCAGGGCGTCGAGGACGCGCAGCACTTCGTCCGGGTTACGGCCGACCGAGCCGGCGGTGACGTAGGCGAACTGGATTTCGTTGTTCGGATCGACGAGGAACGTGGCGCGCTGGGCAACGCCGTCGGCCGTCAGGATGCCGAGGGCCGAAGTCAGGTCCTTCTTGATGTCCGCCAGCATCGGGAACGTCAGGTCCTTCAGGTCGGCGTGGTCCATGCGCCAGGCGCGGTGGACGAACTCGGAGTCGGTCGACACGGCCAGGATCTGGCAGTCACGGTCGGCGAACTTCTCGTTCAGGTCGCTGAAACCCTTGATTTCGGTCGGGCAGACGAAGGTGAAGTCCTTCGGGTAGAAGAACACGAGCTTCCACTTGCCCTCGTACGACTTGTCCGAGATGGTCGTGAACGCGTCTTCGATCTTGTTGGCAAGCGGGCCGCCGTCGACTGCCAGCAGGTTGAACTCGGGGAACTTATCGCCAATGGTCAGCATGTTACGACTCTCCGTTGAGGGTGGTTGAAGTCATTGCGCGCTTGGTGACGCGACTGAACACTAAGGTTAGCGGGGCCGAACAGATATCTCAAATCGATTGTAGGCATCAATGTGATAGGCTGCGGCTATTAAGAACGTCCTGAGCCCGCCGCTATGAATCTGCGAGACCTTCAGTATCTCGTCGCCCTCGCCGAGTACCGCCACTTTGGCCGGGCCGCGGAGGCTAGCTTTGTCAGCCAGCCCACGCTATCCACTCAGATCCGCAAGCTCGAAGACGAACTGGGCGTCGCGCTGGTCGAGCGCACCCCCCGAAAAGTGCTGCTTACGGAGACCGGCGGTGAGATCGCCCGTCGCGCGCGCGGCGTGCTGTCGCAGATCGATGAGATCAAGTCCATCGCTCAGCGAACCCGCGACCCGGAGTCGGGCACGATCCGCCTGGGCATCTTCCCCACCCTCGGTCCTTATCTGCTTCCGCACGTGATTCCTCAGCTACGGGCGCGTTTCCCGCGGCTCGAACTTCTCCTGCGCGAGGAAAAGACCGAGCAGGTGCTGCACATGCTGCGCGAGGGTACCCTCGACGCCGGGATCCTCGCCCTGCCCGTTCACGACGACTCCCTGCACGTCGAGTTCCTCTTCGAGGAACCCTTCGTGCTTGCCGTGCCCAGCGGGCATGCGCTGGCCGGGCGCGGCGCCCTGCGCATGGACGATCTCTCCGATCAGAACCTGCTGCTGCTGGAGGACGGGCATTGCCTGCGCGATCAGGCGCTGGAGGTATGCCACCTCGCGGGCGCGGGCGAGAAAACCGGCTTCCGCGCGACCAGTCTGGAAACGCTTCGCCAGATGGTGTCCGCCAACGTCGGCATCACGTTGCTCCCGGCGCTGGCCGTCCAGGCGCCCGTCGCCCAGTCGCCGAACGTCGACCTGATCGCCTTCGAGGCGCCCGCGCCGAGCCGCCGGATCGCCATGCTGTGGCGCAAGAGTTCGGCCATGACGCCGTTTTTCGAAGCGCTGGCGGGGATCGTCCGCGACTTGCCCGCCGATCTCTTCCATCCGCGAGGGACGGGGGCGCGTCAACCGGACGGCCGCCCGGCCGTTGCCTCTCCATCTCTCTGACGGTTTCGTCGCATGCGTGTCTGGCTCGTCCTTCTGCTGATCATCTGTGGCTGGGGCGGCTATGCCTGGTGGCGGCATCGTCCCGTGCATGACGCCCCTGGCATCGTCGCGGGCGACATTCCCGACCAGGAAGCGCTGGGCTCGGGCACCCTGCTCAAGCGCGGACGCTTCACGCTCACGCCGCGCGCGAAATTCTCGATGAGCGGACGCGTCCTGTCGCGCGAGGATTACCAGCTGGACGATCTCGCGCCCATCGCGCCGACGGACCTCGCCCTGGGCTGGGGGCGCATGTCGGACAATGCCGTACTGGACAAGATCCGCATCTCGCAGTCCAACCGGTTTTACTTCTGGTACACCGACCACTTCCCGATCCCGCGCCGCGAGATCGAGGATTCCAGCGCCAACATGCACATGATCCCGGCTAACGACAATGCCGCCCGGGAACTGCGCGATGTACGCCCCGGCGAGGTGGTCCACTTCGAAGGCTTCCTCGTCGACGTCGATCGCGACGACGGGTGGCACTGGAATACTTCACTGACCCGCGAGGACACCGGCGCGGGTGGTTGCGAAATCGTGCTCGTCGAAGACCTGCGCGAAGAGAAGCCGGCGAGCCGCTGATCGCGGCCGTCAGGACCCGATCAGGGCATGCAAAGGGGCGTCGCTTACCCATCTGGCCCGACCGTTCAGGCCTGCCAGTTCGATGACGACGCTGGCGCCCCGCACTTCGGCGCCGAGCCGCTCGACCAGCCGACGCGCGGCCTCGAGGGTGCCACCCGTCGCCAGCACGTCGTCCACCACGATGACTCTCTCGCCCGGCGATAAGGCCTGCGTACCGATTTCCAGGCGATCCAGTCCGTATTCGAGGCCGTAGTCGAGACCCACCACCGGCGGCGGCAGCTTGCCGGCCTTGCGGATGGGGACGAAGCCGGCATCCAGTGCGCGGGCCATGGCGGCGCCGAAAATGAAGCCGCGCGATTCGATGCCGCAGACAGCGCCGATGCCCTGGCCACGCCAGGGTTCACAGAGCGCGTCGATGCACGCGGCGAAGGCGGTGGCGTCGGCCAGCAGCGGCGTGATGTCCTTGAACATGATGCCGGGACGCGGAAAATCCGGGACGTCCCGGACGAGGTGGGAAATGAACGACATGGAGCTTTCCTGAAGAAGGGGGGCGGCGGCTCAGGCCGGCAGGATAACGCTGTCGTCGAGATCGTCGTCGGCGGCCACGCTGGCGCGAGCTTCCACGAGCTGCCTGTCGATCGCGCGAACGATGCTCCCGGCGGCCTCGGTCGCCGCGTCGGGCACCATGACGGCGACGAAATCGCGCGCCGGGAGCTGACCCACCGCCCCGGTGAGGAACTCGCCCGCGATGAACGCCGGTATACCCGCGTGCTCGAGCGCGTCCTTCACGAGGTGGGCGTCGATCAGGGTCTCGGCGTGGTAAGCGATGCGCATGGGCCCAAGCTACCCCGCGCCGTGCCTCGACGGCAAGCGTCGCGGGCCCAACAAAGGTAAACTCGGACGTTTGCCGCGCCCTTCTTTCCGAGCCTAAGCGATGTCGACCGAAACGCCCGTCCTGCAGCAGAACTTCATCCGCCAGATCGTCCGCGACGACCTGGCATCCGGCAAGCACGCGGCTATCCGCACGCGCTTCCCGCCGGAGCCCAATGGCTATCTGCACCTGGGTCACGCGAAGTCGATCTGCCTGAACTTCGGTCTCGCCACCGACTACACGGGCGTCTGCAACCTGCGCTTCGACGACACCAACCCCTCCAAGGAGGACGTCGAGTACGTCGAGGCCATCCAGCGCGACGTCAGGTGGCTGGGCTTCGAGTGGGCCGAACTGCGTCACGCCTCGGACTACTTCGAGGTGTTCTACCGTTCGGCGCTGAAGCTGATTCGCAAGGGAGTCGCCTATGTCGACGACCTTTCCGCGGACGAAGTGCGCGAATACCGCGGCACCCTCACCGAGCCCGGGCGCAACTCGCCGTTCCGCGACCGCTCCATCGAGGAAAACCTCGATCTGTTCCAGCGCATGCGCGCCGGTGAATTCGCCGATGGCAGCAAGACGCTGCGCGCGAAGATCGACATGGCCTCGGGCAACATCAACCTGCGCGACCCGGCGCTCTACCGCGTGCGCAAGGTACACCATCAGAATACCGGCGACGCCTGGCCGATCTACCCGATGTACGACTTCGCGCATTCCTTGTCGGACGCGCTCGAAGGCATCACGCATTCGCTGTGCACGCTGGAATTCGAAGACCATCGTCCGCTTTACGACTGGTGTGTCGACCACGTCGATCTGGCCAACGATGCGGCGCTCTGGCAGCCGCTGGTCGACGCCGGCCTGCCGACGAGCCCGAGCAAGCCGCGCCAGATCGAGTTCTCCCGTGGCAATCTGAATTACACGGTGATGAGCAAGCGTAAGCTGATCACGCTGGTAACCGAAAATCTGGTGGACGGCTGGGACGATCCACGCCTGCCGACCATCGCGGGCGTGCGTCGCCGCGGCTTTACGCCCGCCGGCATCCGCCTGTTCTGGGAACGCATCGGCGTGAGCAAGCAGAACAGCACGATCGACATGAGCGTGCTCGAAGGCGCCGTGCGTGAAGACCTCGACGTGACCGCGGCGCGTCGCCTGGCCGTGGTCGATCCGGTCAAGCTCGTCATCACCAACCTCGATGCCGCGCATGCGGAATCGCTGACCTTCCCGAATCATCCGAAGGACGAATCGTTCGGCAGCCGCAGCGTGCCGTTTTCGCGCGAGCTGTGGATCGAGCGCGAGGATTTCGCTGAAGTCCCGCCCAAGGGATTCCATCGTCTGAAGCCCGACGGCGAAGTGCGCCTGCGCGGCGTCGGTATCGTCCGTTGCGACGAGATGATCAAGGACGCGGACGGCACCATCACCGAACTGCGCTGCACGCTCGATCTCGAGTCGCGCACCGGCATGCCGGGCGCGGATCGCAAGGTCAAGGGCACGATCCACTGGGTGAGCGCGCGCGATGCCGTCCCGGCCGTGGTGCGCCTGTACGACCGCCTGTTCGATGTCACCGATCCGGACGACGACAGCGACGGCAAGACATACAAGGACCACATCAACCCGAACTCGCGACGGATCGTGCATGCCTATGTCGAACCCGCCGCGGCCGCTGCCGCGCGGGAGGACCGCGTGCAGTTCGAACGGCTGGGTTTCTTCGTGGCCGATATGCACGACCACACGCACGACGCGCCGGTCTTCAACCGCATCGTCACCCTGCGCGATTCCTGGGCGAAGCAGGCCTGATGCTGTACGCACAGGTCCATCTCACCCTGCCCGCCTGGGTCCACGAAGCGGTCGACACGTCGGTGACGTACGCCGGTGACGAAGCCAAGGTCGGCCTCGCCATCGAGCTGTCGTCGCGTAACGTCGATCTCGCCACCGGCGGCCCGTTCGGTGCCGCTGTGTTCGATGGCAACGACCGGATCGTCTCCATCGGCGTCAACCGGGTCGTACCGCATAGCTGCTCCGTCGCGCACGCGGAAATGATGGCGTACATGACGGCTCAGCAGCGCATGCAGCGTTTCCGCCTCAACGAGGACGGCTCACGCTTCGTGCTCGCCACCAGTTCGCAGCCCTGCTGCCAGTGCTACGGCGCTACCGTGTGGGCGGGCGTCGATGCCTTGCTGATCGGCGCGCGATCCGCGGACGTCGAGGAACTCACGCCGTTCGACGAAGGCCCCCTGCCCGCCGACTGGATCGGTGAACTCGAGCGTCGCGGCATCGCCGTGCGCCGGGACATCCGCCGCGACGACGCTCGCGACGTGCTGCGCCGTTATGGCGAATCCGGCGTCGCCTACTGATCCGGATGCTCACCCGGTGAAACGCTGGCGCGCCGCCCTGCCTCTCGCCCTGATGGTGCTGGCGGGCGTCATCGCGCTCGCCAGTGGCGCACTGGACCGCCTTCACCCCAGTCACCTGCTGGCGGAGGAAGGCATGCTACGCGCGAGCATCGCCGTCCATCCCGTGCTCTCCCGTGTGTCGTATGCCGTGCTGCTGACGCTGGCCATCGCGACCGGCGTGCCCGGTACGATCGTCATCGTTCTGGCCGGCGGACTGCTCTTCGGCATCGCCGAGGGCAGTGCCCTGTCTTCGCTGGCCCTGGTGGCCGGCTCCCTGCTTCTCTATGCCGCCAGCCGGCATGCCTTCGGTCACGGAGGGCGCCAGCCGCCCGATCTGGCGCGGCGCGTTCGCGAGGGCTATGCGCGGCGTCCGGTCAGTTACACGTTCGCCCTGCGCTTCGTTCCCGTCGTGCCGCTGGGCGCCATGACCGTCGTGCTGGCGTGGCTTCGCTGCCCCCTCTGGCTGTTCATCGCCGCCACCTGGCTGGGCGGCACCGTGTCCCTCGTGATCGAGAGCGCGATCGGTGCCGGCTTGGCCTCCACCCTGGGCGGGGATGCGCCTTTCAGTCTGATCGACCCCCGCATCCTGGTGCCGCTGTGCGCCTTTCTGGTCGTCAGCCTGCTGCCGCTGGCGGCTCGCTCCGTCCGGACACGCCTTCGCCGCGACTGAGCCGGCGGAACTGCGCTAGGCTGTAGCCTCGCGGCGCCTGGGAGAGGCCCGCCGGGGGAGTTCATGCGCGACGTGTCGACTTCGTCATGGCTGGAAAAGGTGTGGCGTCGCACGTCGCTCGTGCAGCGCCTGACCTGCGTCGCGCTCGTACCCACGGCGATCAGCGCCCTGCTGCTGGTGACGCTGCTGACCCGGCATCAGATGGATACCCTGCACGAGATGGGCCGCTCGACGGCGGACGCCATCGCCCAGCAATCCGCCACGGTATCCGGGGATGCCCTGCGCACCGGTGAGCGCCGCGAAATCGCCCGCATCGCCCAGTCCATCGTCCAGCTCCCGCAGGTATCGCGTGTCAGGATCAGTGACCGTGACGGCGAAATCCTCGCCGACCGCGTCAACGGCACGATCGGCGATGACGACAGCCTGACCGTGGCGCGCGAGGTGCTCGATCCCCTGACCCATCGGGTGGTCGGGTCGGTAACGGTGGACGTCAGCGTCGAGGACGCCATCGCCGCGCAGCGCGCCAGCATGCAAAACGCCTTGCTCTGGCTGGCGCTCAGCCTGTTCATCGCCGTCATGATCGGCTGGTCGACCGCACGCTGGCTGAGCGCGCCGCTGCGCAATCTGGCGATCGCCGTGCGACAGCTCGGGCTGGGCGACCGCACCGTCGTCGTGCCGGTCACCGACGACACCGAAATCGGCGATCTCCAGCGCGGCTTCAATGGCGCCGCGTCGAAGCTGCTGCACGCCCAGATCGGTATGGAGCGGGAAATCGCGGCCGCCACCGAAGAGCTGGCCCGAAAAAATGCGGCGCTGGAAGCTGCCAGCGTGGCGAAGGCCCGCTTTCTGGCCGCCGCCTCCCACGACCTTCGCCAGCCCCTGTACGCCCTCACCCTGTTTTCCTCGGGCCTCGCGGTGGATGAATACGATCCGCTGAGACTCAACCGCATCGCGCACATCCAGGAGTGCGTGGATGCGCTGGATCATCTGTTCAGCGAACTGCTGGACCTGTCCCGCCTCGAGACCGGTGCCATGCCCGCGGTGATCCGCGATGTCGCGCTCGATGACGTCTTCGAAGAGGTCAGCGTGAATTTCCGCATGGTCGCCGAGCAGCACGATCTGCGACTCGTCGTCCGTACGACGGGCCTGTGGGTGCGATGCGACCGCACGATGCTTGCGCGAATTCTCAACAACCTCGTCAGTAACGCCTTGCGCTACACCCGCTGTGGCGGAGTGCTGGTCGGCGCCCGCAAGCGGCTGGACGGCAGGGTGAGGGTCGACGTCTGGGATACCGGACTCGGCATCGGCGAGGAGCATCTGCGGCACATCTTCGACGAGTTCTATCGTGTGGAGAGCGGCCCCGAAACCGGCCGGCCGGAAGGAACGCGACGGGGCCTCGGTCTGGGGCTTTCGACGGTACAGCGCCTTGCGGGACTGCTTGGCAGCGAGGCATCCGTGCGCTCCCAGCCAGGCAAGGGCAGCGTGTTCTCGATCACCCTGCCCGAGACTCAGGCCGGAACCCTGGAGCCTCGCCAGACGCCCGCGCAGGCGCCCGCCGCCACACGCGACGTCGCCGGCATGCGGGTCCTCGTGATCGACGACGAGCCCAGCATCCTGGCAGGCATCAGCTATCTGCTCGGCAGCTGGGGCTGCGAGGTCATGACGGCGGAGGATGCTCAGCAGGCCATGGAAGCGGTGCACCAGTGGATGCAGCCGCCGGACATCGTCATCTCGGACCTGCGCCTGCGCGAGGGTACCGGGCTGGACGTCATCGCCCTGCTCGACCGCTACTACCGGCGACGTCCCGGCGATGCGCCTCCCTTCGCGCGCGTGCTGATCACCGGCGAGACACGGGGCGACTTCCTGCGCAACGTCGATGCGAGCACGACGCAGGTGCTGTTCAAGCCGGTTTCGCCTGAACGCCTCCACGAAGTAATGGTTTCCGCGTGGGCTGTCCATCATGCACCCGTCTGAGCCGGATGGCCTGCTTGCCGACGACCGGCCGGAGGGCTATGGTCCGGGGAACGGGGATGCCTGTGGCAGTGCGGGCGGAGGAGTGGCATGCGTGTCTTGATCGCGGATGATCATCGTCTGATCATCGAAGGGGTGAAGCTGAAGCTTCGCGAGCTGGGTGACCACGTCGAGTTCGTCGAGGCCGAAAGCGTGGCACAGCTCCGGGCGCAACTCGCTCGTGAACCGCTGCCCGATCTCGCCTTGATCGATATGGCCATGCCCGGCGCCAATGGCGTCGAGCACATCAAGGAGGCGCTCGAAACGCTTGCCGATGCCGACGACCGGGTCACCGCCGGCGACCGGGCGAGCAGCGACCTCACGGAAGACGAACGGCGGCATGCCGCTGACCTCATCGGCACCCATACCGCGCAGAAGCGCGCCGTGATCGTGCTGTCCGGCACGGAAGATTCCGCCGCGATCCGTCACGTGCTGGATCTGGGCGTCCAGGGTTACATCCTGAAATCCTCACCCCCCGACGTCATCCTCAGCGCGGTCCGGCTCGTCGTGGGAGGGGGAATCTACATACCGCCGGAGGCGATGAAGGCGGCCGCTTCGACGCCTGTGCCCGCCTTCGCGTTTCAGGGCACCGGCAGCGACGGACTGACCACCAAGGAGCGTCTGGCTACCGTCCTTACGGACCGTCAGATCGACGTCCTCAAGCTGCTCGCGAAGGGACGGCCGAACAAGCTGATCGCCCGCGAGCTGGGCATCAGCGAGGGCACGGTAAAAATCCATCTGGCCGCCATCTTCCGTGCACTGCACGTGCGCAACCGGCTGGAGGCCCTCGTGGCCGCCCAGCATCTGGGCGACTGACGGCCGGCACATTTTTCGACCGGGGTCCGGCGTAGGCTCGGCTCCAGGGTGGGACGCGGGGCAGGCGCGATGCAGGCAGGCGTGAGGAACGCGGCAGGACGTTGGGCTCGCGGGTGGCTGACCGCGTCGCTTCTGTGCGCCCTGTGGATCGCCCCTTCGCCTGCGTCGCCTCGCGACAGGAACGATATCGACCCCGATGCGCCGCTGACCTTCGGCATCCTGCCCATCGGCGGCCCCGCCGAGTCACTGGAAGCCTGGCGGCCCGTTCTCGACGACCTTCATAAAGCCCTGGGACGGCCCGTTCGCGCCGTCTCCGTAACGACGTACGAAGGCATCGCTCAGGCCATCAGCGAGCAGCGCGTGGACATCGCCTTTCTGTCGGGGCGGCTGGCCCTCGACGCGGTGACCCGGCAGAACATGCAGGTGATCGGCCGGCTCACCCGCGGCGACGGATCGAAGGGCTATTACGGCGAACTGATCGTGGCATCCGATTCGCGCATCGGCAATCTGGAGCAGCTGTTCTCACGACCGGGCAAGTGGCGGTTCGCGCGCGGTGAGGCCTTATCGACCTCGGGTTACCTCGTTCCGGAAACGCAGCTTTTCGCCGCGCGGGGCGTCGATTCCGACACGTTCTTCGCCAGCGTGCATATCGACAACCACCAGAACAACGCGCTGGCCGTGGCCAACGGCGAGGCCGACGTCGCGACCAACAACACGGCCGATCTGGAACGTTTCCAGCAACATTTTCCCGATCAGTACGCGCGGCTGCGCATCATCTGGAAATCCTCCCTGATACCGCATGCCGTCATCGTCATCCGCAACGATCTGCCGGCATCGCTGCGCGACCGTGTGGCGAGTTTCATCACGGCGTATGGCAAAGGAAAAGACGGCACGCGTGAGGAAGGCAACCTGAAGCTGATCCACGATATCAGCGGCTTCGCGCCGGCGACAAACGCTGACCTCGTACCGTTCGCCGACATCGAATACGCGCTGGAAAAACGCCGGGCCACCAGCGCGCAGTGGGTAAGCGAGGGCGCGCGCGAGACGCGTTTCCATAAGATCGAATCCGATCATGGCGCGCTCGTGGCCAGGTTGCGCGGCAAGTGATAGACCGTAAGGCCTAGGCCGCAAGCACTAAGCCCCCTTGTCTATCGCGTCGCGAACACGCGTTTCATAGATTCGTCATGGAATCCGGTGCCACAAGGCAACCCATGAACGCGTCGCTGCACCTGCCAGGAAGGATCGTGTCGTTGCGCCGCCAGCTCGTCCTCAAAGGGCTGCTGCCGATGACGGTCGTCGCGCTGGCCATGACGGCGACTCTCGCGGTGATGCAATTTCGAGCGCTGGGATCGGAGGCACACGCCGTTGCGCGGATCCAGGCGGTCAGGCTCGCGGGCTCGGTCAACGGTGTCATGGGCGACGACGCCCTTCGCGATGCGCTCACCCGAGCGCTGTCGCGCAGCGCGCCGACGCAGCGCGCGATCCTCTATCGCGACGACGCACCCGATCTGATCGTCACAAGCGGACGCGATGCGCCGCATCGCCATGGGCTTCACGTTCGCCTCAGCACCGCCGCGGGGCAGCTGGAAACGGTGTCCGATGCATCCGCATTGCGCGAAAGGCGCACCGCCGCGACCCTGATGTGTCTCCTGCTCGGCGCAGGTGTCTGCGGCGTGTTCTTCCTGGCGCGACGCGCTGTGGAACACGATGTCGCTCAGCCGGTCGATCGGCTGCGCGCACGCCTGGTACAGGCGCTTCATCCGCGAGGCACCCACGCCGGCACACCGGACGACCCCGTGCGGGCCATCGATACTTTACTGGACGAACTGGTCCAGCTTCGCGCACGGCACGAGGCCGCCATGGCGGACGCGCTTCGCCAGCGGCTGCAGGACATCGCCCGACACACACGTTTCGTCGAGCAGATCGGCGACCACTTCCGACAGCCGTTACAGGCGCTGTCCCTGTTTGTCGCGGGTATGCAACCGGGAGAGGACCTGCGCCAGCGTGCGGTGCTCGGTCAGATGCGCACCAGCCTGACGCGACTCACCGAGCTGCTCGACGGGCTGCTCGAGATGGCGCGCTTCGACGCCGGCGCCGTGGAGCCGGCGCCGACGGCCGTGCTGGCAGCCGACCTCTTCGTCCGGGTCCGCTCCCATGTCGAAGCGGATGCCATGCGACTTGGCGTCGACGTGCGCTGGCGTGGCGGACGGGTGCCTTTCCACGCCGACGGGGCCCTGCTGGTCGAGCTGCTCAACCGCCTGGTGTCGTGCGCGGTACTCAGCACACCGCATGGTCGCGTACTGGTGGCGATACGACGTCGTGGTGACGCCATTCGCCTGGAGGTACGGGATAACGGCATGGGCGTCGAGCCGGCGGAACAGGCGCGCCTGTTCGAGGAGTTCACGCGCCTCCCCGGCCAGCCGGGCTATGGACTCGCCCTCGCCGTGGCGCGCCGCATCGCCGATACCCTCGGCGGCCACATCGGCGTGCGATCCAGCCCGGGACGCGGCACCTTGTTCTGGGTGGAGCTGGACCACGCAGCCATCGGACCCGCATCTCGCGGTGTCGTGTCCGCCCTGATCCGTCACGCCGCGTCCTGAGCCACGCTACCTGTCCGCGGACGCCCGACCGGCGTATCGTTGCGTGAGCATCAGGACCTTTTTCGAGGGTGGCGGGCGTGGCGAGCATCAACTGGTCGGACACAGCGCCAACGGTCGCTTTTCTCGGCGTATTCGCGGGCGCCATCGGGCTGCCCGTACCGGCGATGCCGACGCTCATCGTCGTCGGCAGCACCCTCGTGGCCTCGCGCGATCCGCTACTCATCATGGCGACGTTCGCCGCCGCGCTGGCCGGTGCCTTCCTGGGTGACGCGGCGTGGTTTCTGACCGGACGCCGGTTGGGCTACCGCGTGCTCGATGGCCTCTGCCGCATTTCCCTCTCGCCCGACACCTGCGTGCGGCGCGCTAGCGGATTCTTCGAAAAGCGGGGCGTCAAGCTGCTGCTGGTCGCCCGGTTCATCCCGGGGCTGTCGCTCGTGGCGATTCCTATCGCGGGTGCGGGCGATACCCGGTTCGTACGCTTCACGCTCTACGACCTGCTCGGCGCCTCCCTGTGGATCGCCGTCGGCCTCTCGGCAGGCATGCTTTTCTACCGGCAGATCGACGCCGTTCTGGCACTCCTCCGCGAGTTCGGACTGGGCATGGCGGCCGTTGCCGCGATCGGTATCGTCTTGTGGATCGGCTTTCGCTACGCGCGACGCTCCCTGTTGCTGCAACAGCTGCGCAAGTCCCGGATTTCGGTCGACGAACTGTCGCTGCTGCTGGCCAGCGAACCCGGCGCCCTGATCGTCGACGTGCGCTCGGCCATCAGCCGACGCGACGACCCGTTCGTGATCCCGGGCTCCCGCCTGTTCGATTTCGCGACCGCGGACGCGGATATCGCCACCCTGCCGCGGCACAGCGCGGTCGTCATTTACTGCTCGTGCCCCAACGAGGTCTCCGCCGCGAAGGTGGCCGAACGGCTCAGCAAGCTCGGCTTCCGCAACGTCCGGCCACTGACCGGCGGCCTGGGCGCATGGCGTGACGCGGGCCGCGACGTGGAAGCGATCGTCGCCACGACCTGAACCAGCCCACGAGGCGGGTTGTGCGCTGCCCTGCCCGCCGACTAAACTAGGCGGCTTCGCGCGTATGGGTCGTTAGCTCAGTTGGTAGAGCAGCGGACTTTTAATCCGTAGGTCGCCGGTTCGAATCCGGCACGACCCACCATTCGCGGCGAAAACCCCGCACTCAGACGTAGTGCGTAGGATCCGGCACGCCAGCCTTGGCGAAGCCCTCGGCACGCAGCCGGCATGCATCGCAGTGACCACACGCCCTGCCCTCGGCGTCGGCCTGATAGCAGCTGACCGTGGCCGAGAAATCCACACCCAGACGCATGCCTTCGCGGACGATGTCGCCCTTGCCCATCTGCATCAGCGGCGCATGGATGCGGATGCCCGCCCCTTCGACGCCAGCCTTGGTCGCGACGTTCGCCAGAGCCTCGAACGACTCGATGAACGCCGGGCGGCAGTCCGGATAACCGGAATAGTCGACGGCGTTGACGCCGCAGAAAATGTCCGTCGAGCCGAGCACTTCGGCCCAGCCCAGCGCGATCGACAACATGATGGTGTTGCGGGCGGGCACATAGGTGACGGGGATACCTTCACCGCCATCTTCGGGCACGTCGATATCGGCCGTCAGCGCCGACCCGCCGATGCTGCGCAAGTCCACGTGGACCGTCTTGTGCGTAACCGCGCCGAGCATCTTCGAGACCCGCTCCGACGCCTCGAGCTCGGAGCTATGACGCTGACCATAGGCGACGCTGAGCGCATACACGTCGAATCCCTGCTCGCGCGCCATCGCGATGGTCACCGCGGAGTCCATGCCGCCGGAGACGAGGATCACGGCTTTGCGGGAGGGGTTCGACGCGTTCATGGCGGTACCTTTTTAAAGACGTTTCAGTGGCCGGCCGCATCGTTCCAGAGCAGCTTGTGCAACTGCAGCTGGAAACGCACCGGCAGGCGTTCGGCGATGATCCACTCGGCCAGCTCGCGCGGCTCCACCTTGCCCCACACTGGCGAGAACAGGCACATCGCCCGGCTATCGAGGTGGTGTTCCCGGACCGCGTCACGCGACCACTCGAAGTCGCCGCGGCTGGCGATCACGAACTTGATCTGGTCGTGCGGCAACAGGTGATCGAGGTTGGACCAGAGATTGCGTGCGCTCTCGCCCGAGTCAGGGGCCTTCAGGTCCATGACTTTACGGACGCGCGGATCGACCGCGGAGACATCGAGCGCACCGGAGGTCTCGAGCGACACGTCGTGCCCGGCGTCGCAGAGCTTGCGCAAGAGGATTTGGCAGCGCTTCTGCGCCAGCGGCTCGCCCCCGGTCACGCAGACGTGGCGGGCCCCGTAGCTGGCGACTTCGGCGACGATGGCATCGATGTCGTGCCACTGGCCGCCGTGGAACGAATACTCGGTATCGCACCAGACGCAGCGCAACGGGCAGCCGGTCAGGCGCACGAATACCGTGGGCCAGCCAATCGCATCGGCTTCACCCTGGACGGAGTGGAAGATCTCGGTGATCCGCAGCCGCTCCGCGACGGGCGCGACCGGCGAGACGTCCGCCGGGATTGCGGTGCTGCCGTTCATGGGATCAGTTGGCCGTCTGGCGCTGCAGACGACGCAGGCGTTCCTGTGCGAGGCCGGCGGCCTTGGAACCGGGATACTTCGCCGTGACCTGCTTGAGCGTGGCGATGGCGGCGTCCTGCTGCTTCAGCTCGATCTGGCAATAGCCGACCTTGAGCAGGCCGTCGGAGACCTTGTCGCTCTGCGGGTACTGCTTGACCAGACGCTGGAACGCCTCGATCGCCACCGGGTAGTTCATCGTGACGTAGTACGACTCACCCAGCCAGTAGTAGGCGTTGGGCGCGAGCGGGCTGTCCGGATACTTGATCAGGAAGTCGCGAAAACCACGCGATGCGGTGACGTAATCGCCACCACGAAGTGACTTGAACGCCGCGTCGTACGCGGCTTGCTGGTCGCCGCTGGCGGGAGCGGACGCGGCGCCCGCCGCCGTCGGCGCCGCGGACGCGGCAGCGGCTTGGGCGGCCGGACCCTGCTGCGAGGCGGCAGGCGGCGCGGCGGAGGCCTGCGGTGCGGCGGGTGCGGCGGGCTGCTGGCCCTGAGGCGCGGCGCCACCCTTTTCAATACGACCCAGACGCGAATCGACATCCGCGTACTGCGCCTTCTGGGAATCCTGGAGTTGCTGGTTCTGGTGCTGCAGTTCTTCGATCTGACCCTGCAGCTGGGCCACCTGCTGCTGGAGATCGTTGACCTGATTGACCAGTGTGGTCGAACCGGCCTGGGCCTGCGACTGCTGCTCGAGCCGCGCGACGCGATCGGCGAGACTGAGGCGCGTGTCCTGTGCGGTGGCGGGCAGACCAAAAAGCATGGCGGACGCAAGAGCGCCCGCCATGCCAAGCCTGGCCGTAAAGCTGGTAGCCAGAGTCTTCTTCATTACTTACTTCGCGGTGTAGACGATCTCAACGCGACGGTTCTTGGCCCAGCAGTCATCGTTGTGCTCACGGCAGGTCGGCTTCTCTTTGCCGTAGCTCGTGACGTTGACCTGACCAGCCGAACCACCAGCCGCCTGCAGAGCGCTGGAGACGGCATTGCCGCGACGCTCGCCGAGGCCGAGGTTGTATTCGCGGGTGCCGCGCTCGTCGGTGTTACCCTCGAGGGTCATGGCCGACTGCGGACGATCCTGCAGGTACTTGGCGTGGCAAGCGATGATCTGCTGGAACTCCGGCTTGACGTCGTTCTTGTCGAAGTCGAAGTACACAACGCGCTGACGCAGGCAAGCGTCGGTGTCGAGGTCGGACGGCTGGTACTTGCCGTCGTTGGTCGGAGCCTGGGTCTGCGTGACCGGCTGCGATTCGGTCGGAGCGACCGGCTTGACCTGCTTCTTGGAGCAAGCGGCCGCGCCCACGCAGAGCAGGGCAGCCAGGGTGACGGTAACAGTCTTATTCATGGGACGTTCCTTCAAACAGTTGAGTTCCGACAGTCGGTTTTCGGTTTCGGGACAGGCACCGCCGGTTGTCCGGCTGTTTTTCTACTTACATCTACGCCGACGGGGCGCTGTCCCGCACCCTGCGTCTTCGTTCCGATAACCGCCGCGAAGCGGCTACCGGTTAATTGTCGTCCGCAGAAAAGGCGCGGAATATCCGCGCCCTTCCCTGGACGTTGCCGACGCCGCGCCCCCGAAGGGTCGCCGCATCAGCGCTGTCGATAGGGTCCCCACGACGGTTCGCGCACGTCGCCGTCCGAGAGGACGAGGCGCTGACGCACGGCACCATCTGCCGAAACCGCATACAGGACGCCGCGCGTACCCTGCGATGCGGCGTAAAGCAGCATGCTGGCGTTGGGCGCGAAGCTGGGCGAATCGTCCACGTTACCCGGGGATACGAAGCGCACCTGCCCGCCCAGACTGCGGTCCATGATGGCGATACGATACACGTTCCCGTTGCCCTGCACCATCGCAATCTGCTTACCGTCATAGCTGACGGAAGCGCTGGCGTTGAAGCCACCCTGGAAGGTCACGCGGGTGGCCGCGCCGCCGGCGGCGGACATCTGGTAGATCTGGGGCTTACCCGAGCGATCCGAGGTGAAGAGGATGCTCTGGCCGTCCGGGGTGAAGGTCGGCTCGGTGTCGATCGCGAAGTTGTTGGTCACCCGCGTTTCGGTGCGGCTGGCCACGTCGATAACGAAGATCTCGGGGTTACCCACGTAGGACAGGCTCACCGCCAGCTTGCTGCCATCGGGCGACCAGGCGGGAGCGCTGTTGATGCCGCGCGGGTGCGAGGCGATCAGGCTGCGCGAGCCCGTATTGATGTTCTGGATATAGACCGCCGAATTGCCACTCTCGAAGGAGACGTAGGCGATCTTGCTGCCGTCCGGCGACCAGGCCGGCGAGAGCAGCGACTCACGCGAACGGGCGACGACCTGCGGATTGAAACCGTCCGAGTCGGCTACGATCAGCGAGTAGGTCGCGTTGTTACCCACGCCCACGGCGGTGATGTAGGCGATGCGGGTCCAGAAGGCGCCTCGGACACCGGTGATCTTTTCATAGATCTGGTCGGCGATCTGGTGGGCGACGCCACGCAGGTCACCCGCCGGCGCGGTGAACGACTGGGCCAGCAGGCTCTGCTGCTTGTTCACGTCCCACAGCTCGTAATCGATCTTCAGGTTGCCGCCGCCGGCGTCGCTGATGCGGCCGATCGTGAGGAAATCCTGCTTGAGCAGACGCCAGGTGGCGAACTTGATGTCCGAGCCCTGAGACGGCGTCTCGACGATGTCGGCCTTGTCCAGCGAGCGGAACTTGCCGGAGCGGTTGAAATCCGCGCGAATGACGTCGGCGACGTCGGTCGGAAGCGGCGCACCGCCAGCCTGGGCGAACGGCACCACGGCAATCGGGGTAGCCGTCTTCAGGCCGCCGACGATGTCCACATTGAGGGACTGGGCAGCGGCCGGACCGGCCACGAAGGCGGTCAGGGCAACCAGGAGGATGGCGAGGCGGGAAAGCATTCTGCGCATGGGCGGATTCATTGCGACCTGGGGTTGGGGGACGGCGACGGCATGTTAGCGCGCTGGAAGCGGCCAGCGTGACCCGAATATGAACCGCCCCGCCCGGCGCAGCCGGGTCGGGGCGCGACACATCATTGCGGCCTGAACGTGAAGGTGAGGTTGCGCTGGAAGACGTCCTCGAAGCCCTGATAGGGCAACGGCTGGGCGCGCAGCACCGCGTTCTCGATCGAGGCCTTGCCCGCCGCGTCGTAAGGACAGCTGGCATCGGCCTTCGCGCTGAGCACCTGCCCACCCGGAATCTGGGTGATATGCACCGCGCAAGGCGCGTCCGGCATATTGTCCGGGCGCAGCCAGTTCGGCGTCACCGCGTTCTGGATGGCGGCGATGTACAGAGCCTGCTTGCTGTTGTCCTTGCCGTTCTGGCCGGTCTGAACCTTGTCGGCAGGGGGAAGATTCTCCCGGCCGTCGTCCTTGGCGTTGGCCAGATCCTTCAGCTGCTGCTCGGCTTGCTTCTTCTTGCTGTCGGCCTGCTTGGTCTGCGACTTGGCGGCATCGAGCTGCTTGAAGATCTCGTCGATCTGCTTCTGCTTTTCTTTCTTCTTCTCTTCCTGCTGCGCATCCAGCTCGGCCTGACGCTGACGCTGCTGCTCTTCCTGCAGGCGCTTCGCATCCTCGGCCTTCTGCACGGCGTCGTCGACTACCTTCTCCTGGTCTTTCAGGGCCGGCGTCTTGGGCGGAGGCGGCAGCGTCTCGACCTTGGGCTTCTCCGGCTGCGGCGGCGTCGGCGTGGGCTGCGCGGGCGGTGGCGGCACGGTGTTGGGCACCGGCTTCTGCGTGTGCTTGGGAGGCGGCGCGCCCGTCGGACCGATCAGGGTCGCTTCGATGATCTGACCCGGCAACTGGATGGGCGCCGGACACTTCAGCGGATTCCAGTCGGCGGGCAAGCCGATGGCGTCGGCCCACTTTTCGTAGTCCGAGCACGGGATGATCGCGAGGCCAAGGAAGGCCACGATACCGATGTGCAGGAGCGCGGCGAGGACGACCGCGCGCGGCGTACCGTTACGGTTTTCCATTCTGCGCGCCCGACTCCGGCTGGCTCATCAGGCCGATCTTGGAGACGCCCGCTTCCTGGAGGATCGGGAGGATCTGGTAAACCTTGCCGTAGCCCACGCGCTGATCGCCGGCGACGAGCACCTGAAGCTCGGGATTGGCATCGTGGAACGCCGTGATCTTGCTCTTGAACTCGTCGGCGCTGACCGGCTCACGCTTGGTGCCGTTCGCGGTGAGGTAGATCTGCCCACCCTCGTCCACCGAAACGACGATCGGGTCTTTCTTGTCCTGCAGGGACTTGGCGTTGGTCTGCGGTAGCTGGATGTCGACGCCGAGGTTCATCATCGGCGTGGTGACCATGAAGATGATCAGCAGCACGAGCATGACGTCGATGTACGGCACGACGTTGATCTCGGACTTCAGCTTGCGCTTGTGACGGCGATGTACGTTACGCGTGGCCATGGGGCGGCGGGCTCAGGCGACGTCGTCGGCGTGGATCTGGCGCTGCAGCACCGAGGAGAATTCCTCCTGGAAGACCTCGTAACGCGACGCGACGCGCTCCACCTTGGTGGCGAAGCGGTTGTAGGCCCAGACGGCCGGGATGGCGGCGAACAGGCCCATGGCGGTGGCGATCAGAGCCTCGGAGATGTGCGGGGCGACGACCGAGATGGTCACGTCCTTCATCTCACCCAGACCCTGGAAGGCACCCATGATGCCCCAGACGGTACCGAACAAGCCGATGTAGGGGCTGATAGAGCCAACGTTGGCGAGGAATTCGAGGTTCTGCTCGAGCTTGCCGATCTCGCGGGTGCCGGCCACGCGCATGGCGCGCTCGGAGCCTTCCATGATGCGGTCGGCATCGGTCACGCGGCGCTGGCGCTGACGCGCGAACTCGCGGAAACCCGCCTCGAAGACGTTCTCGATGCCGTGCTGCCCCTCGCGGTTGCCCACCTCGCGGAACAGGGCGGCCAGGTCGGCGCCGGACCAGAAACGGTCCTCGAAGGTCTCGGCGTTGTCGTGGGCGGTCTTCAGCTGGCTGTACTTGCGGATGATGATGACCCACGACAGGAACGAGAAGACGAGCAGAAGCAGCATCACCAGCTGCACCGGCAGGCTCGCTTCCGCGACCAGCTTGAAAATGTTCAGTCCACCGTTCATCGCTTGAAGGCTCTCCGCCGGGTATCTGGGGCTTAGGTAATAGGGAAGGTCTGGGGGAACAGCCCGGCCGGAATCTGGGCCGGACGCATCGTGTCGAGGTTGACGCAGGCTGCTCGCACCGTGGCTCGCAACAACGTCGTGCCCCCACACACGATCTCCTGACCGAACAGCATACTGGCTGAACGCCTCTCTTTGACGGCGACCGTGACCTGGAGTTCATCATCCAGACGGGCCGGACGCAGGAAGTCCAGGTGCATCTCGCGGACCACGAAGCCGAGCGAGGTGGATTCCCTCAGGGCCAGCTGGTCGATGCCCTGGGCGCGCAGCCATTCGGTACGGGCCCGCTCCATGAAGCGCACGTAGTTGGCGTGATACACGACACCACCGGCGTCGGTGTCTTCCCAGTAGATGCGGACAGGAAAGCTGAAATCGCTCATGCGTCGTCCGAAAACAGGTCCGGCATGGCCGTCTGGCGCGGGGGCGGATTGAGCCCGAGGTGGCGCCAGGCCTTGGCCGACGCCATGCGGCCGCGCGCGCTGCGGATCAGATAACCCTGCTGGATCAGGTAGGGCTCGACCACGTCCTCCAGGGTGCCGCGATCTTCGCTCAGGGCCGCCGCGAGCGACTCGACACCGACCGGACCACCCTCGAAGTTCTCGATAATCGTACGTAGCAGGCGGCGATCGAGGTCGTCGAAACCTTCCGCGTCGACCTTGAGCATGTCCGTCGCCGCCCGGGCCAGGGCATGGGTGATCTTGCCGTCGCCCCGCACTTCGGCGTAATCGCGCACCCGGCGCAGCAGCCGGTTGGCGATACGCGGGGTACCGCGCGAGCGCCGGGCGATCTCGATCGCGCCATCCATATCGCAGTCGATGCCGAAAATTTTCGCGGCACGCCGGACGATCGCGGTCAGCTCGTCCACGCTGTAGAACTCCAGCCGCTGGATGATGCCGAAGCGGTCGCGCAGGGGGCCGGTGAGCAGGCCCGCGCGTGTGGTGGCGCCAATCAGGGTGAAGGGAGGCAGATCGAGCTTGATCGACCGGGCGGCAGGGCCCTCGCCGATCATGATGTCGATCTGGAAGTCTTCCATCGCCGGATAGAGGACCTCCTCGACCACGGGCGACAGCCGGTGGATCTCGTCCACGAAGAGGACGTCATTGGCTTCGAGGTTGGTCAGCAGCGCGGCGAGATCGCCGGCGCGCTCGAGAACCGGCCCCGAGGTGGAGCGCACATTGACGCCCAGCTCGTTGGCGATGACGTGGGACAGCGTCGTCTTGCCCAGCCCCGGGGGCCCGAAGATCAGGACGTGATCGAGTGCACCCTGACGACGACGCGCCGCTTCGATGTAGATCGACATCTGCTCGCGCACCGTCTCCTGGCCGAGGTATTCGGCCAGGCGCTTCGGCCGGATGCTCGCCTCCAGGGCGTCGTCATCCATGGCGGCGGTGGCGGAAATAATGCGGTGCTCGGACATGCCCGCATTATGGCATGCCGCCTCAGATCTCGACCTGCGCGCCCAGCTCGATCAACCGGTTGCCCGGAATCTGAAAGAACGCCGTGGCCGGCATCGCGTTACGCGCCAGGAAGGCGAACAGCTTGTCGCGCCACAACGCCATACCCGGACGGCGGGCATCCGCGACGATCGTTTCGCGGGACAGGAAGAACGTCGTGTCCATCATGTCGAAGTCGAGTCCTCGCGAGCTGGCACGAGACAGCGACAGCGGAATGTTGGGATCCTCGGCGAAGCCATAGCGCAGCTGCAGCCCGAAGAAGCCGCCACCGTACTCGATGACTTCCATCCGCTCGTCGAAGTCCGCCACCGGTGTCTCCAGCATTTCGACGGTAAGCAGGACGTTGCGCTCGTGCAGCACCTTGTTGTGCTTGAGGTTATGCAGCATGGCGTGCGGCACGGCGTTCTGGTTGGCCGTGAGGAACACGGCCGTCCCCGGCACGATCAGCGGCGGGTGATCGGCGATATTCGCGACGAAGGGTTCGAGGGCCAGGCCGGACTGCTTGATCTCGCGAACCACCAGCTCCCTGCCCCGCCGCCACGTCGTCATCATGGTGAAGATCACCACACCGAGCACCAGCGGGAACCAGCCGCCATGAGCGATCTTGAGCGCGTTGGCACCGAAGAACGCGAGATCGGTGATGAGGAAGATGACGCCGACGGTGATGACCGCCGACCAGTGCCAGTTCCAGCGACGGCGCGCGACCACCAGGGCGAGCAGCGTCGTCATCGTCATCGTACCGGTCACGGCGATGCCGTAGGCCGCGCCCAGATTGTTCGACGAGCGGAAGCCGATGACGGCGAGGAACACCAGCACCATCAGCAGGCGATTCACCCAGGGCACGAAAATCTGGCCGGACATCTCGTGCGAGGTGTGCACGACGGCCATGCGCGGCGAGTAGCCCAGCGACATGGCCTCGCGGGTCATCGAGAACGCGCCCGAGATGACGGCCTGCGAAGCGATCACGGCGGACGCCGTCGCCAGCGCGATCATCGGATACAGGAGGTCCTCCGGGACCATCTTGTAGAACGGGTTCTCGATGGCGGTCTGATCGTGCAGCAGCAGCGCGCCCTGCCCGAAATAGTTGATCAGGAGCGCCGGCAGGACGAAGAAGAACCAGGCCAGGCGAATCGGCTTCTTGCCGAAGTGCCCCATGTCGGCATACAGCGCCTCACCACCGGTGAGTGCCAGCACGACACCACCAAGCGCGATGAAGGCGGAGCGGCCGTGCTCCGTGAAGAACTTCACGGCGTAGTACGGATTCAAGGCCCAGAGCACCTGCGGATGCTGGATCAGCTGGCGCAGCCCCAGCCACGCTAGCACCAGGAACCACAGCGTCATGACCGGCGCGAACGCCTTGCCGACGATCTCGGTGCCGTGCCGCTGGATCGCGAAGAGCACCACCAGGATGACCAGGCAGATCGGCACCACGTAGGTGTCCAGCGATGGCGCGGCGACCTCCAGGCCCTCCACCGCCGAAAGCACGGACATCGCCGGCGTGATCACGCCATCGCCATAGAACAGCGAGGCGCCGAAGATGCCGATCGCGGCCAGAACCCAGCGCGCCCTCGGCGAACCGCTGACGCTGCGCTGCGCCAGCGCCATGAGCGCCATGATGCCGCCCTCGCCCTTGTTGTCGGCGCGCATCACGAAGGTGACGTACTTGAGCGAGATCACCATCAGCAGCGACCAGAAGATCAGCGAGAGCACGCCGAGCACCGCGGCGGGCTGCGGCGTCATGCCGTGCGTGCCGAGCGTTTCCTTCATCGTGTACAGCGGGCTGGTGCCGATGTCGCCGAAGACGATACCGATGGCGCCCAGAGCCAGCGCGGCCAGTTTCTTGCCGCGCGCGTTCTGGAGTTCTTCGGCGGGATTATGATGGCCCATGGCTCAGCCCCCCAGGGCGGCGCGGAGCGCCTTGCGGATGATGGCTTCGGCGGTGTCGCCGTCGGCGGCCGCCTTCTGGACCAGACGCGACGCTTCGACCGGCTTGTAGCCCAACTGCTGAAGGGCCACCGTGGCTTCACTCACGGGGTCGACCGGCGCGGACACGCCCGCCCCCATCGCCGCCGGCAGGCGCACGCCCACCGCGTCGACGCGGTCACGGAGTTCCACGACCATCCGCTCGGCGGTCTTCTTGCCGATGCCCGGAATCTTGGTCAGGGCCACGACGTCGCCCGCATGAACCAGGCGCGACAGCTCATCGGTCGACACGCCCGAAAGCACGGCCAGCGCGATCTTCGCGCCGATACCGCTCACCTTGAGCAGGTTGCGGAACATCGCCCGCTCGGCTTCGTGCATAAAGCCGTAAAGCGACACGCCATCCTCTTTCACCGCGTAATGCGTGAGAAGGATGACCTCCTTGCCGGTCGCCGGAAGGTCGTAAATGGTCGACATGGGAGCGTCGACCTCGTAACCCACGCCACCCACCTCGATGAGGAGGGAGGGCGGCTGCTTGCTGATAAGAGTGCCTCGCAGGCGGCCGATCATCGGCGACGTCTCCATGCCGTGCGCGGGATACCCACGCGTTCAATGCTGGAACGGGTATGCGCGTGGGCGATCGCGATCGCCAACGCGTCGGCGGCGTCCGCCTGGAGCGGACCCTTGATACCGAGGATCATCCCGATCATGTGCTGGACCTGGGTCTTGTCGGCGCGGCCGGTACCGACCACCGCCTGTTTGACCTCGGTCGCCGCGTACTCATGCACGACGATTCCCTGGCTGACAACGGCACACACGGCCGCGCCACGCGCCTGACCCAGCTTCAGGGCCGAGTCGGCGTTGCGCGCCATGAACACACGCTCGATCGCGGCTTCCGCGGGAGCATGCGTACCGATGATGGCGCAGAGTTCGTCAAAGATGCGTTTCAGCCGGAGGGGAAAGGTCGCTTCCCCGCCGACGACGAGCGCGCCATGCCAGACATGGGTGAGCGCGCCATTGTCGGCGACGTCGATGAGACCGACGCCCGTACGCTGGCTACCCGGATCGATACCGAGGATGCGGGTCATGACAGCGAATTAATACGCAAGACGATAAGGGGGCGGAGGCGTCACGCCTCGTCCGCATCCTGCGTCGGGAGAACGGCGTTGTGGTAGACCTCGTCGACATCGTCCAGCGCGTTGAGCCGGTCGAGAAGCTTCTCGAAATGCTCCAGCGCCTCGCCGGTCGGCGTGACCAGGGGGCCGTTGGGCCGCATGACCACGTCGGAGCTTTCGACCTCGAAGCCCGCCGCCACCAGCGCCTTGCGCATGGCCTCCACGGCGATCGGGTCGGCGGCGAGCAGCACCGTACCGACACCATTCTCGATGACGATGTCTTCCGCGTTGTTTTCGATCGCGGCCTCTTCGAGCTTGCCCTCGATGTCCGCGTCGCCGCCGGTATGGATCAGCACCTGACCCACACGGGTGAACTGGAACGCGACCGAGTTGGTCGTCCCGAGGTTGCCGCCGAGCTTGGTCAGCGACGCGCGGACGTCGGCCACGGTGCGGGTCTGGTTGTCGGTGACGCAGTCGATGATCAGCGCGGTGCCCGCCGGACCGTAGCCCTCGTAGCGAACCTCGTGCATGTCCGCCCCGCCCTCGGCACCCGAACCGCGCTTGATCGCGCGATCGATGGTGTCCTTGGTCATGTTGGCGCCCAGCGCCTTGTCGACAGCCGCGCGCAGGCGCGGGTTGCCGTTGGGATCGGGCACGCCGCCACGGGTGGCGATGGTGATTTCGCGGATCAGCTTGGTGAACACCTTGGCGCGCTTGGCGTCTTCGGCATTCTTGCGACCTTCGATGGAAGGGCCTCTACCCATGTTCGATTCCTGGACTTACCGGACGGACGAGGGCGCGATTCTATCCGCAATCACGTCGGGGGGCTAAGGGGGGTATCGAAACGCCCCTCCCTCAGGAAGACACCGACCTGCCTGGCGACGTCCGCCGACACCAGCATGCCGGTGTGGCTGGTCTCCAGAACGCAGTGCGCGCAAAGCCCCGGCAGGCGGGTTTCTTCCACGCCGACGGAACCATCGTGCTCGGCACCGAGTTCGCCGACGAACGCCCCCAGACCGACCGGCATGCGGCCGGCGATCATGCCGACCTCGCGGGGACCGTCCCAGCGGTCCAGACCGTGCTCGAGCAGGCCCCGGGCGCGTCCGAGCAGCATGTCGCCGCCCCAGCGGTGGGTCAGCCCACGGGCCGCGCCACTGCCATTGAGCGGCGAACCGAGACATACGATACGACCCTGGGGCAGGTCCTCGTCGCGGCAGGCCAGCAAGGCAAGGATGCCGCCCAGGCTGTGCCCCACCACGTGGACGGGCCCGGGCCCCAGATGGCGGATGCGCTTGCGCAGCCGCGCGATCGCCTGCTCCGGCGGCGCGGCCACACTCATGTATTCGAACTGGTGAACCCGGAAACCTTCCTCGCGCAGCCGCCGGCTGAGCATCGCCATGGCGAAGCCCCGCATCCACAAGCCATGGAGGAGCAGGACATCGGCAGGCGAGTCACTCATGGACACGAGGCTCCGAGGGTCAGGCTTTCAGCGCCTCCGCGGCGGCGACGCGGACGTGCAGTTCTTTCAGCTGCGGCTCGGAGACCGGCGACGGCGCATCGGTCATAAGATCCTGGGCGCTGGTGGTCTTCGGGAAGGCGATGACGTCACGGATGGATTCCGTACCCGCCATGAGCGCGGCGATGCGGTCGATGCCGAAGGCCAGGCCGCCATGGGGCGGCGCGCCCATGCGCAGCGCCTTGAGGAGGAAGCCGAACTTGGCCTCCGCCTCGTCCGCGCCGATGCCGAGCAGGTCGAATACGGTGCTCTGCATCTCGGGACGGTGGATACGGATGGAGCCTCCACCGATCTCGTTGCCGTTGAGGACCATGTCGTAGCCGCGGCTCACGGCGTCAGCGGCATGGGCGCGAAGATCGGCTATGTCGTCGACCTTCGGGGCGGTGAACGGGTGATGGAGCGCGACGAAGCGTTTTTCCTCGTCGTCGTACTCGAACATCGGAAAGTCGGTGACCCACAGCGGTTTCCAGCTGTTTTCGACCAGACCGCGATCGCGACCGACACGGATACGCAGGGCGCCCATGAAGTCGGTAACCGTCTTCCATGCGCCTGCACCGAAGAACACGATGTCGCCGTTGCCGGCGCCCGTGAGCGACAGCACCTGCTCGAGCGCGGCGTCGTCGAGGAACTTGGCCACCGGCGAGTTGATGCCTTCGCGACCCTTGGCGAGGTCGTCGACCTTCAGCCAGGCAAGGCCCTTCGCGCCGTAGCGACCCGCGTATTCGGTCAGACCGTCGATGTCCTTACGCGACAGATCCGCCGCGCCAGGCACGCGCAGGGCCGCCACGCGACCGGCCGGATCGTTGGCGGGGCCGGAGAAAACCTTGAACTCGACGTGCTTCACGGCCTCGGCGATGTCCGTCAGCTCGAGCGCGATGCGCAGGTCGGGCTTGTCGGACCCGAAGCGGCGCATGGCCTCGGCATAGGTCATACGCGGGAACGACGCATCGAGCTCGACCTTGCGCACTTCGCGGAAGACGTGGCGGATGAGGTTCTCGACGAAGTCCTGGACGTCACGCTCCTCGACGAAGGCGAACTCCAGGTCGAGCTGGGTGAATTCCGGCTGGCGGTCGGCGCGAAGGTCTTCGTCGCGGAAGCAGCGGGCGATCTGATAGTAGCGATCGAACCCGGCCATCATCAGGATCTGTTTGAACAGCTGCGGCGACTGCGGCAGCGCATAGAACTGGCCAGGGTGCACGCGGCTGGGGACCAGATAGTCGCGCGCGCCTTCCGGCGTGGCCTTGGTCAGGATCGGGGTTTCGATGTCCTGGAAACCGGCGGTATCGAGATAACGACGCAGTTCGCGGACCAGTGCGGTACGCGTGCGCATCATCTGCTGCATCTCGGGACGGCGCAGGTCGAGGTAGCGGTAGGTCATCCGCATGTCCTCGTTCGGCGTCTCGTGCTGCGCGAACGGCAGGTCGCGGGCTTCGTTGAGGATCTCGACGGAATCCGCCAGGAGCTCGACGGTGCCGGTCCTGAGCTTGTCGTTAGGCGACAGACGCTGGCGAATCTGGCCCGTGACGCGGATGACGAACTCGTTTCCCAGATCGCCGGCGACGGTGAAGGCGACGGCATTCTCGCGCTCGATCACGACCTGGGCGATGCCCTCGTGGTCACGAAGGTCGACGAAGGCCACGTGGCTCTGCAGGCGAAGGGTGTTGACCCAGCCGCACAGGGTGACTTCCTGACCGATCAGCGACTCGTCGATGAGTCCGCAAAAATGAGTGCGCATGCGCTTGAAGCTTCGTGGGAAAAGACCCCGGATCGTAACACGACCGGGGTCCCCAGACGCCGACGGGAGCCGCTCAGCGGCCGATATCGAACTTCGCGCGGCAACCGTGATCGGCCCAGATGCCGTCCCGGGTGAAGCCGTAGCTGTAGCCCTCGCGACAGGAGGCATTGGAGTTCTGTTCAACCAGGCGAGCACCTCGACCGAGTGGCCAGCGGCAGAACACGCGCTTGTTGTCTTCGCTGTCGCAGGAGACGATCTGGCCGCTGTTGCCGCCATACCCCGGACGACCGCCACCGGGACGACCATCGTCACCCCAGCCCGGCCGACCGCCATCGCCCCAACCCGGACGGCCGCCGCCGCCCCAGCCACCGGCCTCCTGGAAGATGCCGCGGCAACCGTCGTCGACCCACAGGCCGTTGCGGTCCATGTCCCAGGTGCGACCCCGTATGCAGGCGGTCTTCGAATCCTGGCGGATCAGGCGGGCGTCACGCCACGGCACCCGGCAGTAGGACCGGCGGCCGTTGTCGCTGAAGCAGTTGACCGTGTCGCCGCCGCGCTGGGCATGGGCGACGTGCGGCGTAGCGAACAGGCCCGCGCCCAGCGCCAGCATGCCGACCAACCCAAGAATGCGTTTCATACCCCTGACCTCCGATGTGTGTGGCGCAAAAACTATCGGAAGGATCCGCAACGCTGTTTGAACGGATCGCAGGAAAACGTTGCCGCCACGGCAGGCCGTCAGTCGCCCGTGGACTTCGAACCCGCGGCGGGAGCCGGCGCGGGCGCGGGCGCCGGGGACGGAGCCGGCGCAGCGGCCGGCGCGGGCGCCCCGGACGAGCCTTCCGCAAGATTTCGCTTCTTGTCGCCGTCTTTCTTGAAATCCGTCTCATACCAGCCACCGCCGGCAAGGCGGAACTGCGGCGCGCTCAGCATCCGGCCGACCTGCGGTTCGCCGCAGCTGGGGCACACCGATGGATCGGCGTCCGACATCTTCTGCAGCCGCTCGAAACGATGACCACAGGCCTTGCACTGGAATTCGTAGATGGGCATGACGCGGGAGCCTTGGGATTCAGCCCGGCATTATCTGGCCGGCGCGGGGATTTTCAATGATCCGCCCGGCGGCACGAACGCGGAACCGGGCACAGGATTTTGCATTGCACCAACATGGTCTTACGAGCCAGTTTCGTGCCAGACCCTTAAAAAAAGGGCTCTTCATGCCTTCGTTTCACCATTATGGCGCATTTGTTACGAGCGTGTTGACGCACCGCAAGGTGCGTGCATAGCGTGAATCCAACGCGGCACTTTCGTCCGCGTCCGCGGGGTGTCCCGCCTCGCGTACCGTAGCTCGCCCTGGGGACCCATCAATGACGACAGGCAAGACCCTACGACGCAAACCGTCGGCCAGCTTCTGGCTACCCGCGCTTGGCCTCATGATCGTGACGCCCGGCTATGCACAGGACGCCACACCGCCCCCCGATACGAAGGAGGCACGCCAGCTCGATCAGGTGGTGGTCACGGGTACACGCAGCACGACACGGACGGAAGCGAATTCGCTTTCCCCCATCGACGTACTTTCGCCCAAGGATCTTACCTCAACCGGCAGTACCGACCTCGCCACGGCGCTCGGACGCCTGCTGCCCTCCCTGGACTTTCCACGTCCCGCGATCAACGACGGTAACGACGCGATCCGCCCAGCCAGCCTGCGCGGCCTGTCCCCTGACGCCACGCTGGTCCTCGTCGACGGCAAGCGCTATCACACGTCGGCACTGGTCAATTACAACAACTCGGTGGGACGCGGCGCCGCACCGGCCGACCTGAACTCCATTCCGATCTCCGCGATCGACCACATCGAGGTGCTGCGTGACGGCGCCGCGGCGCAGTACGGATCGGATGCGATCGCCGGCGTGATCAACGTCGTGCTCAAACACGGCGCCGGCGAAGGCAAGAACTCGATCAATGCCAACTACGGCATCATGGACAAGGGCGACGGCGAAACCAACGGTATCGACGGGTCGCTCGGCATCGACCTCGGCGGCAAGGGAGCCGATGCGAAGGGCTGGGCGCGTATCGCGTTCAACTACCAGAATTCGATGAACACCAACCGCGCCTCGCCGGTGAGCCTGTTCACCCCGGAAGAGGCCGCCGACGGCAACGTCGCCCACCAGCGTTACGGCGACCCTGCGGTAAAGACCTACCAGGTACTGACCAACTTTCAGTACGCGGTCGCGCATAACGTCGACGTCTATGGCTTCCTCAGCCTCAGCCGTCGTGACGTCGTCTCCAACGGCTATTACCGCGGCGCCACCAACGCGCGCAACGTACCCGACGTCTACCCCGACGGTTTCCTTCCGCAGATCGTCAACCATACCAACGACTCCACCGGCGTACTCGGTGTCAAAGGCGTGACCGACGGCGGATGGCGCTGGGACGCCTCCGGCAACTACGGCATCAACAGCCTGGTGTTCGACGTACAGAACAGCATCAACACCAATCTGTACTACTCCACCGGCGCGTCGCCGACGTATTTCAACGCGGGCACCTTCAAGAACTCGCAGGCGCTGGCCAACATCGACATCGGCAAGGACTTCAGTGTCGGCTGGCTGCCCAACCCCCTGACGCTCGCCTTCGGTGCCGAGTACCGCAAGGAGAAGTACCAGATCGATGCGGGCGATCCGGAGTCGTACTACTTCAATCAGAACACGCTGATTCCGGGCACGGACACGCCGTATGCCGGCGGTGCGCAGGTGTTTCCGGGCCTCAACCCGACCGCTGCCGGAAGCTTCACGCGACACAGCGAGGCGGCATACGTCGACCTCGAAACCGACCTCACCGACAAGTTCTCCGCCGGGGTCGCCGGCCGCTACGAGCACTACAGCGACTCCGGCTCGACACGCTCGGGCAAGCTTTCCGCGCGCTACCAGTTCGTGCCTGAGTTCGCGCTGCGCGGCACCATCTCGAACGGCTTCCGCGCACCGTCGCTGGCACAGCAGAACTATCAGTCGGTCGTGACCATCATCGACCCCACGACCGGCCAGCTTGCGCAGACCGGCACGTACCGCACCTCCGATCCCGCGGCCGTCGCCCTCGGCGCCAAACCCCTGAAGCCGGAGAAATCCGCGAACTACAGCCTCGGCGCGGTGTGGGAACCGACCGCGGATTTCAGTGCCACGCTCGATGTCTACCAGATCCGTATCTGGCACCAGATCCTCTACTCCGACACCATCAGCCTCACGGACCCGTTGCTGGCGGCGTATTTCAACAGCGTGGTACCCGGCCAGCAGGTAACGGCGATTCAGTACTTCGCCAACTCGGCCGCCACACGCACGCGCGGTGCCGATCTGGTCCTGAACTATCGCGTGCCGACGACGAGCTTCGGCCAGTTCAACCTGCTGGCAAGCGGCAACTACAACAAGGTGAAGGTGCTCTCGGTCGGGGCGACACCAGCCGTGTTGCAGGAGAACTCGTCAGGCCCGATCGAACTCTTCGGCCGATCCAGCCAGGGCATCCTGACCAGCGCAACACCGCGAACGAAGTTCCTGCTCGGTGCCGACTGGACGCTTGGTGGATTCAACGCCCATGCGGACCTGACTCGCTACGGCTCGGTGATCCGCGTAAATACGGATCCGAGCACCGACCAGAAATTCCCTGCGCGCTGGCTGCTCAATCTTTCCGGCGGTTACACCATCGGTCAGTGGAACTTCGGCGTCGGCGTGGATAACGTCACCAACCAGTACCCGCAGCGCGTGAAGCCGACCAACAGCGGCGAGGACTACTTCAGCGGCCTGCAGTACTCCGCGCTGTCGCCGTTCGGCTTCAACGGGCGGTATTACTACGCGAAGGTGGGGTTCCGGTTCTGATGAACCGGAACGTGTAGGAGTTTTTATGCCGCCTCGAAGATCAGGTGATTTCCATCCGAATCGACCCGGATGGTCTGCCCGGGCGAGAACGCCCCCTGCAGGATCCGCTGCGCCAGCGGATTCTCCAGTTGCTGCTGGATAGCCCGCTTGAGCGGGCGCGCACCGTAGACCGGATCGAACCCCGCACTCCCCAGCAGATCGAGCGCCTTGTCACTCAGTTCCAGCGACAGCTGACGATCGGCCAGACGCTTCGCGAGGTAATCCAGCTGGATGCGGGCGATCGACCGGATCTGCTTCTTGTCGAGCGGACGGAACACCACCAGGTCGTCCAGGCGATTGATGAACTCCGGACGGAAGTGCGCCTGCACGACACCCAGCACGGATGCCTTCATCTGCATGTAGTCGGCCTCGCTGTCGCCCGCCTGCTCCTGGATCAGGTTGGAGCCCAGGTTCGAGGTCATGACGATCACGGTGTTACGGAAATCGACCGTGCGACCCTGACCGTCGGTGAGACGACCGTCGTCCAGCACCTGCAGCAGGATGTTGAACACATCCGGATGCGCCTTCTCGACCTCATCGAGCAGGATCACGCTGTACGGACGACGACGCACTGCTTCTGTCAGGTAACCACCTTCTTCGTAACCGACATAGCCTGGAGGCGCGCCGACGAGGCGGCTTACGGAGTGCTTCTCCATGAACTCGCTCATGTCGATGCGGACCATCGCGTCCTGCGTATCGAACAGAAAGTCCGCCAGCGCCTTGCACAGTTCCGTCTTGCCGACGCCCGTGGGGCCGAGGAAAAGGAACGAGCCATAAGGACGGTTCGGATCCGACAAGCCGGCACGAGCGCGACGAATCGCATCCGACACCGCGCGCACCGCCTCTTCCTGCCCGACGACACGGGCGTGCAGCGCACTCTCCATCTGCAGGAGTTTTTCGCGCTCGCCTTCGAGCATCTTGTTGACCGGAATACCCGTCCAGCGAGCGACGACTTCCGCGATCTCCTCGGCCGTCACGCGGTCCTGCAGCAGCGTGAAGTCCTGCTTTTCCGCCTGTTGCGCGGCCGCCAGTTGCGCTTCCAGAGCGGGCAAACGGCCGTACTGGATCTCGCTCATCGCACCGTAATCCTGGCGACGCTGTGCGGCTTCGAGTTCGAGGCGAGCCTGTTCGATCTGCTCCTTGATCTTCGTGGCGCCCTGCAACATCGCCTTTTCGGACTTCCATACCTCGTTGAGGTCCGAGAATTCGCGATCGAGGGTTTCGATATCCGACTCGAGGTTGGCGAGGCGCTGCTTCGACTCGTCGTCCGGCTCCTTCTTCAGCATCTCGCGCTGGATTTTCAGCTGGATCAGCCGGCGTTCGAGGCGATCGAGTTCCTCCGGTTTGGAGTCGATCTCCATGCGGATACGCGATGCCGCTTCGTCCATCAGGTCGATGGCCTTGTCGGGCAGCTGACGATCGGGGATGTAGCGCGCCGAAAGCGTGGCGGCCGCCACGATCGCCGGGTCGGTGATCTCGACACCATGATGGACGGCATAGCGCTCCTTCAGCCCGCGCAGGATGGCGATCGTGTCTTCCACGCTCGGCTCACCCACGTAGACCTTCTGGAAGCGACGCTCGAGCGCGGCATCCTTTTCCACATACTTGCGGTATTCGTCGAGGGTCGTGGCACCGATGCAATGCAGTTCGCCACGCGCAAGCGCCGGCTTGAGCATGTTGCCCGCGTCCATCGCGCCGTCGGCCTTGCCCGCACCGACCATGGTATGCAGCTCGTCGATGAACAGGATCACCCGACCTTCCTGCCTGGACAGGTCGTTGAGTACGGCCTTGAGGCGCTCCTCGAATTCGCCACGGAATTTCGCGCCCGCGATCAGCGCGCCCATGTCGAGCGAAAGGACGCGTTTGTCGCGCAGACCTTCGGGCACTTCGCCATTGACGATGCGCTGCGCCAGGCCTTCGACGATGGCCGTTTTGCCCACGCCGGGCTCACCGATGAGCACCGGATTGTTCTTCGTGCGGCGCTGAAGCACCTGGATCGTGCGCCGGATTTCCTCGTCACGGCCGATCACCGGATCGAGCTTGCCGTTCTCAGCCCGTTCGGTCAGGTCGATGGTGTACTTCTCAAGCGCCTGCCGCTGCTCTTCGGCGTTCTCGGACTGCACCTTCTCACCACCGCGCAGCTTCTCGATCGCGGCCTCGAGGCGCTCCTTCGTCGCGCCCGCGGCCTTGAGCGCACCACCCACTTCGCCACGATCCTCCAGCGTCGCCAGGAGGAACAGCTCACTGGCGATGAACTGGTCGCCACGCTGCTGGGCCAGCTTGTCAGTGAGGTTCAACAGGCGGTTGAGGTCGTTGCCGAGGTTGATGTTGCCCTCCTGGCCGCTGACGCGCGGCAGGCGGTCGAGGATCTCGCCCACACGCTGGCGCAGCGCGGGTACGTTCACCCCGGCCTGGGTGAGCAATGGACCCGTCGAACCGCCTTGCTGGTCGAGCAGCGCGACCAGGACGTGGGCCGGCTCGAGCATGTTGTTGTCGCGGCCCACGGCCAGCGACTGTGCGTCCGCCAGGGCCTGCTGGAAACGCGACGTAAGTCTGTCCATTCGCATCGTAAGGTGTCTCCCAAAAGGTGATGGCGCGACCCGGGACCTCCCCGCGACCGCCTCTGGCGCAAGAGATGCGGCTCGAACATTAGTCCTTCAACGGTCAAAAGCGAGCACTTTTTTCACGCGAGCGACGGCATCCTCGGGGGATAGCCGCCCGATGGAAACGCCGTGACAGCCGACCGCGACACCTTGCCCCGTCCACCTGTGGATCTGATCGACAGCCGGACCGCTCTCTTCCTCGACGCCGATGGCACGCTCCTGGCGTTCGCCGACGACCCCGCCGCCGTCGCGCCCGCGGACGGCCTGATGGATACGCTGGATGCCCTGCGCAGGGAACTCGGTGGTGCCGTGGCACTGGTCAGCGGACGGGCCATCGCCGGGCTCGACGCGATCTTCCATCGTCCGGACTGGGCAGCTGCCGGGCAGCACGGCCTGGAGCGCCGGGACGACAAGGGCCAACTGGTGACGGTGCCGGTCGACGAGGAAGCCCTGGCCCGGCTGCGTGCGACGGTGCACGCCCTCGCGGCGGAACTGCCGGGGGTTCGGGTGGAAGACAAGAGCTGGTCGGTGGCGCTGCACTGCAGGGAACACCCCCGCTACGAAGCCGAACTGGCCAGACGCACGCCGGAGATCGCGGCGGCGTTTCCCGGCTTCGAACTCCAGCCGGGCAGCTACGTGTTCGAGTTCAAGCCGCGCGGCATGGACAAAGGGGTGGCGGTCGCCGCCTTTCTGGCAGAAGCGCCCTTCGCGGGCAGACGCCCGGTCTATCTGGGTGACGACCTGACCGATGAGCACGCCTTCGCCGTCGTCAATGAACGAGGCGGCGCGTCCATCCGGATCGGCACGCGGACCCCGTCGCAAGCCGCTTTCACATTGTCTAGCCCGAGCGACGTTCAGAATTGGCTGGATTCCGTGAAAGCCACGTTGACGCAAGGAGCCGTACGCGCACAATGAGCCGACTAGTCGTCATATCGAACCGCGTGGCGCTGCCTAAGCAGACGCAGACCGGTGGCCTTGCCTCCGCGATGAACGCGGCGCTGCAGGAAATGGGCGGCCTCTGGTTCGGCTGGAGCGGCAACATCGCCGCCGAGACCGGCAAGGAGCTGCACGAAGTCAGCGACGGACACATCGAATACGCCACGATCGACATGTCCAAAGCGGACCATGACGACTACTACAGCGGCTTCGCCAACCGCGCGCTCTGGCCCCTGTTTCACTACCGGGGCGATCTGGTCGACTACCGGCGCGACCACCTCGAAGGCTATTTCCGGGTCAACCGGGCATTCGCCAAGCGCGTGGCCAAGCTGCTCAAGAAAGACGACATCATCTGGGTACACGACTACCACCTGATCCCGCTGGCTTCCATGCTGCGCGAACTGGGCGTCGAGAACCGGATCGGCTTCTTCCTGCACACGCCCCTGCCGGCCGCCGGTCTTCTGATCACGCTGCCCCGCCATCGCGAACTGCTCGAGCCGCTGGCTTCCTATGATCTGGTCGGCCTGCATACGCAGCGCGACCTGCGCGCGCTGGAAGATTATTTCCTGCACGAACTGGGCGCGGCGATGCGCACGGGTGGCCGGATCCGCGCCGCCAACGGTCGCATCTTCCGCGCCGGCGTCTTCCCGATCAGCATCGATACGGCCGAAGCGGTCGAGCTGGCCCATCGCGCCGAAGACAGTGGTGCGGTCGCCAAGCTCCGGGCCAGCATCGACGATCGCCAGCTGATCATCGGCGTCGACCGCCTCGACTATTCCAAGGGCCTGCCGGAGCGCTTCGAGGGCTTCGCGCGGCTGTTGCGCGACCACAAGGACATGCGCGGCCGGGTCTCGCTCCTGCAGATCGCCCCGCCTTCGCGCTCGGACGTTCCGGAATACCGCTCGCTGCGCCGCGAACTCGAGCGCAGCGCCGGTCACATCAACGGCCAGTACGCCGAGCCCGACTGGGTGCCCATTCGCTACGTCAACAAATCCTTCGGGCACAAGGTGCTCGCCGGGTACTTCCGTGTGGCCAAGGTCGGCCTGGTCACGCCCCTGCGCGACGGCATGAACCTCGTCGCCAAGGAATACGTGGCCTGCCAGGACCCGCAGGATCCGGGCGTGCTCGTGCTGTCGCGCTTTGCCGGTGCGGCCCAGGAACTGGACGCCGCCCTGCTGGTGAATCCGTCCGATCTGGACGAGGTGTCGGAAGCGCTCAAGCGAGCCCTCGAGATGCCCCTGAAGGAGCGGCGCATGCGCTGGCAGTCGATGATGGACGTGCTCGAGCGGAACGACATCACGACGTGGCGTAACGCGTTCCTGCATGCGCTGATGGAACCGCCCAAGGTGAAGCCGGAAATCTACGTGCAGCGGCCCATGACGGCCCCCTGAGGCCGTCGCCTCAGCGGGTCCAGATGAGGCTGGCGAAGCGGCCGCTGGCCGCACCGTCGCGACGATAGGAGTAGAGCCGGTCGTCGCGGAAGGTGTCGAAGCCGCCACCGGACACGTTCGTCACTCCCGCACGGGACAACTTGCGCTGCGCCAGCACATACAGATCGCAGTGCCAGTGTCCGGGCCGCGTCGGCGTGAAAGCCGCTTCGGCGCCCGGATCCGTGTCGACGAAGGCCGCACGGACCTCCTCGCCCACTTCGTAAGACGCTGCACCGATCGCGGGCCCCAGCCAGGCCTGAACGCTATCGGCATCCATCCGGGCCACGGTGCGCTCCAGGACACCGGCCGCCAGTCCGCGCCAGCCAGCGTGAGCGGCGCCGATGGTCTCGCCATCCGTCGAAGAAAAAAGCACCGGCAGGCAGTCCGCCGTCAGGATGGCCAGGACACGGCCCGGCCCGCGTGCGATCGCGGCATCGGCCACGGGCTCTTCACCGTGGGCGCCCGGTGCGTCGGCCACGTCGACACCGTGGACCTGGCGCAGCCACAGCGGCGCCTCGGGAAGCCCGAGGGCCGGCAACAGCGCCGCGCGGTTGGCGGCCACCGCCTCCGGCGCATCGCCCGAGCGCAGGCCCAGATTGAACCGTCCGTACGGACCGACCGATACGCCGGGGCCGTTCCGGGTGGCGACGACGGCGCCGACGCCCGAGGGCGCCATCCAGTCCGGAACGATCCAGGCCTCGGTCATGCTCAGTCCTCGATCGGATGCAGCTCGGTGTCGAGCCGCAGCGTCGCGATCAGGGCGTCCTGATCCGCAGGCCGCGGCGAATCGAACTCGAGACGCTCACCGCTGATCGGGTGGTCGAAGGCCAGCTTCTCGGCATGCAGAGCCTGCCGACGGAAGCCGCGCAGGGCGTCGATCAGCTCCTGGCTGGCGCCGCGCGGCAGGCGCAGCCCGTTGCCATAGAGCTGATCGCCGACCAGCGGATGGCCGATATGCGCCATATGCACGCGAATCTGATGGGTACGCCCCGTCTCCAGGTTGCACTGGAGGACGCTGTGCGAGCGGAACCGCTCGCGCACCCGGTAATGGGTGATCGCTTCCTTGCCGCCGTCCACCACGTCGCGGACCCCCTGCTTCAGGCGATCGTGCTGGTGACGGCCGATCGGCTGATCCACCGTACCGCCAGCGACCATGGTACCGAGGACCACCGCTTCGTACTGCCGGTGGACGTCGTGGCGCGAAAGCATGGCGACCAGGCCCGTATGCGCCGCCAGGGACTTGGCGACCACCATGAGACCCGCCGTGTCCTTGTCGAGGCGATGCACGATACCGCCGCGTGGCAACTCGGCGAGCGACGGCGCGTGATGCAGCAACGCGTTCAGCAGGGTGCCCGCCGGATTGCCCGCCCCGGGATGGACGACCAGCCCCATAGGCTTGTCCAGCACCAGGAGGTCGTCGTCCTCATAGCGGATGTCCAGAGCGATATCCTCGGGCAGGGCGTGGACTTCCGCCTCCAGCTCCGCTTCCAGCACCACGTGCTCCCCACCCCGGACGAGATGCCGCGGAGCCACCCGGGCCCCGTCCAGCAACAGTTTCCCGTCCTTGATCCAGCCCGTCAGGCGGGATCGGGAGTAATCGGGGAACATCTCGGCCACGGACTGGTCGAAACGCCGTCCAGCGGCCGTCACCGGTACCGTGGCTTCATGCCGGACCGTCGTCATACCGACCCGCCCGGCCGAAGGCCGGTTTCGGCTATCATGCCCATTCGCTTAAGCATCCGAACTCTCTCAATGCGTGCAACCAAGATCACCATTCTGCTCGTCCTCGCCCTGTCGATGAGCGCCTGCTCGATGTTCCGCAGCAAGAAGGAGACGATCGACACGATGCCGGTCGACCGGCTGTATGCCAATGCTCACAACTCGTTGGAGCATTCCGATTACGCCGCGGCCGAGAAAGCGTACCAGCGACTGATCGCTCGCTTCCCGTCGGGTGACATCAATGAACAGTCGCAAATCGAACTGGCTTACGCGCAGTACAAAGACAACAAGCCGGACGACGCTTACTCGACGATCAACCGCTTCATCAAGACGTTTCCGACCCGCAAGCATGCAGATTATGCCTATTACCTGCGCGGTCTGATCAATTTCGATCGCACGGGCGGCATCATCGAGCGCTATCTGCAGCGTGACAACTCGGGTTCGACCCGTCGCGACCAGGGTTTCAACCTGACCGCATTCGACGATTTCAGCCAGCTGACGCGTCGTTATCCGAACAGCGCCTACGCCACCGACGCCCGCCAGCGCATGATCTTCCTGCGCAATCAGCTGGCCCGCTTCGAGATCAACGTGGCCGAGTATTACCTGCGCACCAAGGCCTATATCGCTTCGGCGGATCGCGCCCAGTACGTGATCGAGCACTACCAGCAGTCGCCGGAAACGGGCGACGCCCTGGCCATCCTGACCCGCAGCTACCTCGGTCTCGACCGTCAGCCGCTGGCGGACCAGAGCCGCAAGGTGCTGGCCCTGAACTATCCGGACCACCCGTACCTCACGGACCCGAACTGGCCGCACCACCCGTCGGTCTGGCGCAAGGCGATCCCGTTCTCGGGGCACCATTGATCCCTGGATGACGAAGAAAACCGGCGAAAGCCGGTTTTTTTTGCGGGCATGTTTGTCTGGGCTCGGCTTCGCCGTCGCGTTTAGCTTGCCGGGGCATTGGATGTCGCCTGTAAGAGCCGGCGGATGCCACCCTCGCGTCCACGCCTGCGGCGACCCCTCAGGGAAAGGCCGCTACCGCGGCCGTATCTCAATGGCCTTCGGCCGGGTCGGGCTCCGACTGGGGGTTTTCGAGTCGGCTGTCCCTGCCTCCCCGAAAACGGCCGGTCATCCCTGACCGGCCCCCTGCGGGCCTCTTCCAGTCGGAGCCCTCGCCTGCGGCTACCGGACGCGAGGGTGGCACCCGCCGGCTCTTTGGGGGACTGAGGTTGCGGGTGGGTCGAGCGGCGGTGCGCTTCGTTGGCTGGGACCGCTCGCTTGCCTGGGGTGTATGGCCTCGTTCGCCTTAGCGAGGCTGAGGGTTCGCGAACAGGGTTCGCTCCTACGGTCGATGCGAGGCGTGCGTGCAGGCAGGCAGGCAGGCAGGCAGGCAGGCAGGCAGGCAGGCAGGCAGGCAGGCAGAGCATGCGGCGGGAGGTATGAGGCGTGCAACGTGCGGCGGCCATGCAGGCGGCGGTGGCTTTGGTGCGGCCAGCGTGCTGGCGATCGCCAACGAAACGGTGAAGCCGCACCCCGCTCGACCACCACCCCACCTCAGTGCTGGAAAGAGACGGCGGGGGTGACCCTCGGGGCCGGTAGCCGCAGGCGAGGGCTTCGACTGGACAAGGCCGCGAAGCGGGGCCGGTCAGGGATGACCGGCCGTTTTCGGGGAGGCAGGGACAGCCGACTCGAAAACCCCCAG
>NZ_FUYT01000011.1:0-192173 GCF_900167995.1 Luteibacter sp. 22Crub2.1
AACGCAACGGCATCAAACTCGACTTTATCGAACCCGGAAGGCCGATGCAGAACGGCTTTATCGAGCGCTTCAACGGCAGCTTCCGGCGTGGCGTTCTGGACATGCATGTCTTCCGAAACCTGAGCGAGGTACGCGAGCAGGCCGAGACTTGGCTTGCCGATTACAACGGTGAGATCCCTCACGACAGTCTCGGTGGCCTGGCGCCTGCCGAATTCAGGCAGCAGAACGATCCGGCCGCCTCGGGTTATGGTTGGAACTAATTAACGGGGAGTCGACATTCTTGCCGCATAACCATCGCGGCGATCATCGTCATCGCGGTGACGGTGATCAGAACATCAGGTCGCGAAAGACTCCCCACCACGCCATATGCATTTCTTCGCCGCGGATTTGAGAGGGTGATTCACTGGCGCGCGTCAAGAAGGGAAGCGTCGCAAAACAAGCCAGCTGTTGGCGGCGAGCCATGGCTCGGATCCATAGATCCCAGGGAAGATTGAGAGCCGCCGATAGGCGCATCAGCCGACGGATGCGCGGCACAGCGCGCGGATGAACGAGATAGGACGTCATGCCACCGAATGCGATGCGATCCAGACCGAACGTTTCTGGTCCGCTGCCGGGCGGCAACGCACGCCGCCGCATCCATAGGCCGAGCATGTCTGGGGCACGGGCTACGATAACGTCGGTGAGAACGATGTCCCACGACGCTCCTCTCAGGCGTTCCAGCAGGCTTTTGATCAGGGGGAGCGTCGAGGGGCCGAATGCCACATCGTCTTCCGCGATCCAGTAGGGTCCGGGACCTTCGTTGGCTGCGATGTCCAGCGCCCGGAGATGACTCATGAAGCAGGCCCGCTCCGATACGGATATCGTTCCTCGGACCCGCAGGCGATCGATATCCTGTGCATTGACCGCTTCGATTCTGCGGAGCTCAACTTCAGGCCTGAGGTACAGCGCATGCGATTTGTCGACCGCATGCCAGCGGTCGTGGGCACCGGCGAGGTTGATGACAAACGTGAAGCGCGGCAGGTCTTCCATGATGGGCTCGATGATTAGTCATTGACAGGCTAACAGGCACGGGGCCGAGAGATGAAGTCAGAACGGAAGCCCGGCTGACGCCCGCCCCATTCACTGGCACACTCGGACCTCGTTCGAATCAAGGTCCACCATGCGTTCCCGTGCACTCCAGGCCGTCGCGATCGCGCTGCTCTCCGCGCTGTTCTTCACGCTGACCTATGTCCTCAACCGCGCCGTCGTCAGTGGGGGTGGGCACTGGCAGTGGGCGGTGATCCTTCGTTACCTGATCACGCTGCCGCTGCTCGCGGCGGTTCTGCCGTTTCAGGGCGGGCTGGGTTCGCTTACTCGCGAACTTCGCGCGCACACGCGCACGTGGCTCATCTGGAGCAGCATCGGCTTCGTGCTGTTCGGCCTGCCGCTCACCTGGGCGGCCAGCAGCGGTCCGTCCTGGCTGGTGGCGGGAAGTTTCCAGACAACCGTCCTCGCCGGCCCCTTGCTTGCCCCCTTCATCTATCGCGATGAGCGTGCCCGCTGGCACGTTGGCGCCTTGTCGATCGGCGCCCTGATCGTCATCGGCGTGATGTTGCTGCAGTTCGGCAATGCCCGCGGATCGCTCGACGCGTCGGCGTGGCTGGCCGTCGGCGCGGTCGTCCTGGCTGCCTTCGCCTATCCGCTGGGCAACCGGAAAATCCTGTTGCATCTCGAACGCACCGGCACACGCCTCGGTGCCGTGCAACGGGTGTTCGGGATGACGCTGGCGAGCTGGCCGCTCTGGATTCTTCTTGCCGTGGCTACGTGGTTCAGCATCGGGCCGCCGTCCTGGCGGGAGATCTGGCTGGCCGGTGGCGTGGCGTTGTCGTCGGGTGTCATTGCGACGGTGCTGTTTTTCCACGCGACCGAGATGGTCGGCCGCCAGCCGACCGCGCTGGCCGGTGTGGAAGCCATGCAGGCCGCCGAGCTGCTGTTCGCGACGGTCATCGGCGTGATCTTCCTGCACGAAGCCGTGCCGGGCCCGATGGCCGCCATCGGCGCGGTCGCCATCATCGTGGGCATCGCCTTGTTTGCCTGGGTCAGCGGCAGGGAAGGGCACGTCGCCCCGGACGAGGTCGCCGCCGACCGGGGCGCTTGACGCCATCGCGACACGGGAAGCGTACGCTGCTCCCATCGTCCGGAGGTATGCCATGAAACCTGTCGCTATCGCTTTCCTGCTGCTCGGTTTCAGCGTCGCCGCGTCCGCCGCCCAGACGCCTCCCGGTACCCACGGCGAGCGCGCGCCGGCAGCTGAGCCTATGAAGCGTTTTGCCTGGCGTGACGAAGCCGCGGGTTACACCTTCGTCGCTCCGCCACGCTGGACGGGCAAGGTAACGGCGGTGCCACTGGATTCCGCGGCACTCGCGAAGTCGGGTGCGACCAGCGGCGTGCGTTTCGTCGCGGGTTCGAAGACGTTGCTGGTGCTGCTGTCGTCCGATGACGAGCGGGCGCATGCGATGGCGACGTCCGGGGCACGCGAGTTGTCGCGTAACGACGGGCACGTGCTCTCGGTCAAAACCGAGGCCGAATCCGGCTCTCTGGCGCTGACCGAGCAGGAGCTCGCGGATGCGGTGCAGTGGGACGGTGCCGCTTCGGGCACCGAAGTGCGCTAGCGCCTGCGCGCTGGCACGTCGCCGGATACGCGGTCACCGAACTGCCAGTCACGTTGCACGTCTCGCAACGGGTCTCTTATTGATACGCAGGACATATCGAAGCGGACGCGTTCCGGTATCGATTCGACTCAATTCAGGGTCTAGCCTTAACACCATGGCTCATTCCCTGGAGGTCCCCGTGGACGGCTCGTCCCCCGCCGCGTCGGCTGTCATCGTCGATCGACGCATTCGTCATGGTACGCCGGCATTCCGGCGCACCAATCTGGCCTTGTTCTCATCGGGTTTCGCCACCTTCGGCCTGCTCTACTGCGTCCAGCCGCTCATGCCCGCGTTCTCTCACGGGTTCGGGGTGGACGCGGCGAGCAGCAGTCTGTCGTTGTCGCTGACGACCGGCGTACTGGCGGTGGCCATGCTGTTCGCGGGGGCGATCTCGGATGCGTTCGGTCGAAAGCCGATCATGCTGGCGTCGTTGCTGGGTTCGTCGATTCTCGTGTTGCTTTCCGCCATGGCGCCGACCTGGGGCTCGTTCCTGGTAATCCGAGCGTTGCTCGGCATCACGCTGGCAGGGCTACCCGCGGTCGCCATGACGTATGTGAGTGAGGAGATTCACGGCGATTCGCTGGGCTTCGCGATGGGTCTCTACATCGGCGGTAACGCCATTGGCGGCATGGGTGGGCGACTGATCTCCGGTTTCGCCGCGGATCATTCGTCGTGGCGTGTCGCCGTGGCGGTGATCGGCGTGCTTGGTCTCCTTGCGTCGTATCTCGTATTCCGCGGGCTGCCCGCCTCCGTGCATTTCGAGAAGCGTCGCGCCCATCCGCGTGCGTTGCTCGCGTCGTTCGGTTCGCTGTGGCGCGACAAGGGTCTGCCGTGGCTGTTCGCTGAGGGCTTCCTGCTGATGGGCGCCTTCGTCACGATCTACAACTACGTGTCGTATCGCCTGCTTGCGCCGCCGTTCTCACTGTCGCAGTCGCACGTGGGTGCGATCTTCATGGTGTACCTGATCGGCGTAGGCAGCTCGGCGTGGATGGGCTCACTGGCTGGCAAGCTGGGACGTCGCCATGTGCTCTGGACGACCTTCGTGATCATGCTGGCAGGCGTGGCGTTGACCGCGAGCTCATCGCTGTGGGCCATCGTCGCCGGTATCGCGATGCTGACCTTCGGTTTCTTCGGTGGGCACTCGATCGCCAGCAGCTGGGTAGGCAGGCGCGCGGTGTATGCCAAGGCGCACGCCTCGTCCTTTTATCTGTTTTCGTACTACATGGGTTCGAGCATCGCCGGATCGCTCGGCGGTCTTGCCTGGACGCATGGCGGCTGGAACGGTGTGGCGGCTTACGCGGCTTTGCTCGTGCTCGGTGGCCTCGCCATCGCCTTGAAGCTGCGCACGCTCACGCCTTCAGCATCAGCTTCGTAAAGGCTCTGACCAGCGGCGAGGTGTCGTCGCGGCGATGCGTGACGTGGATCGCGCTCGCCGCGTCAGGCGAATCGATGGCGACATAGGCGACGCCGTCGACGCGGACGTGGCGCAGGGAGTCAGGCAACACGGCGACGCCCATGCCCGCGGCGACGAGGCCGATCATGGTCGATGATTCACCGGCTTCCTGTGCGATGCGCGGCGCGAAGCCCGCGTTGCGACACATCGTCAGCAACTGATCGTGTACGCCGGTACCGGCGGCACGGCTGAACACCACGAACCGTTCGTCGGCGAGTTCTTCCATGCGCAGCTTGCGACGTTTGCGCTTCGCCAGGGGATGGTCCGCACGAAGCACGGCTACCAGCGGGTCGTCGACGAGTTTGTGCGAAACCAGCGGGGCGGGCAGCTTGCCGCCGCGAAGCAAACCGATCTGCTGGCGATCGTCGAGCAGGCATTCGACCTGCTGCAGCGTGTTCCGCTCGACGAGCACCAGCCGCACGGCGGGATACGCATCGCGAAACGCGCGGATGGCCTGAGGAAATTTCTCGATGAGCGGCGTGGAACGGGTGAAGGCGACATGCAGTTCGCCGATCTCGCCGCGCTCGGCACGACGCGCCATGTCGGCGGCGTCGTCGACGCGCGTGACGATGTCGCGGGCGGCATCCAGGTAAACCCGGCCTGCGTCGGTCAGCTCGACGCGGCGGTTGGTACGGCGCAGCAGTCGCAGGCCCAGCATGGTCTCCAGATCGCGGATCTGCTGACTGAGCGGCGGCTGGGACATGCCCAGCCGCTCGGCGGCGCGGCTGAAATGGAGCTCGTCGGCGACGGCGATGAAGTAGCGCAGATGCCGCAGCTCGATGCTCATGGGATCAGTCCGGACGGACGCGGATCAGGCCTTCCTGCGCGGTGGAAGCCACGAGCACGCCGTCGCGTGTGTAGATCATGCCCCGTGCCAGGCCGCGTGCTCCCTGCGACGTCGGGCTGTCGAAGGAGTAGAGCAGCCAGTCGTCGATACGGAACGGGCGATGGAACCACAGCGCGTGATCCAGGCTCGCCATCTGCATGTTGCGCGTCAGGTACGAGATCCCGTGGGGCAGGGTGGCGGTGCCGATCAGATGGAAGTCCGAGGCATAGGCGAGCAAGGCCTGGTGCAGGCCGAGCGCGTCCCCGATCGGCGCGGTCAGGCGAAACCAGATGTGCTGATAAGGCGGGCGCTTGGCCGGACGCAGTTCGTCGCGCGGCCAGACGTGGCGGAACTCGAAAGGCCCGTCGATGCCTAGCCAGCGCTGGGTTTTCTCCGGCAGACGGCTGAGCTGTTCGGCGGTCATCGCCGGCATGGGCTCGACGTCTTCCGGCGCGGGAACCTCGGGCATCGACATCTGGTGTTCGTAGCCGGTCTCCGGCACCTGAAACGAGATGGAGCCGTTGAGGATGGGCTGGCCGTGCTGGATGGCGACGACGCGGCGGGCCGAGAACGAACCACCGTCGCGTGTGCGCTCGACGCTGTAGACGATCGGCGCGTTGATGTCGCCGGCACGCAGGAAGTAGGCGTGCAGCGAGTGGGCCTCACGGCTCGGGTCCACGGTGCGCTGAGCGGCGGACAGCGCCTGGCCCAGCACCTGTCCGCCGAAGACGAATTTGGTGCCGATGTCCCGGCTCTGGCCGCGGAAGAGGTTGTCTTCGAGACGTTCGAGCTCGAGCAGCTCGACGAGTTCGCCGACGTGGTTGTCCGTCATGGGGTTACCTGGTGTGCGGGGTGGCGACATGGTCGGAAAGTATAACGGGCCTCAGCCTTCGAGCCGTCCGAGGCGGCCGGCGTCGTACGCGCGCGACCACGGAAATTGCGGGCCCGGATCGCGCTTGCGCGGCACGCTGTTTTCCTCATCGTCGCTGGCCGGGACCAGCGCGGTATCGAGGTCTTCGTGGCCGGCGATGTGGCGCAGCGACGGGAAACGGACGACCAGTTCGTCCAGCAGGTCGCGCAGGGCGGCGATCTGCTCGGGCGGGTAGGGCTCGGTCATTTCCTGCTTCGCGGAGTGGAACCAGTCCGGGTACCGGCCGAGGTTGACCAGCTCGATGCCGATCGATCGCGGGTTGTAGCCGCGGGTGTGATTGGCCACGCGGTTCGGGTCGACGTAGCAGAGGATCGAGCCGTCGCGGTCGATGTAGTAGTGCCCGCTGGCGCCGGTGCCGCGATCTTCGTACAGCACGCGCTCGCCGTATTCCCTTGCCATGGCCAGGTCGGGCAGCTCGGTGCAGTGGATGACCACCAGGTCGACGGTGTCGGGCGCCCGCTCGGGGAGCAGACGTTCATAGGGCAGGGGGGCGTAAAGTATGTCGATCATGGCGCTTTGATAACATAGGCGGTCATTCCGCGTACGGAGTCCGCCATGCGCGGCAACATCATTCTTTCCCACGGGTCCGATTCCGGTCCCGACGCCACCAAGGTCAGCGCGCTGGCCGCCGTGGCCGAATCGCTCGGCTGGACCACGGTCCGCCCCGATTACCGCGACGACGACGCCCTCGGCCATGCCGGTTGCGTCGATCCGCGTCTGGCACGCCTGGCCGAGGCGGTCGCCGCGTCGCCCGCGCCGCCGGTCCTCGTCGGGTCCAGCATGGGTGCGTTCGTCTCCGGCCTGGCCTCGCTGGACGCCCCGGTCGCCGGTCTGTTCCTGCTGGCCCTGCCGGCACGCATCCCCGGCTACGGTCGCGCGTTCGCCACCGCCACCGGCGTGCCGTCGTTCCTCATCCATGGCTATGCGGACGACGTCTGCCCCGTCGATGAGGCCATCGGCTACGCCCGTGCCCACGCGTCGCCGCTGCTGCTGGTGCAGGACGACCATCGCCTGAGCGATTCGCTGCCCGATATCGAGGCCGAGTTCCGCCGTTTCCTCGGAGGCCTGGCATGAGCAACTTCTTCGCAACCTGTCCCAAGGGCCTGGAATACCTGCTCAAGGACGAACTGATCGCCCTCGGCGCTGGCGACGTGCGCGAGGCGCTGGCTGGCGTGTCGTTCACCGGCAGCATCGAGACGGCCTACCGGGCCTGCCTGTGGTCGCGTATGGCCAGCCGCGTGCTGCTGCCGCTGGCCGAGTTCGACGCCGCCGACCAGGACGCTCTGTACGCGGGCGTGCAGGACATCGACTGGTCCGAGCACCTGGCGCCGCACGGCACCATGGCCGTGGACGCCAACACGGCGCAGAGCAAGCTCAACCACAGCCAGTTCATCGCGTTGAAGACCAAGGACGCCATCGTCGACCAGTTCCGCGCCGCCAGCGGTGCGCGCCCCGATGTGGACCCGGAAGAACCCGATCTGCGCGTCAACGTGCGCCTGCGCCGCGACCGCGCCACCCTGTCCATCGACCTTTCGGGTCTGCCGCTGCATCGCCGTAACTGGCGCGAGCAGCAGGGCGAGGCTCCGCTGAAGGAGAATCTCGCCGCCGCCATGCTCGTCCGTGCCCAGTGGCCGCGGATCTACGCCGAAGGCGGCGCGCTGGTCGACCCGATGTGCGGCTCGGGCACTCTCCTGATCGAGGGCGCCCTGATGGCTGCCGACGTGGCGCCGGGCTTGCGTCGCGACTACTTCGGTTTTCTCGGCTGGGCAAAGCACGACTATTCGCTGTGGCGCACGATTTACGACGAGGCCAGGGCTCGCGCCGAGGAAGGCCTGCGCGCCCTGCGTCCGGTGTTCTTCGGCAGCGATTCGGATGCGCACATGGTCCAGACCGCGAAGCGCAATGCGCAGAGCGCGGGCGTCGCCGGTTTCGTTCATCTGGACAAGCGCGACGCCGTGCATGTCGCGCCGCCGCCGGAGACCGCGCTGGGTCTGGTCATCACTAACCCGCCTTACGGCGAGCGTCTGGGCGACCGCGCCGAGTTGCCGGTGCTCTACCGCGACCTCGGCCAGGCGCTGAAGGATCGTTTCCAGGGCTGGCGTGCCGCCATTCTGGCCGGTGACGAGGAGCTGGGCCGCGCCCTCCGCCTCAGCCCGGACAAGCGCTACGTGCTGTTCAACGGCGCGCTCGAGACGCCGCTGCTGACCTTCGCGCTGCGCCCGCGCGATGCGGCGCCCCGCGAGGCCAGGCCGTTGTCAGCCGGCGCGGAGATGCTGAAGAACCGTCTCGAGAAGAATGTCCGCCATTTGCGCAAGCGGCTGACCCGCGAGGGCATTACCTGCTGGCGCGCATACGACCAGGACCTGCCGGAGTACGCGGCGGCGATCGACGTCTACGAGGACTGGCTGCACATTCAGGAGTACAAGGCGCCGCAGGACGTGCCGGTCGATGTGGCACGCATTCGCATGCGCGAGATCGGTCGCGTGGCCAGCGAAGTCTTCGGGATTCCCCGCGAGCGGATCGCCGTGAAGACGCGCGAGCGCGGCAAGGGCGGCTCCAAATACGGTCAGTTCGACCAGAAGGGCGAATTTGTCGAAGTGGGTGAGGGCGGCCTGCGCTTCCTGATCAACCCGACCGACTACCTCGACACGGGCCTGTTCCTCGATCACCGCCTGGTCCGGGCCAAGATCCGTGAGCTTGCCCCCGGTAAGCATTTTCTCAACCTGTTTGCCTATACGGGCACGGCCAGCGTTTACGCGGCGGCCGGCGATGCGCGCGACACGACCACGGTCGACCTCTCGGGTACTTACCTTGACTGGGCATCTCGTAATCTCGCGCTGAACGGCTTTGAGGGCGCGCGTCACCGGCTGGTGCAGGAAGATTCCCTCACCTTCCTCGAAAAGCGCTCGATGCAGTACGGGCTGATCTACGTCGACCCGCCGACGTTCTCCAATTCCAAACGGGCCGACGACTTCGACGTCCAGCGCGATCACGTCAAGCTGCTGATGCTCTGCCTGGACCGCCTGTTGCCGGACGGGGTCATTGTTTTCTCGAACAATTTCCGCCGATTCCAGCTTGACAAAGCGGCGCTCGAACCCCATTTCTCCATTGAAGACTGGAGTGCTCCCAGCATCCCGTTCGACTTCGCCCGCCGCCACAACATCCATGGCTGCTGGCTGCTTCGGAAGCCGTACGTGAATCCGTGGAAAACGTGAATTGAGAGTGTAGAAAACTTCAGATTGGATTCAGTGGCAGAGCGCGAATCTGCGCTCAACACCCGGAGGTAACTGTCATGAAAGGTAAGTTCGTAAAGTCCGCCCTCTTCCTCGCCGCTGCGGGTCTGATGGCGTTCGCTCCCGGCGCGTTCGCGCGTGGTGGGTATTACGGCGGCTACCATGGTGGCGGTTACGGCTACCACGGCGGTGGTTACTATGGCGGTCGTGGCGGTTATTACGGTCGCGGTCACTACGACCACGCCGGCCGCTGGATCGCTGGCGCGATCGTCGCCGGTGCGGTGGTGGGTCTGGTCGCGAACGCGACGGCACCGCGCACCGTCGTGTACGACAACGGCCCGACGTATTACGCGCCGCGCCGCACGGTGGTTTACGAGGACGCGCCGCCGGTGGTGACCCGCCGCGTGACCACCACGACCACCTATGTGGACGATGGTTACGGTGGCACGCGCTACATCCGCGACGACGGGTATTGATCGTCGGCAGTCGCTGAATCAGCAGTCGCTGAAACGTTAAGAGAGAGGCCCGGCATTGCCGGGCCTCTTCTTTTGGTCCGCTCTGGAAGACGGTCGCGCTGGAGACAGCTGAGGGCCAGTGAGCGGACCGGGTCACGTCAGCGCACGGCCCCATTCGGCTCCGCGCCCGACCCACGCCGCTTCGCCTTCTTCTTCAGTGTCTCGAACTGCGCCTTGTCGATGGTCTCCACCGACTGGATCTGGCACGGCGGATCGTCTCGTCGCACGATCTTCTCGTCGATCCCGCCGCAGATGCGCATCTCGCCCATGGCCTTGTCGCTGTTGGACGATTTGAAGTGGATGCCTCCCCCAAGATCCATGCGCGGGCAGTCCGTGCTGGTCTTGACGAGGAAGTGATTGGGCCCATTGCGCACGGCCACCGTACGGGCGTCGGCGACGGCCCATTCGTTGATACGGTCGGTACGCATGCAGTCGTTGAATGGAAGCTCGTTGCGCGGCACTGGCGGGGCGTTCTGGGCATGCGCGGACGAGGCACAGGCAAGCAGCACGGAAGCGGCGATCAGGGTGCGGACATTCACGGCGTGGTCCTCCGGGGGAATGTCTCACGTTAAGCCCGAAACGGCCTGGAAGCGAGAGGGGACAGGGCCGGGTGCACCTTTCGTTAAGGTCGTGAAGGGGTGTGCTCACATTCGTTGAACGTTTGCTCGGCCATCCTTTCCGTCATGACTGACGCTATTTCGGCCGAACAGGAGGCCAGCGCATGATGGTCCGCCCGCTTGGCCTCGAAACACCCCCATCGGCCCCTGCGGATCTCGCACAGCGCTACCTTGGCGTCCGTCATCGCACTGCGGCACTCGCGGCTCGTCTGCGACCCGAAGACACCGTGATCCAGTCCATGCCGGATGCGAGTCCCACGAAGTGGCATCTCGCCCATACGACCTGGTTCTTCGAGCAGTTCATCCTGGCTCGTGACCCGGCGTATGTCTCGCCCCACCCGGAATGGCACTACCTGTTCAATTCGTACTACCAGTCGGTCGGTCCGATGCATGCGCGTACGCGCCGCGGCATGATCACCCGGCCGGCTCTCGACGAAGTGCTGGATTATCGATCCCGCGTGGACGAGGCCATTGCCGGACGCATTCAGCGCGGTGACGACGAGGCCTTGTCGATGCTGGTGGAGCTCGGTTGCCAGCACGAGCAGCAGCATCAGGAACTGCTGCTCACCGATATCAAACATGCGTTCTCGCAGAACCCGCTGGAGCCCGCTTTTGCTCCGGATGCGCCGCGCGCGCTGTCCGTCGCGGCTCCCGCCCTGCGATACATCCCCTTCGACGAAGGAGTCGTCAAGATCGGCTACGAGGGCGCGGGCTTCCATTTCGACAACGAAGGCCCGCGTCACCGCGCATACCGGCAGGCCGGTTCGCTGGCGAATCGTCCTGTCACCAACGCCGAGTACCTCGCTTTCATTCAGGACGGCGGTTATCGCGACGCCATGCTGTGGCTGTCCGATGGTTGGGCGACGGTCAATGCGGAAGGCTGGCAGCATCCGTTGTACTGGGACGAGGCCTGCGAGACCGAATTCACCCTGCAGGGCCGACGCGCGATCGACCCGCACGCGCCTGTGTGTCACATCAGCTATTTCGAGGCCGATGCCTTCGCACGCTGGGCCAGCGCTCGCCTGCCGACGGAAGTCGAGTGGGAGACGATGGCTGCCGACGTACCCGTGCGCGGAAACCTTCAGGACAGCGGGGTGTTCCAGCCACGTGCCTCGTCGTTCGAGACCGATCTTGGACAGATATACGGCGACGTTTGGGAATGGACCATGAGCCCTTATGTCAGTTACCCGGGCTTCCGTCCGCTGGACGGAGCGCTGGGCGAATACAACGGAAAGTTCATGAACGGGCAGTGGATCCTTCGCGGGGGCTCCTGCGCTACGCCCGCCGATCATATTCGCGCCTCTTACCGCAACTTTTTTCCTCCCCATGCCCGCTGGCAGTTCACGGGGATACGACTGGGAAACGATCGATGAGCGCTCAACCGAAAGACATCCGTGTCGACGACCGCCACCCGGATGTCGAGGACACCCTCGAGACCGTACGCCGTGGCCTCGGGGCGAAGATCAAGAAGCTGCCGTCGCGACTCTTTTACGACGAACGTGGATCGGCTCTGTTCGAGGCGATCTGCGAGCAGCCCGAGTACTACCTCACCCGCACGGAGATCGCGATCATGCGCGACCACGCGGGTGATATCGCCGATGTCATCGGGCCGGACGTGCGTCTGGTCGAATACGGCAGCGGCAGCGGCATCAAGACGCGCATGTTGCTCGAACACCTTGAGACGCCGGTCGCTTACGTTCCGGTGGAGATTTCTCGCACCGCGCTGATGGAAAGCGTCGCCGAACTTGCGATGCGTTTCCCCAACGTGCCGATGCAGCCGGTGTGTGCGGACTTTACGCAGCCGCTTCGCCTGCCGGTCGCGTCGCGCTCGCCACGTCGCACCGTGATCTATTTTCCGGGATCGACCATCGGCAATTTCGAGGCGAAGGACGCGGTGAAGATTCTTCGCCAGATGCGTGCCGAGATGAGCGACGGCGGCGGCGTGCTGATCGGTGTCGACCTGAAGAAGGACGTCGCGGAGATCGAAGCGGCCTACAACGACGAGGCAGGCATCACGCGCGACTTCACCCTCAACATGCTGGTTCGTCTCAATCGGGAAATCGGGACCGATTTCGATGTCGACGCGTTTCGTCATCGCGCGCGCTACAACGTGCTGGCAGGTCGGATCGAGACGTCGCTCGTGAGCACGAAGCAGCAAGTGGTGCACGTGCGCGACGAGGCCTTCAGCTTCCGCGCGGACGAAGCGATGCATGTGGAATACAGCTGCAAGTATTCGCTGGACGATTTCGCGCAGATGGCGAACAAAGCCGGGCTGTCCGTGGCGCAGGTCTGGATGGACGAGGACCGCCGTTTCAGTGTGCAGTATCTGGTCCGGTCGACACCGGTGGTGGCCTGAAGCCGGTCGTAGCTTTGTAGGAGCGCGCCCCGCGCGCGAAAACGGTCTGCGTCGCCGTGTGATGGTGCCGCACGCCGGATGTCGCGCGCGAGGCGCGCTCCTACAGTGGGTGACGCGAGGTTGGTGGGTTAGCCGGGCCGCCTCGCGCCCAGGGATACCAGCAAATCCTGCGCTGTCCTGATGCGCTCGGCCGAACCCGGCAGCTCCAGAATGACGCGCAGCTTGTCCTGCCCGTCCATCTTGAACACCCGGGGCTGCTGCTGGATCAGCTTGATCAGCGCCATCGGGTCGATATCCGGTTTATCGCGGAAGGTAATACGTCCGCCATTGGCGCCGAAGTCCACCTTGCGGATACCCAGCGGCGTCGCCATCAGTTTCAGCTGGGCGACTGCGAACAGACACTTGATCTGATCCGGCAGAAGGCCGAAGCGATCGATCATTTCCACCTGCAACTCGCGCAACCCATTTTCGTCGCGCGCGCTGGCGATGCGCTTGTAGAGCGTCAGTCGTGCATGGACATCCGGCAGGTAGTCCTCCGGAATCAGCGCGGGAAGATGCAGTTCGACCTCCGTCTCGTGCTCCGAGGTGAGATCGAAGTCCGGCACTTTGCCCGACTTCAGTGCACGTACGGCGCGGTCGAGCAGTTCCGTGTACAGACCGAAGCCGATTTCCTGGATCTGGCCCGATTGTTCTTCGCCGAGCATCTCGCCCGCACCGCGAATTTCGAGATCGTGCGTGGCGAGCGTGAAGCCGGCGCCGAGTTCTTCCAGCGAGGCCAGCGCTTCGAGGCGCTTCTCCGCATCGGCGGTCATCGCCTTGCGGTCGGGCACGATCAGGTACGCGTAAGCGCGGTGATGCGAACGACCGACGCGTCCGCGCAGCTGGTGCAGCTGCGCGAGACCGAAGCGATCGGCGCGGTTGACCACGATGGTGTTGGCGGTCGGGATATCGATGCCGGATTCGATGATGGTCGTCGACACCAGCACGTTGAATCGCTGGCGGTGGAAGTCCGCCATGACCTGTTCGAGGTCGCGCTCCGGCATCTGCCCATGGGCGACGCGAATGCGCGCTTCAGGTACCAGTTCGCCCAGCTCGCGTGCGATGCGCTCGATGGATTCGACTTCGTTGTGCAGGAAGTAGACCTGTCCGCCACGGGCCAGCTCGCGCTGGATCGCTTCGCGGATCAGGGCGGGCTGGTACGTGGAGATCAGTGTGCGCACGGCGGTCCGGTGGGCCGGCGGCGTCGCGATGATCGACAGGTCGCGCAGTCCGCTCATCGCCATGTTGAGCGTGCGCGGGATCGGCGTGGCGGTCAGGGTCAGCAGGTCGACCTCCGCACGCAGTTTTTTCAGCTGCTCTTTCTGGCGGACGCCGAAACGCTGCTCCTCGTCGACGATGACCAGGCCCAGATCCTTGAACCGGATCTCGGGACCAAGCAGCTTGTGGGTGCCGACGATGACATCGATCTGCCCTTCGGCGAGGCGCTCCAGCGCGCCGTCCACTTCCTTCTTCGACTTGAAGCGCGAGATGACGTCCACCCGGACCGGCCAGTCGGCGAAGCGATCGGCGAAGTTGCGGTAATGCTGCTGGGCGAGCAGGGTGGTCGGCACCAGGACGGCCACCTGTTTGCCGGCCGTCGCGGCGGCGAAAGCGGCGCGGAGTGCCACCTCGGTCTTGCCGAAGCCGACATCGCCGCAGACGACGCGATCCATCGCACGCGGTGCGGCGAGGTCGACGATGACGGAATCGATGGCGGCCTGCTGATCGGGTGTTTCCTCGAAGGGGAAGGTCGCCGCGAATTCCTCGATCATCTGCCGGTCGACGGACAGTGACTGGCCCTGACGGGCTTCGCGCTGCGCGTAGATGCCAAGCAGCTCGGCCGCCACGTCGCGCACCTTTTCGGCGGCCTTCTTGCGCGCACGTTCCCAGGCATCCCCGCCCAGGGAGTGCAGCGGCGCCAGTTCGGGCGCGGTGCCGGTGTAGCGGCTGACCAGGCCCAGCTGGGCCACGGGCACGTAGAGCTTGTCGCCCTTGGCGTACTCGATGGTCAGGAACTCGCCCGGCATATCGCCGACATCGAGCGAAAGCAGGCCCTGATAGCGGCCCACACCGTGGTCGATATGGACGATGGGCGAGCCGATGGACAGCTCGGTCAGGTCCTTGATGATGCTTTCGGGATCGCGGGCGGCCCCGGCACGGCGCTTGCGGTCGGTGCGCACACGCTCGCCGAACAGTTCGCGCTCGGTGAGCACGGTGAACGCGGGCTTGGTGATCGCGAAGCCTTGCTCGAGCGAAGCGACAGTGATCGCCAGCTTCTCGTCGCGGGCAAGGAAGTCTTTCCAGCCGTCGAGGATGGCCGGCTTCAGCCCCGCGCCCGCGAGCTGTTCGATCAGGGCTTCGCGGCGGCCGGCGGAGTCCGCGGCGATCAGCACGCTGCCCTTGTAGCTGGCGAGGAAGTGCCGCAGCGCGGTGCCCGGCTCTTCGCCCTTGCGGTTGAGCGGCACCTCGGGCGCGGGCTGCGTGCCCAGGTCCACGGCGTGCTCGTGATCGCTGGACACGACATCCACGCGCACCTGCTTGTTCAGGCGCTCGCGCAGTTGCTCGGGCGGCAGGTAGATCTCGGCCGGCGGCAGCACCGGACGCTCGATATCGTGCGCGCGCTGGTCATAGCGCTCGGCGGTATGGGTCCAGAACTGCTCCGCCGACGCCAGCGCACCTTCGCCCAGGACGAACATCGCATCGCCCGCGATGTAGTCGAACAGGGTTTCAGTGGCGGGGAAGAAAAGGGGCAGGTAGTACTCGATGCCGCCCGGCGTGACGCCTTCCTTCATGTCCTGATAGAGCGGGCAGCGACGGATGTCGATCGGAAAACGTTCGCGCAGGTTGGCACGAAAGTTTTTGGCGGCGTCTTCGGTTAACGGGAATTCGCGGGCCGGGAGCAGGTCCACGCTGTCGACCTGATGCGTGGAGCGCTGGGTTTCGGTGTCGAAGCTGCGGATCGACTCGACCTCGTCGTCGAACAGTTCGACGCGATACGGCTCGCTCGCGCCCATGGCGTAGATGTCGATGAGCGCGCCGCGCACGGCGAAGTCGCCCGGCTCGGCGACCTGCGGCACGTTGCGGTAGCCGGCGGCTTCGAGGCGACGCTGCTCGGCGCCCAGGTCCAGCTTCTGACCCTTGCGCAGCACCAGCCCGGAACCGGTGATGTGCGTGCGCGGGGCGATGCGCTGCATCAGGGTCGCCACCGGCACGACCAGCACGCCGCGCCGGGTGCTGGGTAGCCGGTAGAGGGTCGCGATACGCTGGGAAACGACTTCCGGGTGCGGGCTGAAGACGTCGTAGGGCAGCGTTTCCCAGTCCGGGAAATGCAGCACGGGCAGTTCGCCCGCGAAGACCGCCAGCTCGCTTTCGAGGTTGTCGGCGCTGCGGGTGTCGCGGGTGACCACGACCAGCAGGCCTTCGTGCGCGCGCGCCGCCTCGGCGACTTCGAGAGCCCAGGCCGAGCCATGGGGTGTGGCCCAGTAGCGGCGTGTCTTGGCGGTGGCGGGCAGCGGCGGGCGGGTCAGAGCTAGAGGCATGAAGTCGGCTTGGTCGCTTGCGGACAAGCCGACGATTGTACTACCCCGGGGTGAAGCGGCTGGCTAGGCCAGCCTCAGTCCGTGATATCCGGCTCGAAGAAGCTCCAGCGCACGTCCTTGAACTCCGCCTTGAAGTCCGCCTCCACGATGTTGATCGCTTCGACCATGGCGCGCGCGGTCGGCGCCGCGGCCATCTTCGCCTTGATCGCCACCATCACCTCGTTGCCCATCTGCAGGGTCAGCAGGTTGTAGACCGTGTCGATTTCAGGGCGGCCCTGGAGGAAAGCCACCATCTGCACACGGCGCCTTGGCTCCACGCCCTGGCCGATCAGCAGCGCCTTGACCTCGCGGGCGACCGCGACGGCTACCACGATAAGCAGCACGCCAATGGCGATCGTGCCGATAGCGTCGAATATCAGGTTGCCGGTCAGCATGGTCAGCAGCACGGCGATCAGTGCCAGGCAGAGGCCGAGCAGGGCGGCCAGGTCTTCACCGAAGATCACCAGCAGCTCGCTTGCCCGCGTCTCACGAAACCACTGCCACAAAGGCTGGTCGCCGCGCGCCTTGTTCACTTCCTGCATGCAGCCATGCATGGAAACGCCTTCGGTGATGATGGAAAACACCAGCACGCCGACAGCCAGCCATGCCCATTTGAGCGGCTCGGGATGGGTGAGCTTATGGACGCCCTCGTAGACCGAGAACATGCCGCCCACGCTGAAGAGCAGGATGGCGACGAGAAAGGACCAGAAATACAGCGCGCGCCCCCAGCCCAGCGGGTACTCTGACGACGGCGGCCTCTTGGCCTGCTTCATGCCGAGCAGCAACAGGCCCTGGTTGCCGCAATCGGCGAGCGAATGCACCGCTTCCGCGAGCATCGCACCGGATCCGGTAAAGAGGGCCGCGACGAGCTTGGCGACGAAAATGGCGAAGTTGGCGCCAAGCGCGAGAAAAATCGCGCGCTTCGAATCGGAATGTCCCGACATGTGATCCCTGTCCCGGTAAGTGATCGAAAGATCTTACCGTATGACGCCGACACCCACGCCGAAACTGATGTTCGGGTGGCCACCCGACATTTCCTTGGCCGTCCACACGTGCGACTGGTTCACCGAAACCAGCGGGAAGGTGTACGACGCCTGCCCGACATTGGACGCGCGCGTGCCATTCAGGCGGCCCGCGACGGTCACCAGGCCGCCAGCCGGGTAGTCGAGGCTTTCGACGTAGCCAGGCATGGCGGCGATGAACCGGCCGTTGCCGGTGTCGTTCGCCTGCGGCCGCTGCGAACCATCGAGCGGATAGGCGAGGATCTCGATCTCGCTGTGGTCGGCAAAGTTGCTGACCCTGACGATGCGACCACCCCAGATCACGTCCGAGTTGCCGTAGCGTTCCGGCTCGCGCGCCACCTGGGAGGGTGGCACGGCGGCGTTGTTCGCGGTGGTTTTGTAGATCGGCGCCGGTGCGCAGGCGGAAAGCGCGAGCGTGAGCAGGGCGGCAGGAACGGCTAAACGGACGATGGTCGGGCGCATGGGTCGGCTCCTGGCATGTATCGCCAATTTAGCGCCGACGGACTGAACGGGGTGCGTGCGGACTGTGGGCAGGCTCTTCATCCTTGCCTTCTTCCACCAGCCAGGTCAGCCGGTATTCGGATTCGCCCGGCTTCCCCAAAAGCTTCGGCAGCAGCTTGAGCGAGTCGCGGATCGTTTCATCGAGTTTCCACGGCGCATTCACGATGGCGATACCCGTGCCGTTGAGACGCAGCGGAGAGTCGTCGGGACGCAGCAGCAGTTCGGCGACCAGAACGCGTTTGGCGCCGCACTTGGTCAGCCAGCGATGGAACGGCTGCACGTGGCTGCGCAGCTTGATCGGGTACCAGACCGCGTAGACGCCGGTCGGCCACTTTTCCAGCGCGGCCTTGAGCGTCTTCTCGATGATGCGGAACTCGGCTTCCTGAGCCTCGAACGGCGGATCGATCAGCACCAGGCCGCGCTTTTCTTTCGGTGGAACGAAGGCTTTCATCGCCTCGTAGCCATCACGCTCATGCACATGGATGCGCTTGTCGTGGTGGAACAGCTGGCGGAGTGCGCCTGACTCGTCATTGCGTACATCGACCATCTGCGCCGAGTCGGTCTCACGCATCAGATGGGCGGCGATCCACGGCGAGCCGGGATAGAAGCGCAGCGAATCGCTGCCTTCGTTCAACGCGCGGACGATCTCGAGGTACTTCCAAAGCAGGGGCGGCAGGCCGGACGCGGTCTTGAGGACGCCGAAGCCTTCGTCGGCCTCGGCGGTCTTGCGCGCCTCGTTGCCTTGCAGGTCGTATCGACCGCTGCCGGCGTGAGTGTCGATGTAGCAGAAGGGCGACGCCTTTTGCTTCAGCGAGTCGATCAGGGCCACGAGCACCATGTGCTTGAGGACATCGGCAAAGTTGCCGGCATGGTAGGCGTGGCGATAATTCATCGGGAGATTATAGCGGCCAAAAGCCGCCAATCCCCACGCCGCCAATCCCCATGTAGGAGCGCGCCCCGCGCGCGATTCCTCGTGCGCGCGATTCCTCATGCGCGCGATTCCCCTCAATACGCGAAGGTCACCCGCTTCTTCACCGCATCGCCCTTCTCGATCCGGTCCAGCACGCCGATGGCAAAGTCAGCGGTCGAAATCCGGCTGTGCCCGTCACTATCCACAAGCAACTGATCGCCACCTACCCGGAAGCTCCCCTTGCGTTCGCCCGGTGCGATCTCCGCCGCGGGGCTGATGTAGGTCCAGTCCACACGGGCATCGCTGCCGCGGAACGCCTTCAGCGCCTCGATCTGCGAGTTCGCCGAGGTCTTCCAGGCTTCCGGGAAGTTCGGGTCGTCGATCACACGCACGCCCGGTGCGGTCTCCAGGCTGCCCGCACCACCGACCCAGGCGAAGCGCTTCACGCCGGCCGCCGCGAGCGCGTAGAGCAGGGCGGTCGCCTGCTTCGGCACATTGGCCGGCGTGGCATGGTCGTTCAGGCTGGCGATGGCGGCATCGGCCCCGGCAAGGGCGGGGGCGAACGAGGTGGCGTCGGCCACGTCGCCTTTGACGACCTCAAGCTTCGGGTTCTTCGTGGCCAGTTTCGCAGGATCGCGAACGACGGCGGTGACCTCATGCCCGCGGGCCAGAGCCTCGTCGAGGATCACGTTGCCGATGTTGCCGGTGGCGCCGAACAGAACGATCTTCATGGGAATGGCCTTGGTGTCGGAAGTCAGGCAGCTAGGATGCGCCGGCGATCGTTTCCGAAAAACGCCCCATCGCGCAATTCATCGTAAAGTATCGCTTTACGACAGGGACCGACTCATGGCCGCCGCCGACGTCAATCTGAACCGCCTGGCCGTCTTCGTCGCCCTCGTCAGGGCGGGGTCCTTCACCGCCGCGGCCGGGCAGCTGGGGACGACCAAGGCCATGGTCAGCCAGCACCTGGCAAAGCTGGAAGAGGAACTCGGCGTCGCGTTGATGGTGCGCAGCACGCGGCGGATGGCGCTGACCGACGCCGGTGAGCGCTTTCACGAAGACTGCGCCCGCATTCTCGCCGATGCCGACGATGCGATCACCCGGCTGGGCGAGTGCCGTGACACGCCGATGGGCGTGCTTCGCGTCACGGCTGCCAGCGACCATGGCACCACTGTCGTCGCCCCGGCGCTCGCCGAGTTCGCCGAGCGCTATCCGCAGGTGAGGGTGGAACTGGTCGTCACCGACACCGTGTCCGATCTGATCGCCGAGCGGTTCGATCTGGCCATCCGTATCGGCTGGCTGCGCGACTCGAGCCTGCGTGCCGCCCGGCTAGCCGCCTTCCGCGAATGCCTCGTCGCCTCGCCGTCCTATCTGGAAAAACACGGTACGCCATCGGTCCCCGGCGACCTCGCAGCGCATCGCTGGGTGGCCGTCACGGTGCTGGCTTCGCCGACGCGATGGACCTTCACCGATGGCCACGGCGATGAGCACTCGGTACAGACCCGTGTCATCGCCAGTGCCAACAGCGCGACCGTCGCCTGTCGTTTCGTCCTCGAAGGCCTGGGGATCTCGGTACTGCCCGACTACGTCGTCGATGCCGATGTCGCCGCCGGGAGACTCGTCGCCTTGCTTCCCGGGTTCACGTTGCCCGAGGGCGGGATACACGCGGTGTATCCCGGGCGACAGCCCCCGGTGAAGGTTCGTGCCTTCATCGATCTGCTGAAGGAGCGTCTGGCGTAGCTCAGGTCACCTGGCTGCCAAGACGCAGATTGATGCCCAGCGACGCGGCGATCTGACGCATGTGTTCGTCATCGCGCGAGGACGTGATCCATCCGGCATACACATCGTCTTCCTCAGCCTCGCGCGCCCACAACGTATAACCGTACTGATTGAGCTGGTCGAAGGCGCGGCTGAAGATTTCCGGACCGTCGATGTCCTCGTGAAACTCGTCTTCGCTCGGGTCGCCGTCCCAGTCGATGGTGACATCGCTCCAGCGCGATACCAGTTCCATGATGGCATCGACGAGAGTGCGGGTGTCGTCGGCATCCACCTCGAAACTCGACTGCCAGTCGGTGACCTGCGCCACGATGCGGATGGGGTCTTCGTCGCCCTGGTCCTCGATCTCCGCGCGATACACGGTGAACTGGCGCAGCGCATTCTCCTCGTCGCCGGGATTGATGAGCAGCAACAGCTGCCAGACCTGGGACTCGACGGTGTCCTCGCCTTCTTCATCGTCGTACTCGCGTTCTTCGGGGTAATCGTCGTCGTAGCTCATGGGGAATGGCCTGTGGGATCGGGGGAAATCATCGCACGATGCGCGTCATAGCGCCGCAGGTCTTGAAATGGACGTCCAATCGCACAGGTTGACAAACTTGCGACGCGGTGCAACAAATGACATCCGGGCCACTGCCAACCATGCCGTTCCGGCGGCTTACTTCAGGTGTAACACGCTCCCAGTGAACGCATACGACTTCCACGCGCACACCCTCCCGATGACGTCGCCGGCCATGCCGCGATGTTCGGTGGCGGCATGCGCGTGTCGTTCGTGTCGACTGGTCTGAGCGACCCACACCGCGCGTAGTGCGCGCTCCGCTAAACCCGCGGAGCACATCTCGCCATTTTCTCCGTCACGTCGACGGGTGACGCCCCGGAGCGTTGCCGCGACCTGCCGTCACTCATTTCCGTCGCCCCCGGGGCGTCGGCGCACTTTCCGTTTCCAGGGGAATTCCGTACCCATGTTGTCTTTCGCTCATCGCCGCAAGCCGTTGTTCCTTGCACTCGCCGTCGCGCTCAGCGCCTCGACCGTCCATGCGCAACAGGCCGCGCCGGCCGACACGACCGAGGCCGCCAAACCCAGCAACCTCGACACCGTCATCGTCACCGGTACGCGCAGCACCGAGCGCACCGTATCGAGCTCGCTGCAACCGATTGACGTGATCACCCCGCAGCAGCTGCAGCAGAGTGGGGCCACCCAGCTCGCGGCGGCGCTGGCGCGTCTGGTGCCCTCCCTCAACTTCCCGCAGCCGACCACCATCAGCGGGGCGGAAGTGGCCCGGCCGGTGACACTGCGCGGTCTCAGCCCGGATCAGGTCCTGGTGCTGATCGACGGCAAGCGGCAGCATTCGGGCGCCTTCCTCAACCTCGGTGGCGCCATCGGCCGCGGTTCGAACCCCGTCGACCTGAACGCCATTCCCGTCTCGGCGATCGAGCGTATCGAGGTGCTGCGAGACGGCCAGTCGGCACGTTACGGCTCCGACGCCATCGGCGGTGTGATCAACGTGATCCTGAAGAAGTCGGGCACGGGCGGCCAGGTAACGGCCAAGTTCGGCGGCTATGACGCGGGCGATGGCCTGCAGCGACAGCTCTCGGCGGATACCGGTTTCAAGCTGGGCGACAAGGGCTCGATCCATGTGGCGATCGATACCCAGAACAACGATGGCAGCAATCGCGCAGGGCGCGATCAGACCGCGGCGTCGGTCGGTACCACGTACGGCAAGAAGGTGTACTGGCTCGGTGATCCGGCCGTGCAGTCGAACAAGGTGTCCGTGGTCGGGCAGTACGAGTTCAGCAAGGCGGCCGAGGTCTATTTCGAAGCGCTTTACCGGCGTGACCGCGACGAAACCGCCAGCCTCTATCGTCACCGCGGCGATTCGACCAATGTCGCCTCGATCTATCCCAGCGGCTACCTGCCGGTGAGCATTCCGATCGTCAACGACACCACGCTGACCGCGGGCCTGCGCGGTGAGCTGGGCGACGGCTGGCATTACGATGCCTCGGTCAGCCATGGCTCGAACGAGTACGACCAGCGCAGTCATTCGATCAACGCCGACTACTACAGGGCGTTCGGTGAGACGCCGTTCTTCATCCAGGGGGCCGATTACAAGGCCAATCAGCAGGTCGCCAACCTCGATATCAGCAAGGAAATCACGACATCGTGGCTGCCCAATCCCGTCAGCGTGTCGTTTGGCGCGGAGTATTTGCGTCAGGCGTACAAGGTGACGCCGGGCGATGCCGTGTCGCAGTACGGTGCGAACGGAGGAATCACGGGCGACCTGCAGGGCAACTGGCAGCGGCATGACACGTCCGAGTACATCGATCTCGAGACCAATCTGACCGACCGTTTCGCCGTGTCGCTGGCGGGACGCCACGAGAACTACAGCGATTTCGGCGGCACGACGTCCGGATCGTTGTCCGGTCGTTTCGACTTCACGCCGCGCGTCGCCGTCCGTGGCAGCGTCGGCACCGGATTCCGTGCGCCGACGCTGGTGCAGCAGCACTATGCGGATATCTCCTCGCAGTTGCAGGACCTGGGGCAGGGACAGGTGCTGGTGCAATCCGGTACGTTCCCGGTGGATGCGGAAGCGGCCAGTCTGCTGGGTGCCGAGAAGCTGAAGCCCGAGAAGTCGCGCAGTGCCACGCTCGGCCTCGTGCTCGAGCCGCTCAACGGCTGGAACGTCAGCGTCGATGCGTACTACATCAAGATCAACAATCGCATCAATCTGTCGTCGAACATTCCGGTCAGCACACCCGCCGTCAACGCCTACCTCGCCGCCAACGGCGTGGACGCGAACTATCAGTCGATTCGTTACTTCACCAATGCGGTGGACACGCGCACGCGCGGCCTCGATGTCGTGAGTCAGTACGGCTTCGATTTCGCCAACGGCGATCGCCTCAACACCACCGTGGGCTGGGCGTACAACGAAAACGAGGTGACCCGGGTCAAGCCGAATCCGGCCATCCTCGATGAGCTCGGCGTGGCGGTGCAGCGCGTGGAGCGTCGCGAGCGTCTCGGCCTGCTGGGCGATACCAATCCGCGCACCAAGCTCGACGTAGGCTTCGATTACCTGCACGGCCGCTGGGCGGGCCACGCCAACGTGCAGCGCTACGGCAGCTACACCGTCTACAGCAACAGTGGCAATGCGCTCGATCAGAACTTCGATCATCGCTGGACGCTGGATCTCTCGGCCGATTACAACATCGACCACTGGACCCTGAGCGCCGGTGCGGACAACGCGTTCAATGCCCGCCCGGAGCAGGTGAAGTATGCCAATTCCACCAGCGGCAACTTCAAGTACAGCCTGTTCTCACCGCTGAGCTGGAACGGGCGTTACTACTACGCCAGCGCCACGTACCGGTGGGACTGATGCGCATGCGTACGCTATTTATCGCTTTCTCCCTCACCGTCGCGGCTGGCGCCCATGCCGCTCCCGCCGAACCGATCGCCGGCTTCGGCGGCGCCTCGACGCAGGCGGAGCGCGACGTGGAGCAGCGTGTCGACGCGTCCATCGGCAGCGCCGATCTCGACGGCTGGTTACGGCGGTTGACGTCGGCGCCCAACCAGGTCGGGTCGCCGCATAACGACGACAACGCGCGTTTCATCGCGGACAGCCTGCGTCAGTGGGGCTGGGACGTGAAGGTCGAATCGACGCGTGTGCTCGTCGCCTATCCCACGGTGCAGAAGCTTTCGCTGCGGGGCGGTGAGAGCTATGCGGCGGACTTTACCGAGCCCGCCGTTGCCGGTGATCCGGATACCGCAAAACAAGACGGCGTGTTGCCGGGCATGGAGTCGTACAGCCCGGACGGCGCGGTCGATGCGCCACTGATCTACGTCAACGAAGGCCTGGCGAAGGACTATGCGGATCTCGAGCGCACCGGCGAGTCGGTCAAAGGCAAGGTGGTCCTGGTCAAGTCGAGCGGTGCCGGGCGCTGGGTGAAGCCACGCCTTGCGCAGGAGCACGGCGCGGTCGGCGTGGTGATCTACTCGGATCCGGAAGCCGATGGCTTCGTGAAGGGTGACGTCTACCCCGACGGTGCGTGGCGCACGCCGCGTACCCTCCAGCGAGGCACGCTTGGCATCGACAGCGTGCTGGATGCAGCAAGTGCGAAGACGATCCAGGCCGCGAAGCACACGGCGGACCTGTCGATTCCTGTGGTTACCATCGGCTATGGCGACGCCGAACACTTCCTGCGGGCGCTCGGCGGGCAGGCCGTGCCGGACCGCTGGCAAGGCGGTCTGCCGCTGACCTATCACGTGGGGGGCAATGCACGTGTTCATCTGGAAGTCCGTTCGCCGTGGGAATGGCGCACGCTGCACAACGTGATCGCCACGTTGCGTGGCAGCGAGCATCCCGACGAGTGGGTGATTCGTGGCGTGCATCATGACGCCTGGGTCTACGGTGCGTGGGACCCGCTCGCGGGCACCACGGCGTTGCTGGCTGAGGCCAGGGCCATCGGCGAGCTGGCCAAGGCAGGCGTGCGACCGAAGCGCACGCTGGTGTTCGCCAGCTGGGATGGCGAAGAGCTGGGTATCCTGGGCTCCAAGGCATGGACCGCGCAGCACGCCGCCGAGCTGTCGAAGAAGGCCGTGTTCTACCTCAATAACGACACTACCGGCAGGGGTTTCCTCGCCGCGCAGGGTGACCCGTCGCTTTCCACTCTGATCGACGGTGTGGCAGCCGATCTGCAGGACCCGGAAACCGGCGCCACCGTGCAGGCACGTCGGCTGGCCAAGCGTGCGGTGGATGCGGCGGAGAAAGGCAAGGATGTCTCGGGTCCGATCGTTCCGTCGCGCGTAGGCACCGGCTCCGATTACCTGTCGTTCGCGCATCGCCTTGGCGTGCCGTCGCTGCACGTTCGCTATGGTTACGACCGCGACGGGGATGACGAGAGTGTGCCGGTGTACCACTCGCTCTATGACACATACACGCATTACCAGCGCTTCGGCGATCCCGGCCTTGCTTACGTAGGGTTGCTGGCGAAAACCAATGCGCGGCTCGTCCTGCGTGTCGCCAATGCGGACGTGCTGCCGTGGCGATACACCGGCTTTGCCACGGCGCTCGGCAAGGACATCGACCGCTTGCAGGCGAGCTCGGAAACGGCGCACAAGGAAGCGCAGCGCCATAACGCCCTGCTGGATGACGGTTCGTACCACCTGGCCGATGTGGCCTATCGGAAGCTGCAGCCGCCCGCGCGCGTCGACGATGGGTGGCAGGCGGTGAATCTGGACGCCCTGCGCGACGCCCAGCGCGATCTCCTGGCCGCCGCTGGCGCCTTCGACGCGGCCGCGTCCATCGCTGAAGCAACGGGTGCGCCCGCACTGTCTTCGTCCCGCGCCGCGAAGGTCAACCGTGCGTTGCGCGATGTCGCTCCGGCGTTCCTCCAGGCGTCCGGCTTGCCCCAGCGCAGCTTGTATCGGCACCTGCTGCAGGCCCCGGGTCGCAAGGAGGGCGAAGACGTCGCGCCGCTTCCGGGTATCGGTGACGCCATCGACGCGAAAGCCTGGGATCAGGCGAGTGCGGAAGTGACCCTCACCGCCAACGCGACCCGAAAGGCCGCCGAGGCTCTGCGTCAGGCGACGGTGACACTGACGCAGCCGTAAGAGGTTATAGTCCGCCGCATTCGCCGGGTGGACAGCTTTTTTCATGACCGAAACGCCGCAAAAATCAGCGCCTCATCGCAGGAAAGTGTGGGGTCCGATCCGCTACGCCCACGCCCGCCCGCGCCTGCTGGTGGGTGCGGCCGTGGCGGTGGTTGCCGCGGCGGCGCTGGAATTCAGCGGCATGCCACGGTCGTTGCCGCTGCTGCTGGGGTTCGATCTGGGTGCCGTCGTGTACTTCGTCCTGCTTTTGCGGATATTCGTCGGTGCCAGTCCGGCCACCATGCGGCGGCAGGCGAAGCAACAGGACACCGGCCGGTGGACCACGCTGCTGAGTGGTGTGGTCCTCTCCGCCGTCGTGCTCGGCGCGGTCACGACGGAGCTGAACTCCAGCGACAAGGGCGGGGCACTGGCCATCGCGGTGGCCGCGACCACCATCATCCTGGCGTGGACCTTCATGAATACCCTGTTCTCCCTGCATTACGCCCACGGGTATTACGGGGAGTTCGGCAAGCCACACCAGGGGCTCGATTTCCCCGGTGATGAAGAACCCGATTACTGGGATTTCGCCTATTTCGCCTTCACCATCGGCATGACCTTCCAGGTCTCCGATGTCCAGATCACCACCCGGTACCTGCGCCGGATCGGGCTGATGCACAGCGCGATCGCGTTCTTCTTCAATGTCTTCATCATCGCCATCAGCGTGAACATCGCCGCCGGCAAGGCCTGATCGGCAATAAGTTCACCCCCTACTGCCCATTTTTCTTATTGACGCGACGCCGCAAACGCGGTGTCCTTCGATTAGCCGTCCATACGGCAGGGGCCCTGACGGGCTTGAGAAGAGAAGGGGGGGGAAGCCAAATGACAATCCAGACGTTCGCACGGGCGGCGGGGGTCGCCCTGGTCCTCGTTATCGCCAGTAACGCGGCGGTCGCTCGCTCCGAGGACGACACACCACCCGAGTCCATCTGCTCGGTGCTCGGCACCGCCGCCCGCTACCTCAACACGACGGTGACCGTCCGTGGCGTGGCCAGCAGCGAGGGCAAGACGACGACGCTGTCCGATGCGCAGTGCAAGGGCGCGGTGGACCTCGCCATGGACGACAAGTCCGCCGGTAAGCGGGATGTGTCCTCGTTCCGACGCACGGTGAGCAATAAAGGCACCCGTGCCGATGCCACGGTGTTCGGACGCTTCAAGGCGACTGGCGACGCGCAGCATCCGTATGCCATCGACGTGTACAGCGTGCGTGACGTGAGCGAACTGCCGGCGGTTGCCGAGGGGAGCTGAGGGCAGCTCCCGCGGGGGCAGTGCATGGTCGTCGATGGGGCCTGTTCCTGTCGGCGACGCCGTTTACCCGAGTACCCGAGCCAGATAAGGCGCCGTACGGCTCGTCGTCTCGCTGGCGACCAGCCGCGGCGGCCCGCAGGCGACAATCTTGCCGCCCTCGTCACCCGCGCCGGGACCGACGTCGATCACCCAGTCGGCTCCGGCGACCACGCGCATCTCGTGCTCGACGACGACTACCGTATTGCCGGCCGCCACCAGCCCCTGCAACTGCGCCACCAGCTTGTCCACATCCGACGGATGCAGTCCGGTGGTCGGCTCGTCCAGCACGTAAAGATTGCTCCCGCGCTGCGACCGCTGCAGTTCCGTCGCCAGCTTGATCCGCTGCGCCTCGCCGCCGGAAAGCTCCGTGGCCGGTTGTCCGAGGCGCAGGTAGCCAAGCCCGATGTCATAGAGAAGCGACAGCGGCTTCATCACCGCTGGCTCGTCGACGAAAAACTCGCAGGCTTCCTCGACCGTCAGTCGCAGCACGTCGGCAATGTTCTTGCCGTTCCACTGCACTTTTAGCGTGGCCTCGTTATAGCGCGCACCGTGGCACGTGGGGCAGGGTGCATAGACGCTGGGCATGAAGAGCAGCTCGACGCTGACGAATCCCTCGCCCTCGCAGGTTTCGCAGCGCCCCTTCGCCACGTTGAACGAAAAGCGCCCGGCGTCGTAACGCTTCGCCCTGGCTGCCTTTGTCGCGGCAAACAACTTGCGCACGTGATCGAAGAGCCCGGTATACGTCGCCAGGTTGGATCGAGGCGTGCGCCCGATCGGCTTCTGGTCGACCTGGACCAGTCGCGTGATGGCGTCGGCGCCCTTGTGGATGCGACCGCCGGTCTTCGTGATGACGCTGGGTGCCGCGTCATCGCCTTCGTCCTCCGGGGCGGGCAGCTCGTGGCCCAAATGCTCACTGACCAGCTCCACCAGCGCCTGGCTGACCAGACTGGACTTGCCCGAGCCGGAAATGCCGGTGACCGCGGTAAACAGACCGATGGGGAAGGCGGCATCCAGATTATGGAGGTTGTTGCGCGTGATGCCGCGGAGTTCGAGCCAGCGCGATGCCGGGCGAGGTGACCGCTCAAGAGGCCGCTCGTGACCGAACAGATAACGCGCGGTACGCGACAGCGCCACGTCGGCGAGACCATCGGGAGGACCGCTGTAAAGAATCTCGCCGCCGCGTTCGCCTGCATCCGGGCCGACGTCGACCAGCCAGTCAGCGCGACGCATGACGTCCATATCGTGCTCCACGACGAAGATCGTATTGCCCGATCGCTTCAGTTGCTCCAGCGCGGTGAGCAAGGCCTCGCCATCCGCCGGGTGAAGGCCGGCCGACGGTTCGTCGAGCACGTAGACGACGCCGAACAGGTTCGAGCGGATCTGCGTGGCCAGGCGCAGCCGCTGCAACTCGCCCGGTGACAGCGTGGGACTTGATCGGTCCATTGAGAGGTAGCCAAGGCCGAGTGCCTGGAGCGTACCCACGCGGGCAACGAGATCCTGTGCGATGCGCTGAGCCGCGATACGTTTTTCCTCGGACAGGTTGGGGGTGCGCCGCACGTCCGATGACCCGTCGTGCGCGGCGCCGCCGGCGGCTACGCGCTTCGCATTCGCGCGCTTACCCGCGGCGCGGCTGCGTGTGGTCGACTCGGCCAGCTCGTTGAACCGCCCCTCGGCTGCCGGTTTCAACGTATCGACCAGGGCATCGAATGACAACGCGGACAGGCTTCCGATGTCCAGCCCGGCAAAAGTCACGGACAACGACTCGCGCTTCAGACGCTTGCCATCGCAGACCGGACAGACGCTGCCGATCATGTAGCGCGACACGCGCTTCTTCATGAGCGGACTTTGCGTCGTGCTGAAAGTGTGCAGCACATAACGCCGCGCACCCATGTACGTGCCCATGTAACTGGGTTCGGTCTTTCGCTTCAGTGCCGCACGGGTTTCCGCCGGCGTGAAGCCGGCATAGACCGGGACCGTCGGGGTTTCCTCGGTGAACAGGATCCAGTCGCGCTGCTTCTTTGGCAGGTCCTTCCACGGCACGTCCACGTCGTAGCCGAGGGTGACCAGAATGTCGCGCAGGTTCTGACCGTGCCATGCCGGTGGCCATGACGCGATCGCGCGTTGGCGCAGGGTCAGCGTGGGATCCGGCACCATCGACGCCTCCGTCACCTCGTACACGCGGCCCAGCCCGTGGCAGTGCGGGCAGGCACCTTGCGGCGTGTTGGGCGAGAAATCCTCTGCGTATAACATCGCCTGGCCGGCGGGGTACGAGCCCGCACGCGAGTAAAGCATGCGCACGAGACTCGACAGCGTAGTGACGCTGCCCACCGATGAGCGTGCTCCGGGCGTGCCGCGCTGCTGCTGCAATGCCACCGCGGGCGGCAGCCCCTCGATTTCGTCGACGTCCGGCACGCCTACCTGGTCGATCAGGCGTCGCGCATAAGGCGCCACCGACTCGAAGTAGCGTCGCTGCGCTTCCGCGTACAGCGTCCCGAAAGCGAGTGACGACTTGCCCGATCCCGACACCCCGGAGAACACGACGAGCGAGTCGCGAGGGATCACGACGTCGATGTTCTTGAGGTTGTGCTCGCGTGCGCCACGTACACGTACGAAGCCACGGAGGTCGGTCGAAGAGGGCGGGGATCTACGCTTGGTCATCCAGGGATTATCGCAGCCCCGGCTTGCGGTTCCCGTGAAATCACGTGTGCAGAGGCACGCCCTTGGTGGCTTTCTCGATCGCCTTCCGAGGTCCGCGTAACGCGATGCCGACGAGGTTGGGTGCATCGGCGTCTTCCGCGAGGAAGGCTTCGCGGTTGGCCGCGTCGTGTCCAGTGGAGAACATCGCCTCGACATAGATCGCGCGGGTCACGTCGCGTTCGATGGCGACGCGATGCGCATGGGCGAGCTGCGTCGCATCGGCACCGAACACGAGCATCGGCTGCCCGAGCAGGCGCGCGTAGTGACGTCCGGCCGCATCGATGTATGGCTCGCCCATGGCATCTGCCGCCGCTCCGGCGATGCCGGTGGCCAGGAAGGCGGTGACGTTGAGCTTCTGCCATGTCAGCAGGTCGCTGCGGACGAGGATGGCGACGCGGGTGTCGAAGGTGGTCATGTCAAAGGTTCTTCGCAGTCTGTTAGGCTGATTCAGTAAAACGCCGAATGTCATTCGGCGAAAGGGCGACAGGCTGCCATGACGAAAAAAACGAAAGCCATTCCGGGCGAGACCCCCGACGCGGTCCGGCTCGACGCGATCGACCGAAAATTATTAGGCGCGCTCTCCGCCGATGCCACGCTGAGCTACGCGGAGCTGGCCGAACGGCTGCATCTCTCCGCACCCGCGCTGCATGAGCGGGTGAAGCGGCTGCGCAGGGATGGGGTCATCAAGGCCACCGTGGCTGTGCTCGATGGGGTGAAGGTCGGGCGTCCGTTGCTGACCTTCGTCCACGTGGACACGACCAGCTGGGCGGTGACACGCCAGCTGCTGGCGCTGCAGGCCTTTCCCGAGGTGGAGGAAATCCACACCGTGACGGGAGAGAGCGCGATGTTGCTGAAGGTACGGACGGCCGATACGCGGGGGCTCGAACACCTGCTGGAGCGGATTCACGCGATGGAGGGATTCAAGGGGACGCGGAGCTATATCGCTCTGTCGACGTATCTGGAGCGGGGACCGAGTGCGGAGGAGGCTTCCGGGGCGACATAAAAAAACCCCGCGGTGCGGGGTTTCTGACGCCGACTTACGGGAGGCTCAGCGATCGCGTCGCGCGCGAACCTTGATCCGCTGCATCCGGCGCTGCTGCATCATGTTGAACCAGAAGGCCGTCTCCGTCACGACGCCAGCGGCGACGAGCAGCAACGTCCCTGTGACCGAACCGGCAAGAAAGAACACGACGTCCAGGGCGAACAAGGCGGCGAGGACGAGATGACGTTGGCTCATGGGTGACTCCTGCTTGCTGCGCGGCCCCGGGACCCGGGCGCGGCCTGATTCGATCCTCGGCTACCTACGAGATGGTGTCAATCGCGGAAACGTCAAGGGATTGTGGGCGATTCAGCCACGATAACGTAGCGCATCCACCAGCAGGGTCAGTGCGGGGGAGGTCTGCCGCCGGTTCGGGTAGTAAAGGTGGTAGCCCGGAAACGGGTCGCACCAGCTCTCCAGGACGCGCACCAGTCGTCCGGCCTCGATATGCGGCACGACGACGTCCTCGGGCACCCAGGCCAGACCAAGGCCCGCCAGGGTCGCCCGGAGAATGTGGTTCATCCCGTTGAGCACCAGCTAGCCTTCGACGCGAAGTGCTTCACCTTGCCTTCCTGGATGAGATCCTTCACCGCACCGGCGACGTCTTCGATCGGCACGTTCGGGTCTACGCGGTGCTGATAGAGCAGATCGATCTGCTCGATGCCCAGACGCTTGAGGGAACCCTCGGCGGCCTTGCGGATGTTTTTCGGGCGGCTGTCCAGACCCGTCTGCTTGTTCGTTTCCGGATCGAACGCGAAGCCGAACTTCGTCGCGATGACGACGCGGTCGCGCATCGGCGCGAAGGCCTTGCCGACGATCTCCTCATTGGTAAACGGACCATAGACCTCGGCCGTATCGAAGAAATCGACGCTTAGGTCCACCGCCTCGCGGATGAGCTTGACTGACTCGTCGCCGCTCAGCACGTGGCTATAGCTGAAATTGAGGCCCATGCAGCCAAAGCCGACGGCTGAGACCTCCAGCCGCTTTTACCGAGAACGCGCTTTTTCATGGTGATCTCCAGAAGGTAGCCATGACGCCATGCTACCGACCGGGGGTCCAGTGATTAAGTGGGATAAACCGCTTGAGCCTATGCGGGCAGTTCATCAATGATCTTCCATCAGCCGGCGTGAAACACCGCCTCGATGTTATGGCCATCCGGATCCAGCACGAAACCGCCGTAATAGCCTTCGTGATAGTGCGAACGCGGGCCCGGCGGACCGTTGTCCCTCGCGCCCGCATCCAGCGCCGTCTGATGAAATAGCCGCACCAGCTGCTGCGAACTCACCCGAAAGGCGACGTGTACCGGCGGCTGATTGGGTGTGCCCTGGTAGATCCAGAAATCCGGCTTGCCGTTCTCGCCGAACCCCGCCACGTCGGTACGTCCCGTTTTCGAGGCGGGGAAGTGCACGATCAGTTCATAGCCGATGGAGGCCAATACGGTCGTATAGAACTGCTTGCTGCGCTCGAAGTCGCTGACGGTGGCGCCGGTGTGGTCGATCATGGAGATCTCCTGAGCGTGGAACGGCTGATCCGCGCAGCTTAGTCGGAATCCGTGGCGGCATCCAAGGCGCCTTTACTGCATCGCAGCGTGTCGCTCGCCGCGTCGCCGCCTACACTCCCGCTGGCCACAGGTGTCCTGCCGCCGCCATTCCGGTGCGCAGGGTGAAACGGGAAGCCGGTCCGATGCCGGCGCTGCCCCCGCAACGGTAGGCGAGAAAACCCGACTCAGAACCACTGCGGCAACGCGGGAAGGTGTCGGGGTGATGCGGATCGCATCGCTCGCAAGCCCGGAGACCGGCCCGTGGTGGGCACCGCTTGCGGTGTCTTCCTCGGGTGTTGCGGTGGGCAACCGGACGAGCTGGCTCGATGCGGCGTCCGTGGCCTCGAACCGACTTGTCTCGCTCACGCACGCCCGGTTTCGCGGGTGAGCGATATGGAGACAAGCATCATGAACGAGATGAATCGTGCCGCGACCGATGTCGCGACCGTCAAACTGCTGATCGACGGTGAGTTCGTCGAGTCCGCGACCACACAATGGCGCGATGTGATCAACCCGGCGACGCAGGTCGTCCTGGCACGTGTGCCCTTCGCCACATCCCGGGAGGTGGATGCGGCCGTCGCCGCCGCCCGGCGCGCGTTCGCCACCTGGCGCAAGACGCCCATCGGGACGCGGGCCCGCATCTTCCTCAGGTACCAGCAACTGATCCGCGAACACATGGCGGAACTGGCGGCGATCCTCACGGCGGAGCAGGGCAAGACACTGCCGGACGCCGAAGGCGACGTGTTCCGTGGCCTCGAGGTGGTGGAGCAGGCGGCCGCCATCGGCAATCTGCAACTCGGCGAGCTGGCCAACAACGTGGCCGGTGGCGTGGACACGTACACACTGCTGCAGCCGCTGGGTGTCTGCGCAGGCATCACGCCGTTCAACTTTCCGGCGATGATCCCCCTTTGGATGTTTCCGATGGCCATCGCCACGGGAAACACCTTCGTGCTGAAGCCGTCGGAGCAGGACCCGATGGTCACCATGCGGCTGGTCGAGCTGGCGCAGGAGGCAGGCATTCCCAGGGGCGTGCTCAACGTCGTGCACGGGGGCGAGGAGGTGGTCAACGCCATCTGCGATCACGTCGACATCAAGGCGGTGTCTTTCGTCGGATCGACGAAGGTCGGTACGCACGTTTATCACCGTGCATCGCAAGCCGGTAAGCGCGTGCAGTGCATGATGGGGGCGAAAAATCACGCTGTCGTTCTGCCCGACGCCAACAAGGAGCAGACGTTAAATGCCATGGTCGGTGCCGCCTTCGGTGCGGCCGGGCAGCGTTGCATGGCGGCATCGACGGCGGTGCTGGTGGGGGCCGCGCGCGAGTGGATTCCCGATCTCGTTACCAAGGCGAAGTCACTGAGGGTCAACGCGGGGACCGAGGCCGGCACCGACGTCGGCCCGCTGATCTCATCGTTGGCGCGTGACCGCGTCGAGAGCCTGATCGACGCGGGCGTGGCACAAGGCGCGACGCTGGAGCTCGACGGTCGCGGATACCGGGTGCCGGGCTACGGCAACGGTAATTTCGTCGGGCCGACCATCTTCTCGGGCGTGAAGCCCGGCATGCGTATCTACGACGAAGAGATCTTCGGGCCCGTGCTGGTCGTCCTCACGGTCGACACGCTGGACGAAGCGATGGATCTGGTCAACGCCAATCCCAACGGGAACGGTACGGCCGTGTTTACGCAGAGCGGTGCGGCTGCCCGTCGCTTTCAGGAAGACATCGATGTGGGGCAGGTCGGTATCAACGTACCGATCCCGGTGCCGGTGCCGCTGTTCTCGTTCACGGGATCGCGTGCGTCCAAACTCGGCGACCTGGGCCCTTACGGCAAGCAGGCGGTCACGTTCTACACGCAGACCAAGACGATCACTTCGCGCTGGTTCGACGATGACACGCGCGGCCACGGCGTCAATACGACGATCAGCCTCAAGTGATGGCGGCCGTCATGGATATTCCTGTGATGGGGCAAGGTTTCGGCTTCAGCGACGAGCAGATGGCGTTTCGCGAGGCGGCGCGCGATTTCGCGGCATCCGAACTGGCGCCGCGTGCGGCGCACTGGGACGCCGAGAGCATCTTTCCGCGTGAGGCCATCGGTAAGGCAGGCGAACTGGGTTTCTGCGGCCTGTATGTCGACGAAGCGGCCGGCGGCAGCGGGCTGACCCGGCTGGATGCGGCGATCGTGTTTGAGGAACTCGCCGCCGCCGATCCATCCACCGCGGCGTTCATCAGTATCCACAACATGGCGACGTGGATGCTGGCGACGCATGCACGTTCTTCGTTGCGCGCCGAATGGGGTCCGGCGCTGTGCAGCGGGGCGAAGCTTGCGTCGTACTGCCTGACCGAGCCGGGCGCCGGTTCCGATGCGGCGTCTCTGCAGACGCGCGCCGTGCGTGATGGTGACGCGTACGTGCTCCACGGCAGCAAGGCCTTCATCTCGGGAGCCGGTGCCACCGACATGCTCGTGGTCATGGCCCGCACGGGGGGCGAGGGTGCGCGTGGTATCAGTGCGTTAGCCGTACCCGCCGACGCCGAAGGCATTACGTATGGGCGTAAGGAGGACAAGCTCGGCTGGAACAGTCAGCCCACGCGGGGCATCACGTTCGACGGCGTTCGTGTGCCGGCGGCGAACCTTCTGGGCGAAGAGGGTGATGGGTTTCGGATCGCCATGAAGGGTCTGGACGGTGGGCGGATCAATATCAGCGCCTGTTCACTCGGTGCCGCACAGGGCGCCCTGGACGCCGCGCGGCGTTATCTCGGTGAGCGGCGGCAGTTCGGGCGCAAGCTGGGCGAGTTCCAGGCCTTGCAGTTCAAGCTGGCCGATATGGCGACCCAGCTGGTCGCCGCTCGACAGATGGTGCACACGGCAGCGCGCAAGCTCGACGCACGCAGTCACGACGCCACGGTGTGGTGCGCCATGGCCAAGCGCTTCGCCACCGATGCGGGATTCAACATCTGCAACGACGCCCTGCAGCTCCATGGCGGCTATGGCTATATCCGCGAGTACCCGATCGAACGGTTGCTGCGCGACAGCCGTGTGCATCAGATACTGGAAGGCACCAACGAAATCATGCGCGTGATCGTGGCGCGCCACTTGCTCAACACTGAAGAGGAGTTGCGATGACCGGTTACAAGGATACCGACTGGACGGGGCTCAGGCTGACGTTCGAAGGCCACACGGCCATCGTGACGCTGAGCAACCCGCCAGCCAACACCTGGACGGTACATAGCCTTTCCGCGCTGCGCGATCTCGTCGCGGCGCTGAATGCGGATCGTGGTGTCTACACCCTGGTGGTGACGGGCGAGGGGGAGAAGTTCTTCTCGGCCGGCGCCGATCTCAAGCAGTTCGCGGATGGCGACCGCGCGCTGGCGCGTGAAGCCGCCCGTCGGTTCGGTGAGGCCTTCGAGGCGTTGTCGGCGTTCCGTGGCGTGAGCATCGCGGCCATCAACGGCTATGCGATGGGTGGCGGCCTCGAATGTGCACTCGCATGCGACCTTCGCATCGCCGAGGAACACGCGCAGATGGCCTTGCCGGAAGCGGGTGTGGGACTGCTGCCGTGTGCCGGCGGTACGCAGAACCTGCCGCGCCTGGTCGGCGAGGGCTGGGCGAAGCGGATGATCCTGCTCGGCGAGCGAGTCGACGCCGCGACGGCCTTGCGCATCGGCCTGGTGGAAGACGTGGTTCCCCGAGGTGAAGGGTTGAACGCCGCGCTCGCATGGGCAGCGCGTGCCGCGAAGCAGAGCCCGACCAGCGTGGCGGCCTGCAAACGCCTGGTGCAGGCAACGCGCACCCAGACGCACGCTGCCGCGCTCGTCGCCGAGCGCGAAGCCTTCGTCGACCTGTTCGACAGCGCGGATCAGGCGGAGGGCGTACACGCCTTTCTCGAGAAGCGTACGGCCGAGTGGAAGAACGCATGAGCGACGTGCTGTTCGAAGAGCGCGACGGGCGGGATGGGCGACGTATCGGCATCGCGACACTCCATGCGCCGAAGACCCTCAACGGGCTCTCACTGACGATGGCGAGCCTGCTGGACACCCAGCTTCGCGCATGGGCCGACGACGACGCGATCGCGGTGGTCGTCCTGCAGGGAGCCGGCGACAAGGCCTTCTGCGCGGGCGGCGACTTGCATGGCTTGTATCGAAGCATGGTCGACTACCGGGAGGCGGGCGGCGGTGAGATCACGCGCAACGCGTATGCCAGTGAGTTCTTTTCAACCGAGTACCGGCTGGACTATCGGATTCACACCTATGCCAAACCGATCCTCTGCTGGGGGCACGGCATCGTCATGGGTGGCGGCATCGGACTGATGGCGGGAGCAAGCCACCGTGTGGTCACCGAGCGGTCGAAGCTGGCCTTCCCGGAAATTACCGTGGGACTCTATCCAGACGTGGGAGGCAGCTGGCTGTTGTCGCGTGTGCCCGATCGCGGCGGCATGTTTCTGGCCCTCACCGGCGCGCCGCTCGGCGCGGGCGATGCCATCCATGCGGGTCTCGCCGACCACTTCATTCCCGAGGATGCGCGTCCGGAGGTCATGAACGCGCTGTCCAACGCGAACTGGTCGAGTTCGGCGAGCGCCAACCACGACACGCTGACCGCGGTTTTACGCTCCATCGAGCAGCCGGTGTCACCCGGTCCGCTGCAAGCGCACGCGGCTCTGATCCGCGAGGTCTGCGGCAACGAGCGGCTCGACGATATCGTCGGCGCCATCGATGCGATCCAGGATGACGATACCTGGCTGCATAACGCAAGGACGGCGCTGCTTGCCGGTGCGCCTGGCTCCGCGCGGCTCGGCTTCGAGCTGCAGCGCCGCGCGTCGACGCTTTCTCTCGCCGATACCTTTCGCCTCGAATACATCGTGTCGCTGCATTGCGCCGCACACGGCGATTTCGCGGAGGGCATCCGTGCGCTGCTGATCGACAAGGACCGCCAACCGCGCTGGAACCCGGCGACGCTGGCCGAGGCGACATCGAGCTGGGCCGAATCTTTCTTCAATGCACCGTTCAGCGCGGAAGCGCATCCGCTTGCCGATCTGGGCAGTCAACCGGAGTCGTACGCATGAGTCGCATCGCTTTTATCGGGCTGGGCAACATGGGTGGCCCGATGGCCGCGAATCTGCTCAAGGCAGGGCATGCCCTGCGGGTCTTCGACCTCGTTCAGTCGGCGGTCGATACGGCGGTTGTCGCAGGAGCCTCCGCGTCGGCGAGCGCTGCCGATGCGGTGAGCGACGCTGAGATCGTCATCTCGATGCTTCCCGCCAGCCGGCATGTGGAAGCGCTTTATCTGGGAGACGCGGGGCTGCTGGCCGCCATTCCCGATGGTGCACTCGTCGTCGATTGCAGCACGATCGCACCGGCATCGGCGAAGAAAGTTGCACAAGCCGCCACTGGTCGCGGCCTCGCGATGCTTGACGCGCCTGTTTCTGGCGGCACCGCGGGTGCCGCGGCGGGAACGTTGACCTTCATCGTGGGAGGCGACACGGCGGTGCTGGATATTGCACGGCCCATATTGGAAGCGATGGGGAAGAATATTTTCCATGTCGGCGCTAGCGGTGCGGGGCAGGTGGCCAAGCTGTGCAACAACATGGCGCTCGGCGTCATCATGGCCGTCACCGGCGAAGCGCTGGCCCTGGGCGTCGCGCACGGTCTCGACGCGGGCGTGCTGTCGCAGATGATGGCGGTGAGCACGGGGCGCAGCTGGGCTACCGAGGTGTGCAATCCGTGGCCGGGTGTGCTGCCGAACGCGCCGGCATCGCGTGGCTACACCGGTGGCTTCGGCAACGATCTGATGTTGAAGGATCTCGGGCTGGTAACCGAGGCGGCAGTCGGTGTGGGGGCTTCGATTCCACTTGGGGAGCTGGCGCGCAACCTTTATGCGTTGAATAGTAAGGCGGGGAATGGGGAGCTGGATTTCTCCAGCGTGATCAGGCTGATGTCAGCTGCGCAAGACGATCCTGGCAAGCCTCGCGCACCAGCTGTCTGAGCCAGCGATGTCCAGCCTCGTTCTCCAGCCTTGGATGCCACATCTGCGACACCGTGATGGTCGGCGTTTCGACCGGCAGGTCGAAGACGCGCACGGTATCGGGCGGGCTGGCAAGAAACGAGGCGGGCACCAGCCCGATCAGGTCGGATGCCAGCGTCACCGCCAGAGCCGCCTGAAAGCTCGGCACGACCGAAACGACGTCGCGCTGAAGACCCTTTGCGGCCAGGGCGGCATCGACCGGACCCTCGCTGCGGCCGACACGTGAGGCGACAACGTGGCCGTACGCCACGTACGACTCGGGCGTCATCGGGTCGACATCGGCCAGCGGATGGCCGCGCCGGATCACACCGAGGAAACGGTCGCGAAACAACGCCTGCACGCGGACTTCGGGTCCCATGCCGCCGAGGACGCCGATCTCGAGATCGGCCAGTCCTTCGCGGAGCGGCACCGCGGACTTCTCCGCTTTCGGGGCGAAACGCAAGCGGACGCCAGGCGCTGCGCGGCTGGCCGCGCCGATGAGTTCGGCCGCAAACACCTCGACAAATCCATCGTTGGCGCGGATCGTAAACGTGCGCCGGAGGGAGCCGATCCCGTCTTCGGTGACCACCGGGCGGAGAACGCTTCGCGTGTCCTGGAGCAGGCCATGGGCGCGTTCGCGCAGAGCTTCGGCGTGCGGCGTCAGCACCATACGCCTCCCGGCCCGGACCAGCAGTTCGTCCTGTGTGGCGGCGCGCAAGCGCGTCAGCGTGCGACTCATGGCCGACGCGCTGAGCCCCAGGCGTCGTGACGCGCCCGCGACGCTCGCTTCGGCCAGCAGAGCGTCAAGGGCGACGAGGAGGTTGAGGTCGGGTTCGTCCATGACCCATCGTATCGCGATCGGATCAGATAAGGCGTTTGGTGCAGGTATGGACTGACTGTCGCGCGTCTTCCGCCCCGGTTGCGTCGTCGCTACGTTGGGAGGACCGGCCCGGAGCGCGGGCCCCTCGTAACCGGAGTAGCTCATGCAAGCAGCGTCCTCACAGAAAACCATTCTCCTGATTGGCGCGTCGCGCGGCCTCGGATTCGCGATGGTCGAGGAATACCTTGGGCGTGGCTGGCACGTCATCGCTACGGGGCGGGCCAGCTCAACCGGAAAGCTGCGTGAACTGGCAGCGTCGTCCGACGGCGCACTTGAAGTCGAGGTCCTCGATACGACCGTGGTCGAGGATGTCGCCGCCCTCAAGGCCCGACTGTCATCGCGGACGGTGGACGTGCTTTTCGTCAACGCGGGGGTGACCAACGATGACGCGGAGACGATAGCCGACGTGTCCACCGACGAGTTCATCCGCGTGATGGTCACCAATGCGCTCAGTCCCATGCGCGTGATCGAGTCCCTGCAGGATCTTGTGACGGTCGACGGGACGATCGGGATCATGTCGTCAGGGCAGGGCAGCCTCACCAACAACACCAACGGCAATCACGAGGTTTACCGAGGCAGCAAGGCCGCACTCAACATGTTCATGCGCAGCTTCGCGGCACGTCATACGGACGACCCGCGGACTCTGTTGCTCATGGCGCCGGGCTGGGTGCGCACGGACATGGGTGGGCCTGAGGCGCGCCTGACCATTCAGGAGAGCATTCCGAACCTGGTCGACACCATGACGACGTATGCGGGGCGCCAGGGGCTGCATTACCTCGACTATCTGGGGCGTGTCGTGCCCTGGTGAGCTAGCGAAGCGGCGCGACGCTCCGGTCAAGGTATCCCGCTCTAGCGTTAGGTGCCGTGGCGAACCTTCTTTCGCGGCAGCTTTCGCGTCCGTATGCTCGGCGTTCTCCTGCGGGGGCGGGAGCCGATATCGACGGATGGGTACGTATTCGTGAATGATTTTTCCGCACGCGCTCCAGATGCCATCCACGTCGTGCGCTCGGGGCCACCGGGTGCGTCGCCGATCGTGTTTCTTCACGCACTGGGGCTCGATCTCGGTATCTGGGATGCGCAGTTCGTGGAGTTCGCGGGTGATCGAGATGTCGTAGCGCTCGACCTTCCGGGTCACGGTCTGTCCGGTGCTCCCGACGGCGCGCCGACATTCGAGGCCATCGCGACGCAGGTGGCGGAGACGTTAGCCTCGCTGGATATCGCATCCGCGCATGTCGTCGGCATCTCGTTCGGTGGCATGGTCGCTCAGGCCCTGGCGATCGAGCAGCCATCGATGGTCCGGAGCCTGACACTCGTTGCCACATCCTGCACGTTCCCCGAGACGGTCAGGCAGATGCTGCGTGATCGTGCGCGCGCTACGCGTGACGGCGGCATGGCGATCATGGCAGAGGCGCATCTGGCGCGATGGTTCCCCGAAGCGTTTCGTGCACAACATCCCGAAGTGTCCGACCGGTTCCGGAAGCTGCTGCATAGACAAGACCCGAGCTTTCACGCTTCGCTATGGGATCTCGTTGCGACGCTCGACCTCAAAGACCGGCTGACGGCACGATTCGCCGAGACGGCTATCCCATTGATGGTGATCGTGGGAGAAGACGACGCGAGTGCACCGGTTGCCGCGGGACAGCTCATGTGCGATCAGGCACGCGATGCCGTTCTGCATGTCGTTCCGAAGTGCGGACATTTTCCGCCTGTCGAATATCCCGAGCGCTTCAATGCCTTTTTGCGTGAGTTTCTGCGCGACTAACATGTCGCCGACGCCACGTTAACGGCGGTCGCACGAATGGGAGTGAAGTCCCGTCACAGTACGGGCCATTGCGCCGGTCATGCGGTCCGCTTATCCGAAATAAGGCAGACATTCCTGCCTGCCATGCGCATGCTCTCGTTTCGTTAACGCAAGGAGATGCTTCATGGTGACGACGAATATTCAAACCGCTCGTTCCGCCGGCCGCCGCCGTATGCTGGCTTTGTTCCTGCCATTGGCCACGCTGGCGGCGGGTGTATGTGCAGCGCTTCCGGCTTACGCCGACGTGCCGACTATCGTGCAGAACAACACGGCCGGTGCCTTTGCCGATGACCAGGTCTACGTGACGATCCTGGGCAAGGATCCCGTTACGGGAAATCTTTCCTGGGTATCCGCTGACGGCCAGCTTGTGGCGGCCTCGGTGGGCGACAACGATGCGGACGGCCATCTGAGCAAGAATGGACAGAACTATCCCAATCATGGCTTCACCCTGGCTCAGGCGCAGAACCTGAAGCTGCCAAAGATGTCGTCAGGCCGCATCTACGTGTCGGTCGGTGAGCCGGTCTATCTGAAGATTCTTGTCGCGGCGGATGGCCTGACGGGTTTCGCCGGTCCCAATCCACAGAACCCGACCGACGCGAACAACGACGTCAAACTGGACTGGTACGAGTTCACCTATAACGACAGCGGTCTCTGGATCAACACCACGCAGGTCGACCAGTTCGGTTTTCCGCTTACGCTGAACGTCACCGGTGAAGGTGGATTTCAGAAGCGCGTCGGCATCGAGCAGTCGCGTGCTTCGATTTACGCGGCTTTCAAGGCCGAAGTCCCGCCGGAGTTCGTCTCCGAGGCGGAAAGCGACACGCGCATCCTGGCGCCCGGAAAGTCGACATTCGATACGGGGCAGCCCAACGAGCATTACTTCGACAGCTACATCGACCAGGCATGGGCGGACTACAGCACGCGGCCGCTCGTGATCGATCTGTGGGGCGGCGCGCGTCGCTTCAGCGGGCAGGTGCAGGGAACCACGCTGGTTTTCAACGAGGTCGACCTTGGCAACGGTGCGTATGTCGGTGGTCAGTATCTGGTCCAGAAGCCGACCACGCAGGATGTGCTGGAGGCCAAGGGTAGCCTTGCGCAGGGCAACGACACTGAGAAAGCGCTGGAGACGCAGATCTCCGCCGCGTTCAATCGGCACGTCATTTCCGATGTAAGCAAGTGGAGCGACCCGACTGCATGGTATCAGGCGGCGCCGGCCAACTATTACGCCAGGTTCTGGCACGACCATTCCATTGATCGGCTGGCGTACGGGTTCGCTTATGACGACGCGCAGGAGCAGAGCTCGACGGTGAATACCGCTGCGCCGACGCAGATTACGTTGGGCGTGGGCTGGTAATCAGTTTGCTAACACGCTGATCGCGGCCTGGCTCTGGTAGGAGCCAGCCCTGCTGGCGACAGGGTGCTTGCCGCGACCTGCCATCGCCAACAGGTTTGGCTCATACCCGAGCCAAGCCACTACCTGAGTTGTTAGCTTATATACAGCTAGACTGTACAGATAATCTGTACGCATGCTACCGTGTGTGCATGGCCAAACCCTCGTCCACTTCCGATACCGCCCCCTCCGTGGCCCTCGCCGGTGACCTGCGCATCACGCTTGGCAAGCTCATCCGCCGTGTACGTGAGCAAACCCAGGCACACGACCTGACGGCCGCCCAGAAATCGGTGCTGCTCCGCCTTGAGCGCGACGGCCCGGCCACGGTGTCCGCTCTGGCCCGGGCCGAAAGCGTGCGCCCGCAGTCCATGCGGGTGACCGTGGGCACGCTGGAAACGATGAAAGCCGTGACGGGCACGCCGGATCCGACCGATGGGCGGCAAACGCTTATCGAGCTGACGGCGGGGTTTCGCAAGAAAGTCACCGAGGTCAGAGCCGCCAAGGAAGATTGGCTGTTTCGCGCGCTTGAGGCGCAGTTGTCGCCACAGGAACGTCGCGAATTGGCGGCCGCCGTGACACTGTTGCAGCGGCTGGCGGACTTCTGATGGCGCTTACGAAGCTTGATCCGCAGACGGCGCTGATCGTCGTCGACCTGCAAAAGGGCATTGTCGGCTCCGTGCTGGCCCATCCCATCGAGGATGTCATTGAACGCGCACGCGCGCTGCTCGCGGCATTCCGCCAGCGAGCCTTGCCTGTGGTGCTGGTGAACGTGGCAGGTGCCGCGCCCGGGCGTACGGAACGCCCACCTCGCATGACGACGAGGCCGCCTGGCTGGACCGATCTCATTCCGGAGCTGGATCAGCAATCCGACGATATCGTCGTGACGAAGCGAACCTGGGGTGCTTTCGCCAGCACTCACCTCGAAAGCGCATTGCGAACGCGCGGTGTGACCCAGATAGTCGTGGCCGGCGTGGCGACGGGGACCGGTGTCGAATCCACGGCGCGGCAGGCCTACGAGCAAGGCTTCAACGTCACCCTGGCGATCGACGCGATGACGGATGCGCGGCCCGAAGCACACGAATACAGCATCAATCACGTTTTCCCACGGCTGGGCGAGACGGGAGCGACGAAGGAAATCATCGATCTACTCGATACGAGGAGTGTCTGACATGCCCTGGCAGCATCTGGTTTCGTTGTTTTTCGGGGGTGCATTTCTGTCCAATGCCGTGCCGCATTTTGTCGGCGGCGTGATGGGTGAGTCGTTCCAGAGTCCGTTCGCCAAGCCGCCGGGCAAGGGGCTGTCTTCTTCGACGGTGAACGTGGTGTGGGGTATTGCCAATCTGGTGATCGGCTACGTGCTGGTCTGCCGTACCGGCGACATCGACATGAAGAAGACGGTAGATGTCGTGGTTCTCGGTCTTGGCGTGCTCGTCATGAGCCTGCACTCGGCCCGGCACTTCGGGCAGTTTCACGGTGGCCGTGTGCCTGAGCGCTCGTGAGTGCCGCGATAACACGTGTTTTTCGTTCACTGAAAAGCCCTAACTACCGCATGTGGGCGGCCGGTGCGCTGGTGTCGAACATTGGAACGTGGATGCAGCGCACCGCCCAGGACTGGCTGGTTCTCGCGCAACTCACTCACCATGACGCCGCAGCGGTCGGTACCGTCATGGCGCTGCAGTTCGGACCGCAGTTGCTCCTGTTGCCGTGGACGGGTTTCGCCGCCGATCACTACGACCGCCGTACCCTGTTGATGGCGACCCAGGCGACGATGGGTCTGCTCGCCCTTGCACTCGGGCTGATGACCGTACTCGGCGTCGTGCAACTGTGGCACGTGTATCTGTTCGCGTTCGCTTCCGGCTGTGCCTCGGCTTTCGACGCCCCGGTACGCCAGACCTTCGTGGCCGACCTCGTTGGTGATGATGACCTGCCGAACGCCGTGGCGCTGAATTCGACCTCGTTCAATGCGGCGCGCATGATCGGGCCGGCCGTCGCCGGGCTGGTGATCGCTTCAGTGGGCACGGGCTGGGCGTTCCTGCTCAACGGCATCAGCTTCTTCGCGGTGCTGGGGTCGTTGTTTTTCCTACACGTGGACAGCTTGCATGCGAGGACGCGTGCCGTACGCACCAAAGGCAGTCTTACCGATGGGCTGCGTTACGTGTGGGGCAGGCCCGATCTCAAGGCGATTCTGGTCATGCTGTTCCTGATCGGAACGTTCGGTATGAATTTCCCGATCTTTATTTCGACGATGGCCGTCGGGGTGTTCCATACCGACGCGCGGGGCTATGGGCTTCTGTCGTCGATCATGGCTGTCGGCACGCTGGCCGGCGCCTTGCTGGCAGCCGGGCGCGATAAGCCGCGCTTTGCGTCGTTGCTGATCGGTTCGGCGGTCTTCGGTCTGGGCTGCGCACTGGCCGCAGTGGCGCCGGGCTACTGGTTTTTCGCCGCGGCCCTTGTCGTCATCGGTGTGGCCGCCCTGACTTTCACCAATACGACCAACAGCCTCATGCAACTGACTACCGCCGCCGCGATGCGGGGCAGGGTCATGGCGCTGCGTCTGGGTATCGCGCTGGGCGGGACACCGATCGGGGCACCTATGGTCGGATGGGTGGCCAATCATATGGGGCCGCGCTGGGCGCTGGGCGTGGGGGCGGCTTCGGGGCTGATGGCCGCTGGCGTCGGGATTTATACGATGCTCTATGACGCGCACCATGAAGCCCGCTTTCGCAGGTCTGGTTAGATATCTCAGCTCAATCGGTCAGCGCCTTAGTGCGTCATACGTCTTCCATACGGCGTGATCCCGGTCGCCTTTTCTCATTTCTACCCACGCATTTCCGGCATCAGGCCACGTTGGTGCGCTGCGTCACACTTGGCCGACATCCGTCGCAGCATGCTGGAGGCGTCCACTTCCCCCTGTGTGGACCGAGAGGCGCCGGCGCACGATGCGCTGGCGCCTTTCACTTATATGGAGGTTGATCGTCGGCCGCGCCTGGCTTTTGCACGGCATAGATGCTTCGTATATGATCCATATACGTTACGTATGCCCGGCAGAACCTCAGGAGGCCCCATGGGAATCGTCAACATCGACGACGACACACACGATCAGATTCGCCGCGCCTGCACGGTTTCCGGCCGGTCGATCAATGCCCAGGCCAGTTTCTGGATCCGGATCGGTGCGCTCTGTGAGCTCAATCCGTCCCTCAGCTTCCAGGAGCTGGTGGCGAACGAGCTACGCGGGGCCGGGGTCCACGCCTTGCCGGTGAGGTCAGCGCGAGCGTGATCAAGACGAGCGAAGAAGTCGCCGTCATGGCGGAAGCGGGGCGTCTGCTTGCGTCCGTGTTCCACCATCTGGACCAGCTTCCGCTGGCGGGCAAAAGTACCCTCGAGATCAACGACCTCGTCGAGCGGATGATCGTCGACGACCTGCAATCCCGTCCCGCCAGCAAGGGCCAGTACGGCTTCGCTTACGTACTCAATGCTTCGATCGACAACGTGGTGTGCCATGGCGTGCCGGCCGCGGACGATGTGCTTCGCGACGGGCAGATCGTCAATCTCGATATCACGCTCGAGAAGAACGGTTACATCGCCGATTCCAGCACCACCTATCTCGTGGGCGAAGCGTCCTACGCGGCACGACGTCTCGTCAGGGCGACCTACGAGGCCATGTGGAAGGGCATCGCGGAAGTCCGTCCGGGGGCGCACCTGGGGGACATCGGTCATGCCATCTCCCGGCACGCGCGGGACCATGGTTACAGCGTGGTGAAGGAATACTGCGGGCATGGCATCGGCCGGGAGATGCACGAGGATCCCCAGATCCTCCATTACGGCCGTCGCGGTACCGGCCTGGAGCTACGCGAGGGCATGGTGTTCACGATCGAGCCGATGTTGAACCAGGGCCGCTCCGCCATTCTCTCGCGAGAGGGCGAATGGCCCGTGTATACGCGTGATGGCAGTCTCTCCGCCCAGTTCGAACATACGGTAGCGGTCACGCGAAAGGGCGTCCGGGTGCTGACACTTCGCCCGGGAGAAGTACCTCTGTGCCCGTTGGATGAGGCCTAACGCGCAAGGCGAGAGGCATCCATCAGCCGTGCCACGTCCCGGGCCAGACTCGTAAGCAACGCGGAGGTGTCGGTCACGGCCTCCGCCAGCGACATCGGCCGCGAGACCAGCGAGAACGCGGCAGTGAGGCCGTATTCGTAGAGGTCCCGATAGCCTTCGCCGAGACTGCCGACCAGGGCCACCACCGGCACGTTCCGGCCCTTCGCCAGACGCGCGACACCGAAGGGCACCTTGCCCCTCACCGTCTGGGCATCCATACGGCCTTCGCCGGTGATGACGAGGTCAGCGCCATCGATGGCGTCTTCCAGGCCGTTCATCTCCGCAATCAGCGCCACGCCGGGGCGCAGCGTCGCCCGAAGCACGGCGAGCATCGCCCAGCCGGCTCCGCCAGCGGCACCGGCACCGGGCGTGCCGCTCCAGTCCTTGCCGGTTTGCACGGCGTGTACGGAAGCCAGTCGAGCCAAAGCGGCGTCGAGCTGCGGTACCAATGCGGCATGGGCGCCTTTCTGCGGCCCGAACACCGCCGACGCACCCGACGCGCCGCACAGCGGGTTGTCGACGTCGCTCGCGATGATCAGCTCAACGTCACGCAGACGTGGGTCGAGGTCATCGAGGATGAGCCGGTGCAGTGCGCCCAGCGCGAGGCCGCCGGGCGGCAGGGCACTCCCCGTGTCGTCGAGAAAGCGCGCGCCAAGCGCACGAAGCAAACCGGCGCCACCGTCGTTGGTCGCGCTACCGCCCAGTCCGACGACGATGCGCCGTGCACCGTGATCGAGTGCGGCACGCATGAGTTCGCCGGTGCCGTAGCTGTCGGCTTGCGCGGCATCGCGGCGATCCGGCGGCACACGCATCAAGCCGCTGGCTTCGGCGATCTCAAGGGTGGCCGTACTCGTATCGGCGTGCCAGGCCCATGTAGCGTCCACGAGGTCACCCAGCGGCCCGCACACTTTCCGGGAATGACGTTGCGCCCCCGTCGATGCGATCACGGCGTCGACGGTTCCTTCGCCACCATCGGCCATCGGCTTCAGCACGTAGTCGGCATCGGGCCACACATCGGCGAGGCCATCACGAATGGCCCGCGCGACCGATAAGGCGTCGAGGCTTTCCTTGAAGGAGTCCGGGGCGATGACGATCTTCACGCATCGTCCTGTGGCGTCAGTCCGGCGGCGAAGCGCGCGGCATTGGCGACGTAGTGGGCCGCGTTCTCTTCGAGACCCTGGCGTTGCTCGTCGCTGAGTTCGCGTACGACCTTTGCCGGCGATCCCACGACGAGCGAGCCGTCGGGAATCTGCTTGCCCTCGGTCACCAGTGCATTCGCGCCGATGATGCAGTGCTTGCCTATGACAGCGCCGTTGAGCACCACGGCGTTGATCCCGATCAGCGTGTGATCGCCCACGGTGCAGCCGTGGAGCATGGCGTGATGACCGATGGTGACGCCCTTGCCGATGGTCAGCGGTGATCCGGGATCGCTATGCAGGACGGCGGCATCCTGTACGTTGCTGCCTTCGCCGATGACGATGGGCTCGTTGTCGCCGCGTACCACCGCGTTGAACCACACGCTGGCGCCGGCGTGCAGGTGAACGTTGCCGACCACCACAGCCTGGGGTGCGATCCAGCTGTCCGGATGTGCGTTTACGCGAGTATCGCCGAGCTGGTATTTCATGGGGTGTTTCCATCTGGGGCGTGTACGGTACAACCGGTGGCATCACGGAATTCACCGAGGGTGACATCGGGCGCGAGCTCGACCAGTCGCAGGCCATCGGCCGTGACATCGAGTACGCCCAGATCGGTGATGATCCGGTCGACGACCGCGACGCCGGTCAAGGGCAGGCTGCACTCGTGGAGGATTTTATGCGCCCCCTTCGCCGTGTGTTCCATCAATACCACGACACGCTCGACGCCCGCGACGAGGTCCATGGCGCCTCCCATCCCTTTGACCATCTTCCCCGGGATCATCCAGTTGGCGAGGTCGCCCCGTTCGGACACCTGCATCGCGCCGAGGATGGCGAGGTTCACGTGGCCACCGCGGATCATGCCGAAGCTGAGTGCGCTGTCGAAGAAGCTCGAGCCGGGCAGGGCGGTTACGGTCTGCTTGCCTGCGTTGATGAGATCGGGATCGACGGTGCTCCTCGTGGGGAACGGGCCGATGCCCAGCAGGCCGTTCTCCGACTGAAGCCACACGTCCATGCCCTCGGGAATGTAGTTGGCCACCAGCGTCGGCAAGCCGATGCCCAGATTGACGTAGAAACCGTCGGCCAGTTCGGCGGCGGCGCGGCGCGCCATATCGTCGCGATCCCAAGCCATCAGTTTGCCTCCGTCAGGGTGAGTTTCTCGATACGCTTTTCGGGCGTCGCGTTCAGCACCAGGCGCTGGACGAAGATGCCCGGCAGATGAATATCGTCGGGATGCAATTCGCCATTTTCCACGATGCGCTCCACCTCGGCCACGCACTGCTTGCCCGCCATCGCGCATAACGGGTTGAAGTTACGCGCGGTGCTGGCGAAGCGCAGGTTGCCCGAACGATCGGCGACGGCGGCTTTTACCAGCGCGACGTCCGCACGGATCGACTTTTCCATCAGGTACGTTTCGCCCGCGAAGTCGCGGGTTTCCTTGCCTTTAGCCACCTCGGTGCCGACGCCGGTGCGGGTAAAGAAGGCGGGGATGCCGCAACCGCCCGCGCGAAGCTTCTCGGCAAGCGTACCCTGCGGCGTGAACTCGAGCTCGAGTTCGCCGGCAAGGTACTGACGCTCGAACTCCTTGTTCTCGCCCACGTAGCTGGACACCATCTTGCGCACCTGCCGCGACTCCAGCAGGACACCCAGGCCGAAGTCGTCGACACCCGCATTGTTGGAGACGACGGTGAGGTTGGTTGCGCCATGCTCGCGCACGGCGTCGATCAACGCCTCGGGAATGCCGCACAGGCCGAAGCCACCGACGGCCAGGGTCTGTCCGTCGGCCAGCAGATCGGCCAGTGCCGCCTTGGCGCTGGGGTAGAGCTTGTTCATCGATTCACCTTGAGAAGATCGGGGGAAGGAGTCGCGCGTTCCTCGCTGCCATGGCGCAGTCGCGTCGCGGCGATAGCGGAAAGCAGGAGCAGTCCGGCGATAACGATCAGTCCGTCATGCGTGCTGCCTGTATGCGCTTCCACAGCACCCATCAGGGAGGGGCCGAGGAAGCCACCCAGCAAACCGCAGGTGTTGATAAACGCCAGGCCGCCCGCGAGTCCGCGGCCGGTCAGCCGCGACGTGGCGTAGGTGAAGATCAGCGACTGCACGACGAAGAACAGGAAGGCGGCCACACAGAACCCGAGCATCGCCACGACCGGGCCCGTCCATGCGGCAACCAGCAGTCCGACGGCCATCAGCACGAGTCCGCCGCGCAACAGCCATGCACTGCGTGTGGGCGTGTTCGCCAGCCGGGGTATGGTCATCGTGCCGATGGCGGAGGCCAGCCAGGGCAAGGCACTGAGGCAGCCCACCTGAAGATCGCTCAGCTTTCCGTAGCCGGCGATGATGCCGGGCAGGAAGAAGATCACGGTATAGATGGCTATCTGGTGGCAGAAGTAGATCAGGATCGCCAGCAGGATCTGTGGGTCGGTGAAGCATCGGGCCAGCCCACTCGCTCCCTTACCGCGCTTCGTTTCAATCGCCACGGCCTCATCAGCGATCCGCCGTTCCATCGCATCGCGCTGTGCAGGCGTCAGCCAGCGCGCCCGGGCAGGGCGGTCAGGCAGGGTGATGAAGACCACGGCGGCAAAGGCTGTCGCCAGCAGGCCCTCCACCGCGAACATCCACTGCCAGCCGTGAAGTCCGAGCTTGCCTTCCAGCCCCAGCAAAGCACCGCCCAACGGGCCGCCGATGACATTGGCCAGACTCACGCCGACCAGGAAGTAACCAGTGGCCCGGGCGCGCGATGCTTCTCCGAACCAGTAGGTCAGGTAGAGCATCACGCCCGGGAACAATCCGGCCTCCGTGGCGCCGAGCAAGAGCCGCAGCACGTAGAACGAGGTCTCGCCCTGCACGAGCGCCATGCCCGCAGAGACCAGTCCCCATGTCGCCATGATCCGCGTGATCCAGAAACGCGCGCCCACGCGGTGCAGGATCAGGTTGCTGGGTATCTCAGCCAGTGCGTAAGTGAGGAAGAACAGGCCTGCACCTACCCCGTAGGCCACGGTCGACAGGCCGAAGTCGACCTGAAGATGCGTCTTGGCCAGCGCGATGTTGCTGCGATCCAGGAAACTGATGATGTAAGCCACCACCAGTACCGGCATCAACTTGCGCATGACCAGGCGTTCGGTGTCTTGTGACGGGCTGAGGATGCTCATGGCTGTTCTCCGGGGATCCGGTCAGGCGGCCGCCCGTGGGTTGTGGTGCTGGCTGCCGTAGCGGGTGAACAACTGCAACAGGACACCGGCGAGCGCGCATCCGGCCATCACGAAGAAGCAGACGATGTACCCGCTGAGGCTCTTCCACCCGCCGCCCATGGAGATGAGGCCGCCCATCAGTACCGGTGCGATACCGCCACCGATGAACATTGCCGTGGTGATGATGCCGTTGGCCGTCGACGTGGCGCGCGGCTCCGCCGAGTCGGACGCTACGGCGTAGTAGATCGGCCACACCGCGTTGGCCACAAGGCCGAACAGCAACTGCGTCGTGATCAGCATCGCCATGTTCTGGGCGAAGTAGAACGCCGCTACCGACGCGGCCATCCACGCGCCGCAGATCACCAGCGTGATTTTCCGGCCGATGATGTCCGACAGGCTGGGCCAGATCAGCTGACCGAGAATGCCGGTGATGGTGAAGACCACGCTCATGCCCGCGGACTCCGCCAGCGACAGGCCGGAGATGTTGTACAGGTACGCCGGCAGCACCACGTTCACGCCCATGTAGACCACCTGCGTGAGCATCGTGTTGCCCGCGGTGAGCGCGATGTTGCGGTTGGTCAGCGTGGCGACAAAAGTCTTCCAGGTTTCGCCCTTGGCGACCTTCACGCCATCGCCCAGATCCGGGGGCGTCATACCCTTCTCGGCGATATCGGCGTACAGCGTGTCGACGCGTGCGGCGGTCGAATAGCGAGCCCAGAAGATCATCAGCGGAATGGCGACGATCAGGGCGAGGAAGAACACATAGCGCCAGTGACCCTCGCCGAAGGTGCTGATGACGAAGCTGGCGATCAGGCCGCTGAGCATCGCACCGACGGGGTAGCCCGTGTGGTGCGCGCCGAGGGCGAAGCCGCGGCGCTGTACCGGCCACCATTCTGCCGTGTTGCTGACGCCGACCGGTTCGCCCCAGCCCGCGCCGAGGTTCACGCCGACGCGCAGCGCGACGAACGACCAGAGCTTGCCGGTCAGTGCCTGGAAACCCGAAAGGAACGAGATGAAGGTGTAACCGAGGACCAGCGGCACCTGAAAGCGTGCACGCTTCCAGCCGGCGCCATAGCGGTCGCTCATGATCGAGCCGGGGATATCCAGCAGAGCCAGAGCCAGCATGACCACCGTGACCACGGTACCCCACTGATCGGGGCTGAGGTTGAACTCCTTGGAGATGGTAGGGCCAAGTCGAAGGATGATTTCCCGGTCATAGGCATTCAGGACCCAGATCAACCAACAGACCAGCAGGGAGACCCACGAGAAGCGATGGATATTCTTCAACGGTGCTTCGGTTTTTTTGAACATGACACTCCCCCCGGCGCGTCACGGCACCGTTAGTGAGATGGATCGGATCCTGTGGAAATCCCGTGCGCGAGGCTCAGGAGGCGAAGCGGCGCTCCGGCACGCCTCGTATACCCAGACCGGTGATGGCGAACAGCGATCCGCGCTGCTGGCCGTCGCCGGGGAACCTCGGCAAGGGCGGCTTGCCCATCGAGGTGACGTATAGGACGTCCATGTCCGGCCCGCCGAACGCCACGCTGGTGACCTTGCGCACCGGCATCTCGATAACGCGGTCCACCTCGCCATCCGGTGTGTAGCGAATCAACTTGCTGTCGTACACCAGCGCCTGCCAGACACAGCCTTCGGCATCCACCGTGGCACCGTCCGCGGCGCCGCCGCCGGACGTATCGACCTTGGCGAACGTGCGACGGTTGCTCACCTTGCCGCTGGCGTTGTCGTAGTCGTACGCCCAGATCTCGCCTGTCCACGTATCGGCGAAGTAGAAGATCTTGCCGTCGGGGCTCCAGCACGGACCGTTCGAACAGATGATGTCTTCCTCCAGCACGTGCAGGGAAAGATCGGGGTCGAGACGAAACAGCTTGCCCGAGCCTTTTTCTTCCTGCATGTCCATGGAGCCGACCAGAAAGCGCCCGTGGCGATCGACCTTGCCGTCGTTGAGGCGGTTGGTGGTCATGCCCGGCTCGGGATCGATGATGAGTTGCAGGTCGCCGTTGCCCAGGTCGAGGTCGTGGATGCCGTTCTCCATGGCGACCAGCGCATGGTCGCCATGTTTGCGCAGCGCCATGGAACCGATCTTCTGGCCGACTTCCCAGCCGCGTAGTTCGCTGCCTTCCGCGGTGCAACGCAGGATACGGCCGTCCATGCTGTCCACCCAGTACAGCCGCTGCTGCTCGACGTCCCACTGCGGGCCTTCACCCAGGGTGGTCTTGATGTCGACGAGTACTTCGATCTTCATGACGCTCTCCCGGGATGCTTAGAAATCGACCTGATTGCGGCCCTTGAGCTGCAGGATCTCGCGCGCTTCGTCAGGTGTCGCCACGCGGTGGCCCAGTGCTTCGATCACGGTGCGGATGCGGCGGACCTGTTGAGCGTTGCTCGCGGCGAGCTGGCCGGGACCGTCCCACAGCGAGTCTTCGAGGCCGACGCGTGCGTTGGATCCGATCGCCAGGCCCATGGTCGCCAGCGGAATCTGGTTGCGCCCGGCGCCGAGGATCGACCAGACATAGTCCTTGCCGAGCAGACGATCTGCCGTACGACGCATATGCATCAGGTCCTCCGGATCGCCACCGATACCGCCGCGCAGACCGAACACCGACTGCAGGAACACAGGAGTCTTGAGCAAACCACGCTGCACGAAGTGCTGCGCCGCGTAGATGTGGCCGATGTCGTAGCACTCGACCTCGAAGCGCGTGCCGTTCTTCGTGCAGCTTTCGAGAATGTAGGTGATGTCACGAAACGTGTTGCGGAAGATGCGGTCGTCGCTCTCTTCGAGGTACGGGCGTTCCCAGTCGTATTTGAAATCCTGGAAGCGTTGCAGCATTTCGTACAGACCGAAGTTCATCGAGCCCATGTTGAGCGATGCCAGTTCGGGCTTCAGCAACAGGGTGGGCTGCAGGCGCTCTTCCACGCCCATGTTGGGCGCGCCACCGGTGGTGATATTGATCACCACGTCGCTCTGCTTCTTGATCTGCGGGAGGAACTGGCGGAACAGGTTCACGTCCTGGCTGGGCTGGCCGTTTTCCGGATTGCGCGCGTGCAGGTGGACGATGGCGGCACCTGCTTCTGCCGCGCCGAGCGCCGCATCACGGATTTCATCGGGCGTGATCGGCAGATGGGGCGACATCGACGGCGTGTGGATCGCACCGGTGACGGCGCAGGTGATGATGACGGGCTTGGCCTTGGCCATGGGGAGACTCCGGAACGAAAAGGGAGGAAGGGGGCTCAGAGGTATTCGACGTTGCCGTCGACGCTGATGGCCTGACCGGTCACGTTGCGTGCGGCGGGCGAGCAGAGGAACAGCGCCATGGCGGCTACGTCCTCCGCAGTGACCATGCGGCCCAGCGAGATCTTCTTCAGGTATTCCTTTTCCATCTCCGGATAGGGCAGGCCCAGCTGGGTGGCGCGATCGCGGATCACGCCTTCCATGCGGGGCCCTTCGACGATGCCCGGCAGCAGGGCATTGACGCGGATATCGTCAGGACCGAGTTCCGATGCCAGCGATTTCATGAGACCGATCACGGCCCATTTGGTCGCCGCATAGGGGGTGCGCCACGCATAGCCGAGGCGGCCGGCCACGGACGACATGCACAGCAGATGCGCGCGGTCGGACTGTTTGAGCAGAGGCACGGCGTGGTGCGCAAAGCGGTACTGCGCATTGAGGTTGATATCGACGGTGGTCTTCCACGCCTCAGGCGCGATCGCATCGATGCCGCCCGTGGGGCCGGCGATGCCCGCGTTGTTGATCAGCACATCCAGGCCGCCGAAGCGCTCTTCCTGGACACGGAAGACATTCGCTACCTGGTTGGCATCGGAGACATCGGCCAGCGTGGCGAGCGCACCGGGACGCGCCGCGTTGAAGGCGTCGACGGCCTTGGCGCTGACGTCGCACACGTGCACGGTGGCGCCCGCTTCGATATAGGCATCCGCCAACACCGCACCGATGCCGGACGCGCCGCCCGAGATCAGCACACGCAAGCCAGGCTGGGGCACCATCCGATCGAGAATCGTCATGCTTTGGTTCCTTTCTTCTTTTGTGTGGGGGCGCGACCGCTGCTGTCGGCCAGCAAATGCGTGAGGGAGTCGGCGGCCTGCATGATGTCGTCGGCCACGGCGGCCCTCGCGGCGGGGCCATCACGATCCACCAGTGCCTCGACGATGCGGCGATGCGCCTCCATCGAGCGGCGCAGATGCGCCTTGTCCGGCGCGACGAGCCCGAAGCACGGGCCCATGTGCAGCCAGAACGTCTCGACGGCGGCGATCACCAGTTCGGTGCGGGCGACGGCATAGATGCGGCGGTGGAAGGCGAAGTTGGCCCAGAGGTAATCCGGAACGTTCACGCTCGTGACGGCGGCCTGCATCTGCTTGTAGATCGCGCGGATCTCGGCGAGATCGTTCTTGTCGATCAGGGCCGCGGCTTTCTCCGCCAACAAGCCTTCGAGGGCGACGCGGGCATCGCGGATTTCACGAAGGCGGGCGACGGTCATGACCGGAACGCGGATGCGCGCGGTCTGTGTCACTTCAAAGGCGCGCTCCGCGTGCAACCGGTGCAACGCTTCGCGTACCGGCATCGGGCTGGAGCCCAGCGCCTCGGCCAGACCTCGGATCGTCAATGGCTGGCCGGGCTCGAAGCGGCCGCTCATCAGGGCGTCCCGCAGCTGCCGATAGACCTGATCCACCAGCGTGGAGCGGGTGACTTCAGTCAGGGTGGGGAGGGCTTTGGGATCGACGCTCATCACGGGGCCTTCGTTGCGATGTTTGATATGTGATCACAAAAAAGCGGGCGTCGAAAAGCTGCAGCGCAACATGCGCGTTTTCGGTACCACGGAGGTTTGGCGCTACGTAACCCGGCGAGGGGTCGAGCAGTCTGGCTTGGATCGATTCGGTAACGTTGGCGGGTGGTCCCGGCGATGGAGCCAGCGCATCACCACGGAAGGCGGCGGGCTGCGCTTCTGCTCGGAGACGGCGCAGGGCCGCTGCACCTTGGCAGCGCGCTCACTTAAGGACGGGTTGCTGAGGCACGGAGGGAGATCTCCTGTCGGGATTGATGTCGCTCGCCTACATCCAGGTGAGGGTCGATACAGCGATCATTTCCCGGGCACAACACCAACCTTTCGGTACGTGCGCCACCAGCCAACCTTCTTCCCAGGGTCTCACATGAAAATGATTATTCTTGCTGGAGCATTCGCTCTGGCACTGAGCTTCGATGCGTGCGCTTCGAGTTATCAACTACAGAACGAAGCAGCCTCTTCTGAAGAGGTCCTCGACGCGATAAGTGCTCCTATTCGGACCCGGGCGCAATTAGACGCTTATCTGGCCGTCACGCCAAATTCCCCCATTCATCGGTTTGGAGAGGCGAAGATGAAGACGTTTCTCGCATCGCTGATGTTCTCTCCGCGAGGACTCGGTTCGTATTCGAGCGTAGAGCTTGAGGGTATGCACTCTTCCGAGGTCTACAGCATCCTGGCGCTCTTTGGATTGCAGACGACGACACGAGCCGTTCGGACGCGTCGTGCAACAACCGAGAATGACAATCGAGTCGAGCGTCGTTTGAGGCGGTCACTTCCACCTACCCGTGGGGGCGCAGCGTGCCTCGTACACAAGGGCGGTAGCAGCCATGTTTGCGAGCGGCTCGAAGGTGCGGTCTGCTCGTATCTTTGTCGGACTCACTAGGTGAAAAAACGTCCTGATTCGCGAACATGTCGGAGCGGCGCCCTTTGGGTTCTTTCGTTTCTGGCATTTTACGCGTCGCCCGTACTCAGCGGCGTGCGTCATTCGGGCGATGTGCTGTGGGCCGAGGTTTCATCGATCCGTCTCTCGGCGATTACTCCCAAAGAGAAGTCGTTGGCACTGAAGCGGCTCTATAAAAGGTCGCTGGCGGAGTGGATTGCCAGCCTGGAAGTACAGCAGGAAGCGGATCTTCGCATGCTCTTCCGCATGCTGAAGACCTCGAGTTTCTTCGCGCAAGCGGGAGACTACGACGCGAGAAGTTTGTATCTGCATGGCATGCGCGACGTACTGAAAGAGCTTCGGCGGCGAAACATTGCAGCCGAAAGTGAAGTCCAGGCGTACTACGAAGCTCTGATTACGGCCAGGGATTTTGTCGCATCGGCCCAGCTGAGACAGGCATACCCCGAGGATGATTTCTACGACTATCGCCATTTTGAAGTCACTACGGCCCCAGGGCCGGGCCATCCGATGGGATATGTCGAGCATGACGGCGGCCTGAGTCTGGTTGAGCCGACCACACCGGCAAAGGGCACGTACGTGGTCGTCGTCATTGGGTGTCACTTCGCCGAGGATGCGGCCTCGAAAGTGCTACGCGATGCCGAGCTGGCCGGGATGTTCAACAAATCCAACGTTACCTGGCTGATCAGTGGCGCGGAACTGGACCGCGAGGTTCTGACCGAGTGGAATCGACGGTTTCCGATGTTCCCGGCGATGATCGCTTTTGATAACGCGGCCTGGAAGGGCGTCGACTTCACTGCCTCGCCTACGTTCAATGTCTTCCGTGACGGGAAGGTCGTGGAATCGATCTCAGGGCTTGATTCTGCTGAGAATGTTGAACGTCTTCGGCGAATACTGGCCTCACATGACGAAGAGGCGGAAAAATAAAAAAAGAGCCCCGGATTGCTCCGGGGCTTTGGGAAAAAGGAACAACTGTTGAAATTCAGAGGGACGGGCTACCCGCCTTGATGGTCGCCTCATTGATCGCGCGGACTTTGGCCTCGTCGACCTTTTCGATTTTCCGATCGTACGTGTACAAGCCGTTGTGCTCGCCTTCGACGTCCGTGATCTGCGTATAGACCGAGCCGGACACACCGATACCCGGGCCCTTGTCACGCAATACGGCCGTGTTCGCGACATAGCCGGCGTTCAATGCGGCGTTGTCCTTCACCTCGCCGTACGGATTGATCGGTGTGTTCGGCCACACGTGACCCGGTACGCCGAGCGTCAAGCCGCCATGCTCACCATCCATCGATGCGCGGGTCGCATCCGGAGCCGGCAGGCCGGGACCCTGATAATCATGGATGTCGTAAACGTCACCCGCATGCGGGTCGCCCTTGGTGTCGCAGCAGTTCGCGCCGCTGCGCGCATTGACCAGGCGCGAAGGATCGAGCTGCTTGATCTGCGTGGCCAGTTCACCGGCGGCGGGAATGCTCCACTGGCCCCAGCCTTCGTTGAACGGGATCCAGCCGATGATCGAGGTCTCGCCCTTGAGCTGCTCGACGATGGCCGTGACATCGGTCTTGAAGCCGGCCTTGGCGGCATCGCTGAGCTTCTCGTTGTGGCCGTTGGGCAGGGCGGGCATGTCCTGCCACACCATCAGGCCGATGTGATCGGCCCAGTAATACCAGCGCGCCGGCTCGACCTTGATGTGCTTGCGGATGGTGTTGAAGCCGAGATCCTTCGTCTTCTGGATATCGAACTTCAGTGCCGCGTCGGTGGGTGCGGTATGGATACCGTCCGGCCAGTAGCCCTGGTCGAGCGTTGCGAGCAGGAAGGTCGGCTTGCGGTTCAACACGATCCGGTTGAGGCCACCGACGTTTGCGAGGCCGATGGTGCGCAGACCCGCGTAGCTGGTGACATCGTCATGCTGGTCACCTTTGGCGAGCGTCGCCTTGAACGTGTACAGGAACGGGTCCTGTGGGCTCCATAGCCGCGGATGGGCGATCGCCAGATGAAGCGGTGCATTGGCGGGCCCGGTCGCCTCACCGACGGGCTTGCCCTCCGCGTAGGCGGTGACGTGCAGTGTGGCATCCGCCTTGTCGCCCTGCAGCTTCGAAGTCACCGTGAAGGCGTCCAGGCTGGAGGCCGGCGTGAAGGTCAGCTGCGCCAGACTGGTGGCGCTGACCGACTCGATCCACACCGACTGCCAGATGCCCGAGGCCGGCGTGTAGAAAATGCCTTCAGGCTTGAGGCGCTGCTTGCCGACCATCACGTCTTCGCCGTCGACCGGTGCGTGCACCGTGACGACGATTTCCTGCGGGCCCTTGGCCTTCAGGGCCGAGGTGATATCCGTGGCGAACGACGTATAGCCGCCCGTGTGCTTTGCGACCTGCGTGCCGTTGACGTAGACCGTTGCATCCTGCGCCACCGCGCCGAAGTTCAGCATCACATGCTGACCCTGGGCGGTGAAGGCGGCGGGGACGTCCACGGTGCGGCGGTAGGTCATGAAGTCGGCATGTTTCTGCACACCCGAGAGGACGGACTCGATCGGGTAGGGCACCAGTACCTTGTCTTTCAGTGCCTGGCCGAAGGTCGGCTTCGCCTCGGTGTCGCTCGCCGCGTACTGCCAAAGCCCATTGAGGCTCAGCCACTGCGGGTGTTCCAGCGACGGGCGCGCAAGCTGTGGCCGCGGGTATTCCGGCAGCGCGTTGGTGGGCGACACCTTGCCGGTCCAAGGCGTGGCGAGCGGGGCGGCCTTGCCACTCCAGGTCGAGGCCGTGTCAGCCGCCGCCATGGCGACCGGAGCGAAGGCGGCAGCCATCCCCATGGCGAGGCAGGCGTGCCGCAGGTGGGTCGTACGCATCATTGAGGATCCTTTTTTGCGGCCGACATGGAGGGCGGCGCGTCGTTCGGGTCGGTGCCCCAGGTCTTACTGGGTGCGGGACCCATCGTGAGCACCAGTGTGGCGCCCTCGGCGATATCGGAATGACTGAACCACGGTTTGGTCCACGGCTTCCCGTTGAGCGTAGCGGACTGAATGTACGGATTACGGTCCGAGTTGTTCCGGGCAACGATCTCAAACACCTTGCCGTTACCAAGACGCAGGCGGACACGGTCGAAGATCGGGCTTCCGATGATGTAATCGGGCGTCGCCGGGTCGACGGGATAGAAACCCATCGCGCTCAAGGCGTACCACGACGACGTCGATCCCTGATCGTCCATCCCCGGGTAGCCGTAGCCCGAGGCGTCGCTGCCGTACAGATCGGCGAGAATGCGACGCACCAGCGCCTGCGTCTTCCACGGCTGACCACTCCACGCATACAGATACGGCGCCTGCTGGTCCGGCTGATTACCCTGCACGTATTGCCCGATCACTCCGGTGCAGTCGCGGCAGATGCCTTTGGGCTGGTAAGGCGTGGAGAAGAACGTATCCAGCCTGGCGTTGAACGCGTCTCGGCCGCCCAGCAGGTTCATCAGTCCCTGCACGTCATGCGGCACGAGCCACAGCGTCGACCAGCCCGAACCTTCCTTCATCATGAAGTTGTAGTAAGGCTCGGCGGGATCGAACGGCGAGATCCATTTGCCGTCGTCGGTACGTCCGCGGAAGAAACCTGTCGAGGGATCGAATACGTTCCGATAGTTCGCGGAGCGGCGTTCGAAGAGGTCGGCATCGTCTTTCTTACCCAGACGTCGTGCCACGTCGGCCAGCGCATGGTCGTCCCACGCGTATTCCAGCGTGGTTGCCACGCCGGCCTTCCCGCCGGCATAGGGCGGACTCGGGTTGCCAGGGGGGACGATGTCGGAGATCCATCCGTTCTTGTCGTATTCCGCGAGATAACCACGCGGACCCCTGGGGTCCGTGGCATTCTTGCGTAACGCGTCGTAAGCGGCTGCATAATCGAACGGAATGCCGCGCTGCATGGCACCGTCGTACAGGAACACGGCATGGTCGCCGTGGAACGAGGTGTTCATGTAACCGCGTTCGTGCGCGCGATCCAGCTCCGAGCGCATGATGTCCTGGACGACGCCAGGCTCGAGCAGCATCAGCAGCGTGATCTGGTTCCGGCCGGTGTCCCAGAAGGGCACTGGTCCGTAATGATCGTATGCCGCCACCTGATCCTTGCCCGCGGCGTCCGTGTAGTGCTCACCCTTGCGGGCGATCATGCGCGGGCTGGCGAACGAGTGGTAGAGCGTCGAATAGAACAGTGTGCGCTGCTTCGGGGTGCCGCCACTCACTTCCACGCGATCGAACAGCTTTGCCCAGGCCACGCGTGCGCTGGCGTGTACGCGGTCGAAGTCGGTATCGCTGTCCTGCGCATGCAGTCGCTGATCCGCTTCTTCGGCGCTGTGTCCGTGAGCGATGCGTACGACCACCTGATCGCCCGCCTTCGTGTCGAAGGTGACATAGCCACCCGCGTAGCTACCCGACACGTTGCGTCGTCCGGCCTGTACATCTTCGCCACCCAGACCTTCGCCCTTATCGCTCAGGTTCGCGTGAAACGTGCCGAAGCTGGCGAAAGGCCGGGAGAACTCCGCGACAAAATAGGGACCATCCGCGTCGTGGTCGCGACGCCCCGCGGTGGCGACACCGCGAATCGTGCGGTCGTTGACCACTTCCACGTCGCCGCCGTCCCGGCGCAGGTTGATCACCACGTTCGAACGATGGCTTTCCGGGAAGGTGAAACGCATCAGGCTGGTCCACTGCGACGCCGTCAGCTCCACCTTCGTGTGGAACGTGGCGAGATCGACGGCGTAGTAGCCTGGCGATGCTTTCTCGGTGGCCTTGTCGTAGTACGACGTGGCGTAGTCGGGCGGCACGGTCCAGTCGCCGACGACCGGCATGACCATGGGTGCGCCACGTGCGCCATAGGTCGATCCGCCGCCGGTGAAACCGATCATGGCGGGACGTCGGTAGTCATAGGCGACGGGCACGCCCGTGGGGAAGCTGAGGTCGGCGTTGATGTTGACCGGCGCCGCTTCGGTCGCGCTTTGCGGCAGGCTGGCGCCGGGCGTGGTCATGCCGGTGTAGAGCGGCTCGCCCGGGGGCGGGGCATTGCCGATCAGTTCCTTGCGATCCAGCGAAGCGGTGCCGACTAGCGGGTTCGCCAGATCGAGCGACGATCCGGGCGGCGCGGCGGCTGTCTTCTCTCTGGCTCGCCCGTCGCCGATGGTGCCGAACAGCAGCAGCGACAGCGCGACGGTGAGAGCACGGCCGGGAAGGCGTGCCTTATGCGAATTCATGGTGTTTTCCTTCGACGGAGTGGGGAGGCATCCGTTGAAACGGAAACGGGGTCAGGCGATGCGCCTGACCCCGTCTGTTTTTACTCAGGTACCGTCGCCGAACTTGTACGTCACACCGACGTAGTACTGGCGGCCGGCGTACTCGAGCGAGACGAGGCGTGCCCGGGTGTCGCCACCGAGGTACTGGTGAGGCGTCGCCTTGTTCAGGTTGATCACCGAGGCGGTCACCATGACGTGCTTGTTGAACTCGTAGTCACCGTTCAGATCGATCTGGTGGTACGGCTGCGAGTAGATCGGGAGGCCCGACGCCAGACCCTGCATGGTGCGGCCCGTCCAGTTGTCGCTGGCGCGCAGCAGCAGGCCGTTCTTTTCGTAGAACACCGAGACGTTGGCGGCGTACTTGGCGCTGCCGATCAGCTCGGCCTTGCCCACCGCGGTATCGCCCAGCGTCACGGCCGTTTCGTTCGTCTTGTTGAGCGTGTAGTTGCCGATGTAGCCGAAGCCCGAGTCCCAGGTGTGCTGGGTGTAGAGCTCGATACCCTTCGACGTACCCGAACGGCCGTTGGCGTTGGTGCTGTACTGCAGGAAGTTCTCTTCCGTGCCGCCGACGTTCACCGTGAGGTTGTTCACGGTCACGGGCACGACAAAGTTCTTCACCTTCTTCTGGAAGAGATCCAGGCCGAGCACCGAATGCTCGGCGTAGTACCACTCGCCGGCCAGGTCGAACTGCGTCGCCGTGAACGGCTTCAGGTCGGCGTTGGCGCCGCTGCCGTACCAGCCGGGCAGGGGGGCACCGAACTGCTTGCGGTCGTTGTAGTACTCCTGGGTGTTATTGGTCAGGCTGCCCAGCTGCGCCAGATCGGTATAGTTGGCACGGGCCAGTGCCTGCGAGCCGGCCGCGCGAACCAGGAAGTCGTCCGTCACGTTCCACGCGATGTTGAAGCTCGGCAACAGCTTGTTGTAACGCTTGGACGTCGTGGCGTTGGTGTAGTTCTGGATGACCGCGACTTCGCGGGGCAGGTACTGGAAGTCACCTGCCGCGCAGGCGCCGCCACCGGCGTTCACACCCGATGCCGGGCAGATGAGGATGTTGCCCGCCGGATCGTGGTAGTACACCGCGTTGTTGGTCGTGATCTGATCCGCGACCGTCAGGTCCTGCTTGGTGCTGACGAAACGCAGGCCGACGTTGCCGCGAATCGTACCCGTGTCGAAGTTGGCCTGGACGTACGCCGCGGCGATCTTCTCCTGGATCGACGACTTGTTCTCGGGATGGTTGTAGAGCACCCGGTCGTACGTGGAGTTGAGGTAGTTGTAGTACGCCGGGAAGTTGATCGCCGGGAACGTATTGTCGTTGTAGACCTCGCTGCTGCCGTCCAGGCTGTTGGCCTGCAGGAAGCCCGCGGGCAGCTGGCCGGCGTTCGGGTCGCAGGTCTGGAACTGCGACTCGGTGCCCTTGCAGTACCAGCGCACCTCGTTGCTCTGCTGCTCGGCCTTGTTGTCGCGGTATTTCACGCCGAACTGCAGCGACTGCATCCAGCTGTCGTCGAACGCCCAGGTGAAGTCCGCCTGTGCGAAGTTCTGCGATGTCGTGGTGTTGACCATGTTGGAACCGGTCGAGCCCAGGTCGACCTGGCCCGCGCCGTTCTGCATGGCCTGCAGTACACCCGGAGCCGCGGTGAGGGTCGGCTTGCCGTCCAGGGTCCATGCGGCACCGTTGCTGCCGTCGACCCACGCGCCGTTGACGAAGTTACGCGGCTTGGCGGCCATGCCCAGTTCGACCGAGGGTCCGCCCTTGGCCCACGTGCGGCCGACGTTGAAGGTACCGCTGAGCGCGCCGCCGTTGTCCCACTCGCCTTCGAGATTGAGCGTCTGCGAGGTGGCTTTCTCGACGGAGTAATTGCCGGTGACCCACGGGATTTCCGTGGAGCACACGTCGACGGCCTGGCGCACCGCACCCGTGCTCGGGTTGACCGTGGCGTTACAGCCCGTGCCAGCGGGTGGCAGCACGTAGTTGGCACCCGTCACGACGGTGTGCGACGGATCGAAAGACAAGCCGTTGTTCGCGAGCAGGCGGCCCTGCTGGTCGGCGTAGTTGCTGTTGCCCGGCAGGCCCCATTCGGGCACTTCCAGCGTGTTGGTGATCTGGGTCTGCTCGCGCTGAAAACGGAAGTAGTTACCCGTCAGCAGGAAATGATCGCTCGGCTTGAATTGCATGGTCGCCTGGGCGCCCTTGGTCTTCAGGTCAAGCTGGTTCCGGCTGGTCGAGAACTGCTGCGGCATCCAGTAACCGTTATAGGTATTGCCACCCTGATCGACGACGCCACCGCCGGACCAGAGGTCGATATTGGGTGCGACGTCGCCGCCGTACGGCTTGCCGTGTATATCCGTCGGCGGCGCGGTACAGGTGGCGTGGTCGGTGCAATCATTGCCCCACCAGTGCCAGCTGTTGGCGTTGGCGGTGTAGTTGATGTCACGACGCTTCTGTTCGGAACCGGCGACGAGGAAGCCGAAGGTCTCGTCCTTGTTTTTCCAGGACCAGAGCGCGGAAACCTGAGGCTTGATCTTGCTGCTGTTGTCCGAGCCGGCCATGTTCGCGGAGACGAAGCCGTCGTTGGCCTTCATTTCCAGCGGACGGCGGGTGCGCAGGTCGACGTTGCCGCCGATACCGCCTTCGTCGAGGCGCGCCTCGAGGCTCTTGTAGAGCTTGATGTCCGAGAACATGTTGGCGGGCATCAGGGTGTAGTTGAACGAGCGCGTCAGACCGGCGGAAGTATCGGCCGAGGCCACGTAGTTGCCGTTCAGTTCGGTGAGGGTCAGTTCGGGCGCGAGGCCGCGGATACTGACCGTCTTGCCTTCGCCGGACTCGCGGCTGATGACGACGCCAGGGACGTGGGCGAGCGCGTCGGCGATATTCTTGGCCGGAAACTGCGCGATGTTCTGCGCATTGATCACTTCGACGATGGAGTTGGCTTCGCGCTTGTCCTGGACGTTCTGGTCGATGGACTGGGCATACGTCGTGACCACGACGGCGTCGAGGTTGGTCGTGCTGTCGTCCTTCGCCTTGTCGGTTTTCCGGGTCTTTTCGTCCTGTTTCGCTTTGGCACTATCGGTGGTCTGCGCCGTGGCGTCAGAGCTTGTCGCGACGGGTGCGGCGGCCTGCGCGAAGGCGGTCGCCGGAACGGCGAGCAGGCCCGCGAAGGACAGGGTGGCTACGGCGAGTGCGGCGCAGAGCGGCTTGCGCTTGAGCATGTGTGGCAGATAAGTCATTGCGATTACTTCCCTCAGTAATGTGCGCGCACGTTGAGACGGCGCGTTGATCCCCGTTTCATCACTGCAGATACCCGGTCTAGTTCTGCACACGGCCTCCTGCTGGAACCAGTTACATCGATCCAAAATTCCACGCCCGACAAGCCCCCGCTTGTCGGTGATGGTCTCTCTGCGGTTTTCTATGGGTTAAAGCGGATGCCCGCCTGCGCAACCACCGTTTTCCAACACGGGGTCGTAGGAGCGCGCCTGCGCGAGACCCGTGTAACGGTCAGCATCCCTCACCGTGGGAAACAGGCAGCACTCCTCGCGCAGGCTCGTTTCACGGCGATACGATCGTTTCGTGCGTTCATGCGACAGCTTCCCAAATCCCCACCCAAGGCCCGACAGGAAGCAGCGTTGTGGGAAGCCACGCTTTATGCGTCATCCCCAGACTGTCCCCACCCCACGATCCAGGTCGTCCACGTCATCGCTTGAGCGACGTGACGTGGATCACACACTTAGATCGATCTAAATCCCCTGTGGAGAATTAAGCCGTTATTGCGCGTTTGTGTCACGCTGCGCTGCAAAAACTCGGGCTCGAAAATGGACGAGGGGTCAGCCGGTTTCCCGCACACCGGTAATCAATCCGTCGGTCGCCCAGGCGCGAAGCAGCGATCCCGCCGCGGAGGCGACGTCTTTCTCACGCGCCGTCGAGGACAGCCACTCGCAGACTTCGCCAAACGTTGCGCCCGCGACCAGCAGATCGAGACAGGCGTGTTCCGCACGCGTCATGGAAACGAAGCGTGGCGTCAACTCATGCCGCCAGACGCGGACGCCTTGACCGTTATCGGCTGCGCCGTCGGCTATACGTGTATGTGTTCGCTGGCCGGACGCGATGCCGGCCCATAGGGCGGGTGCGTTCGTGTGCAGCTGTCGGTACATGAGGGTGGGAACGAACGAGAACTGGACGCCATCCCAATCCCTCACGTGCAGTTCCTCGAGCGCGAGGCCTGAAGCGTTTCTTCCGGAAAACGCGGCGCGAAGTGCCCATTCTAGCCACGCCAGTTCACCCAGTTCGAGCCTTTCCGGGAAGGCTCGCGCAAGATAGTCCGGAAACTCGCTGCCGTAATGATCCAGTGACCAGGACGTTGAACCGTGTACTTCGATATAGGCCCCGGCATGCACATCGAAGACGTCGTCGCCCAGCCACGCCGCGCATTTCTCGTAGGTATCGCGCAACGCGGCCAGCAGCTGACCGCGCACGTTATTTGCATACACGCGCTGGCCGGCCGCCGACAGCTCAGGCACCGGGCGTCCGGTCATGACCGCCGTGAGCAGGCGGCGCTGGAGGTCGCCCAGACTCATGGCGTCGTAACGATCGCCGGTTGTCGCGCCCGTTCGAGTTCCGACAGCAACTCGGGCAATGGCGGAATGTGGTCATCACGTTCAATCATGACGGCGACCTCGCCGAGGCGCGGGACGAATCGCCAGTACAAATCCCAGACGGTGTCGGCCACCGGGGCGTCGTGCGTGTCGACGAGCATGTCCACGCCCTGGCTGTGACCGGCGAGATGGATCTGGCGCACACGGTCAAGGGGCAAGCGCTCCATCCATGCCTCGGTATCGAGTCCATGATTGGTCGCGCTGACGACGATGTTGTTGACGTCGAGAAGAAGAAAGCATCCCGTGCGTTCGCACAGTGCCTTCAGGAAGCCCGGTTCATCCATGGTGTTGTCGGAAAACGACAGATAGGTCGACGGGTTCTCGAGCACGAGTGCGCGTCCGAGGGCGTCCTGCGCATCGAGCACGTTTCTGGCGAGGACATCGAGCGCTTCGACCGTATAGGGAAGAGGGAGCAGGTCGTGGGAGTTGATGCCGCCGACACCGGTCCAGGACACGTGATCGGATAGCCACAGGGGCTCGATGGTGTCGGCCAGCGCGCGCAGGCGCCTGAGGTAGTCGAGGTCGACACCGTCGTCCGAGCCCAGGTTCATTGAGACGCCGTGAAGCGCGACGTCGTAGCGGTCACGGATGCGTGCAAGCGTATCCAGGGGCCGGCCGCCTTCGACCATGAAGTTTTCCGAGATGACTTCGACGAAGTCCACCGGCTGCTGACGCGCGAGGAACTCGGCGTAGTGAGCTATGCGAAGCCCGAGCCCGTAACCGTGAAACGGTGGAGGTATGGTCGGTTGCATCGACAGTCCTTCAAGGTGGCCCGGCCGTATATATCGGCCGGGCCCGACGATCAGGCCGCGGGCGGCGTGGTGCTGCCGTTCTGTGCCTTGCACTCCTGCACGGAGACGGCCTTGAAGCCCTGGCCCTTGCATTCGTTCTGCCCCTTGCACTGGTGATTGCCCGACTTGCAATCGGACGTCCCCTTGCAGCTGTTGATGCCATAACAGTGGACGGTCTTGCCGGCAGCCTGTTCGGCGGCGTGTGCCGGTGCGCTGATGGCGGCGGCGGAGACGGCGAAGAGGGCGGCAGCCGCGGCGATGCTGTGGGTGGCGGTGTTCATGGCGTTCTCCAGAAGGTGTGCCGGAAGTGGCATTGATTGATTCGTTGCCGATGGCTATTCGGTTACAGCTGCCCGCACTATCTTTTCGCGTTCAGCGAATGCCGAATGCATGATCGAGCGACACGCGTCCGCCTCCGCGTGCGATCAGGTGCAGCAGGATGGCCGCCCAGGACAGATGGGTAGGCCATGCGTCGGGATACACGAAGATCTCGATGATGGTCGTCATGCCGAGGAGAACGGTGGCGGAGAGGCGCGTCATGATGCCCAGCACCAGGAGTACGGGTACAAAAGTTTCGACGTAGGCGGACATGTGCGCCGCAATTTCCGGCGGCACCAGCGGAAGCTTGTATTCCGTGCGGAACAGTTCGTACGTGCTCTCCGTGATGGTCAGAAAACCTTCGACCTTCGTGCGTCCGGACTGGAAGAAGATCGCGGCGATGGAGACGCGGGCTACCAAGGCCAGGAAGCTGTGGCCGATGTGGGATTCGACCGCTCCGGCGATCGCGTTCCACCGTGCGCGCACGGAATTGCCGGAGAAAAAGCGTGGTTCGTTCATGGGAATCAGATCCTTCAGGGTGAGGCGAAGGCACCCGCCTCGACGAGGAGGGCGACGAGCAGGTCGATGCGGGTGCCGGGGTAAGCATCGGTGGTTGTACGGATCGCATCGGCCAGCGACAGACCGGCCTCACACGCATGCACGAGAGACAACACGGCGGGACTGGCTGGCGTGACGCGCACCTCGTGATTGCGCCGGGTAATCATTACGGCTTCCGGCTCCCACACGAGGCCGCCATCCACCGCCTCGCCGGCCCGGCTGGGTGACCAGATGGAGAAGGCGGGCAGGTCGGAGGCAAAGGTACGAGTCGCCGGATGGATGGTGAGACGCCATGACGTCATGGCGGTGGGGTCCGCCTGCCGCAGCGGTTCCAGGTCGAGGTGCGGTGCATCCGCCGCGATGTAGCTCTCCGTCCATAAGCGGTCTATGCGCGCGACGTCAGGTAGATAAGGCAGTTCGGAAGCGGGTGCGAACCTTGCGAGGAAGTCGGCAAAGCGTTCACCGTAGGCCACCAGGCGTGCGTCACGCGGGGGCTCCTCGCTGGCGAAGATGGCCGCTGCCGACCGGAACCAGTCGCGCCCCACGAGACACGATACCGCGGGGTAGTTGGCTTCGAGGGCATCGATGCACCCACGCATCACCGTGTTGCGGTACACGGCGAACGCAGGATGGTCGGAGAACGCCGTGCGGCTGCCATCCGCCCTTAAAGCCTCCGCGAACGTTTGCTGGAAAGACGCGGAGTTCATGGCGTTCGTCCGTGCGCATTGGCAAGAATCGCCTGAGCGATATCGCGCTCGGCCAGCAGCGTCGGGAACGATGGAACGTTGCCATCGCGCTCTATCAGGGTCGGCACCGGACCTGTCTTTTGCAGTGTGTAGCTGTAGAGGTCCCACACCTCGGTGGCGACCGGTGCATCGTGCGAATCGATCAGGAGGCCTTCGAGTCCCTCGTCGAATGCGTGTCCGGCCAGATGGATCTCGGTGACGAACGAAAGAGGGAAGGCATCGATGTAGTCGTGGGCATCGGCGGCGAGATTTCGGGCGCTGACGTGGACGTTGTTGATATCCAGCAACAGACCGCAGCCCGTGCGTCTGGCAAGCTCGGCCAGAAATGCCGTCTCGCTCCACTCATGCCCGTCGATCGGGAGGTAATGGGCTGGGTTTTCAAGCGAGATGCGCCGCCCGAGTGCCGTCTGCGTCCGGTCGACGTGCTCGACGATTCTCGACAGGGCCTCGTGCGTCCGGGGGAAGGGAAGCAGGTCGGGAAGATAGTTCCCGTTCCACGATGACCACGCGAGGTGCTCCGATACCAGAACGGGCTGCGTTCGCTCGATGAGGGTCCTCAGCCGCCGCAGCCACACGGGATCGGGCGGGGTCTCCCCGGCCAGTGACAGGGAGACCCCGTGTAGCGACAGCGGGAACCTCGACGCGAGCGCATCCAGCAGCGCCAGTCGCGGCCCACCATCCACCGCGTAGTTTTCCGGATGGATCTCGAGCCAAAGGGCCGGCGACGCACAAGCGAAGACGTCGTCAGCGTGCTGGGGCTTGAAACCGATACCCGCGGTGGGTGCGAGGGTCATGGCGAGCTCAGCCCACCTTGGTCAGGGAGCCGTTGCCCTTGGGGGTCTTGATGGCGGTACACGTGCCGGCCGGGACGTTCTTCCACGCGTTCTTCTGATAATCCGCCTTGGCGGTACCTGCGCATGTCGTACCGGGGCCGGCGGCACAGTCGTTCTGGCCGGCCTTGGCGACACCCCAGCATTTTTCGACGGCGGGCTTGGCGGCGTCGGCGTGAGCGACACCGGCGGTCAGGGCGGCGAAGGTCAGGGCGAGGGAAGCGATGTGGCGATGGTTCATGGCGGTCTCCTTGGGTCCGGACACGGCGTCCGGTACAGGAGAATTCGCTTGAAAGGGCCCGCTGGTTACACCCGGACATCGCGAGGTGTAACCGGATGGGGCGCGGACGCGAATAGTGACTATGAACTCCCGTTACCTCCAGCGTTACACTCCGCGATGCCCGTGTTCGGGTGATCACAGGCGGGACGATGTCCGATAATGACGCCACCACCTCCGCCGAGGTCGAACTGCGCTGGTGTTTCCTGCAAGGGCTGAGCGGTGATGCCGCGCAGTACCGCCTTTTCCTCGGCAGGCTGTCGTCGCACTTGCGTGCATACCTGCGTCGCCGACTGCCGAAGGCTCCGGCCGATGTCGAGGATGTACTGCAGGAGGCCCTGCTGGCCATTCATAACGCACGGCACACCTATCAGGACGATCAGTCACTGACGGCCTGGGTCTATGCCATTACCCGGTACAAGTTGATGGATTTCTTCCGCGCCCATGCGCGACGCGAGGCATTGCACGAGCCCCTTTGGGAAGACGATAACCTCTTCGGTACCGTCGACCTCGAGCCGGCTGAAGCAAGGCGCGATCTCGGCGAGTTACTGGTCACCCTGCCTGAGCGCCATCGCCTGCCGATCGAACTGGTCAAGCTTCAGGGCTTGTCCGTGGCCGAAGCCGCGTCTCGCAGCGGATTGTCCGAATCTGCCGTCAAAGTCGGCATACACCGTGGCCTCAAGGCCCTCGCCACGCGCATTCGAGGCCTGACATGAAGACCGACGATCTGATCTCCCTGCTCGCAAGCCAGACGACACCGGTCGATCGGCGCGTCCCGCCCTGGCGCTTCGCGGTAGCTATCCTCATCGGATTGTCGTCAGCCACGGTGTTGATGGCGGTCTTTCTGGGTATCCGTCCGGATCTCGGCGAGGTGGTCTCCATGCCGGTCTTCTGGTTCCGGCTCGGATTTGCGGTGGCCCTCGGCGGCGGTGCCTTGCTCGTGACGCTCCGGCTGTCGCGTCCGGGCGTGTCGGTGGGTGCGGGATGGACCGCCGTCGTGATACCGGCCGTGATCGCCTGGATCGCCGCAGGCATCGTGCTCGCCGGCGCGGATGTCGATGCCCGCGTGCCGTTGTTGCTCGGTCATACCTGGAAGGTGTGCTCGATCATCATCGCCGTCCTGTCGGTACCGCCGTTTGTCGCCATGTTGTGGGCGGTACGCGGTATGGCGCCCGTGCGGCTGCGCCTGGCGGGAGCCGCTGCGGGATTGCTGGCTGGTGCGACCTCCGCCGTTGCCTACTGCCTGCATTGCCCGGAAATGGCGCCGCCGTTCTGGTCGGTCTGGTATTTGCTTGGGATGTTGGTGCCCTCGGTGGTGGGTGCATTGCTGGGGCCGCGGGTTTTGCGGTGGTAGAGCGAGAGATCTGCGCCTGCGCCTGCCGCCGTGTTCAGGGCAGTCTTTCAATCAATGATGCTGTAGTGGGTGTGCATGCCACGTCTCGACCTACGGGCGAAGTTGCGGAACCGAGGTCGATCGGGCAGGCGAGATCCGTGGCTCCCGGTAGTGGACGGGCAGGGTCCCGATGAGATCGCGGCTCTGAAGTAGTGCAGCGAGAACCTCTCCCATTCGCGCGGTCGATCGGTTCTAATGCCGACTGGATGGGAAGGAGCGCGCTCATGGCCGAGGTACAGCACGCCTACCGCTACGCGGGCGCGTCGGCGCTCGACGATCGTAGCGGCCCGCATCTCGCGTTAGTTACCAGCGCGACGGGTGCCCTGCCGACGTCTCACTTCTTCGAAGGCCGCGTCCATCAGCCAAGGCTGGTGGCCGATGCGCTGACGGCGGTGCACCTGATCGTCGGATCGCGCTTCTTTACGCCACCCAACATGCTGGCAAAGCGCATCGCGCTGGCTGACCCGGTCGTTACCTCCGGCGGAGGCGTACTCCGCTTCGAGGGCTTCTCTGCCTGCTGCAGCGCTTATATACGCGTCGACCTGGGGCCAGAAGGATATGCCGGTGAGGTGACCGGCAAAGGCACCACCAACGTGGATTTCAATGCACCGATGCGCGCCGCCCTTGCCCGCGTTCGCGATGACCACGGGCTGGGCCTTTCGGTAGGCTCCGGCGAACTGACCCTGGCGACCTCCAACGGCTCCGTAACCGAACGGAAGGTGGCTCTGCCAGAGCGCTGGGTGCGCGGCATGCTGGAGGTACAGGCGTTCCAGGCGGGAATGACGCCCCGTCTCGAGGCCGGTTCCGTAGAGTCCCTGCGTTTTCTCCGGGCGCTTCCGCGCGCGTCGACGGCCCGTACGCCACTGTGGATAGCCCGTGGGGCGGCTGGCCTGATCACGACCACGCGCGCGGTCGAGGGCGGCGTGCGCGTGACGGACAGTACCCGGCTACGGGTACTGGAACCGTTGCTGCCGGGCGTCCGCCACCTCCGCGTCTATGCCGACCCGTCAAATCAGGCCAGCGCCTGGGTACTGGATTTCAATGGCATGAGGGTTAGTCTGGTGCTGAGCGCCGAGACATGGCGAGGCTTCTCCGGCGAGGGCCAGTCGTTGTACGCGCTGATGCGCCTCGGCAACGCTGGGAACCACTCGGTGCTCGACCGCGTGCGCGCCCAGCTGAACTGGCAACACCTGTTGCGTGTCGACGATCTGGCTCTCTCCACGGGACTGCCCGGTGAGCGCGTAGCGGATGCCTTGCGCGCCCTGGGTGCCTCCGGCCTCGTCGGTTATGACGTCGCAGAGCAAGGCTATTTCCATCGCGTCCTGCCCTTTGACCTGTCGGCCATCGAAGACGCCCACCCGCGCCTTGCCGCTGCCAGGGAGCTGCTGGAACACGCTGCCGTACATCTCGACGATGGCCCCGTGTTCGCCGCCACTGTAGACAGCGACGGCGCGGGGCACCGCGTTCGCGCCGTGGATGCCGAGATACGCTGCACGTGCCCCTGGTTCGCACGGCACGGCGCGGAACGCGGCCCGTGTAAACACGTGCTGGCGGCGCGCAGCGCCTGGGAAGCCCGCGCATGAGCGAAGCCGTCCCTGAAGCACTTGAGCATGCGATGTCGCAAGGTGACACAGCGGCAGTGATCGCAGCGCTGCGCGACATACCAAAGGAAAATCGTCCGGGCCTCGCAAAGGCGCTACGCGCAACGCTGCGCGTCCTGGCGAAGCAAGACGACCCGCACCTCCCGTGGGAAATGAAACAGCCCCTGCGTGACCGCGAACGTGCCACGCAAGCCGCGCTGTTTGTGTGCGGAACCGCAAAGGATGTCGCGGATCACCGTATTCGCATCGAAGATGCCGCTCCGCTGGCCCGTGAATTTGCGCCGCCCTGCCTGGAAGGCCTCGGTGATGCGCTGATGAGCGGGCCGTGGCCCTCGCTGCACTACATCAATCCGTTTATCGAACACGGGTTGATGCAGCGGCCCGACAGCGACGCGCACACGCTCCTGATGATGGATCTGCCGACATACGCGATCTACCAGAAGAAAGCGTCGCTCGAAGCGTATGTGGCAGCCAACCCGACGCTGCATCCGGTGATCCTCCGCGTCATGGAGATCGAGGGAACATCGGATGCCAGTCTCGCTGCGATCGATAAATACCGCCGGGACGCCTGGCTTGGTTTCTTCCATTCGCCGTGGTCGCAAGCGCAGTTCGGTCGCGATATATTGCTGGATAAGGCGCTGGATGCCCTGGCACAGGACTGGCCGCAGTTCCGTTCAGGGTGGTTCTCCCGGTTCCATGAGCGCATGGCGCCTACACTTGATGAACTCCACGCCCGGTTGCCCCGCTATCTGGCGCTCTGCCGCAGCCGTATCCCACCGACGGTTGGTATGGCCTTGAAGGTCATCGACGCGGTCGATGCGAATCACCCCGTCGCCACCACCGATCTGCTCGATACGCTTGCACCCGCGATGCACGCTGCGGCCAAAGGCCACGCGCTGTTGGCGATGAAAATGATCGAGCGACGCCTTCGCAGTGAGCCGCATGCCGCAAACGCGGCCGCGCGGCTGTTGGCTGATGCGCTGGGCCATTCGGATGCCGCAGTGCAGGCGAAAGCGATCAAACTGCTTGGCAACCTCGCACTGGACGACAGCGTGCGCGACACGCTCAACGACTATCTGGCCGCCGTTGCTGCGTCAAACCGGGTAGCGCTGGCCGCCCTGACGGGCGCGCGGCCGGAAAAGCCGCACGCCACGTTGGATGTGTCGCTGAGCACTCCGTCCCTGCCCGGGCCCTGCGATCCCTCGCGCGAATTGCCGCGCATCGACGATGTCGACACGCTGGCAGAACGCATTGCCTATGTATTCGAAAACGACACCGACATCGATGCTTTCGAAGCCGTGGTAACCGCGCTTACGCGGATGGCCCCGCTCGACGCTCGCACGCGCGAACGCCTCGCCCCGGCTGCGAAGCGACTCAAGCGGCTGCGCAAGCCACTGACTCAGGCGCTTGGCCAGATCGTGGCGGTGTTGCTCGATGTCACTGTGCTGCCTTACGAGCGGCAGGTCGATGCATACGGCGAACACCCCGGTATCGATATCGACATTCTCGACCGCGTGATGGATACGGTCGCGACCGCGCAACACGGTGCCGGGCTTGAGCCCTTGGATGCCGCAACCCACCAAGGTGGCTTTATCGATCCACACCGTCTGGCCACGCGCATCGCTGCCCATGCGGCAGCGGGAGTATTGCCCGCGCGGCGTGCCGGTATTCGCGCCCTGATGCGGCTGGCGCCACCCACCGGGCCGAAACCAAACCTGCGCGCGCTGCCGGACTCGCCACTGCTGCGCGCCTTCCGCTACGCGCTCGGCGACACGCTGGACGGCGGCGAGCTCGACATGCCCTTGATGGTGGCGGCATCGCGTGCCCGTCACCCTGGCAACGACGACCCGATACTGCTCGCCGCGCTGGGCGATCTCGGCCCGGATACCACCCGCGCGCCGGTTTTCAGCTGGCATGTTGATACGCGGACATCGGCGCCAGGTGAGTACGTCCACCGCCGGATCATCGTCGATGACGGCTTCGTGCCGGAGGGCGCAGACCGCTTGCTCATAGCGTTGCATGGGCATCAGCCGGCAACGTTTGTACCGCGCTATGCGTCGCAGCATTTCAATTACGCAGGTACCGACGAAGCGCTGATCCGCTTCTGGGCGACGCTGGCGCCCAGCTGTCTGCACACTTTTTTCGCCGCCGGTTGCAGGCTGCTGGGTAACAATCTGGACTGGTCGGAAGCGCAATGGCAGAACCGCGCCTACCTTGCGCCTCTACTTGAACCCACCGTCGCCCCGGGCCCACCAGGAACATTGCTTATCGCCCTCGCGCTGGCTGGTAAAGAGCCGGGACAACTGGCGCTGGCTATCGATGCACTCGCGCAGACGGTGCTCGATGCCCGGATCGATATCAATGCACTGGGGGTGGACATGGCTCTGCTATTGGCGGGCGAGCATGTCCGTGCCTCACGCTATGCTAAAGCGCTGGCTACCGCAGCACGAATGGCACCCGGCATGCCTCCCGTGATCATCCGGCTGCTTGAAGCGCTGGTCGCGGCCCGGCCAGACGATCCGCCGCGCGACACAGCCCTGCTGCTGTCGCTGCTGCACGAGCTGCTGCTGGAAACCGGTATGAAGCCTGGCGAGAACCTATGCGCGGTGCTGCCCGTGCTCAAGGTAACCGGCCGCAGCGCCGCGCTCAGGAAAGCACTGCTGACTTTACGAAGTGCCGCCTTCGTCGCTGCGCCAGTGTCCGGGCCTCTCAATTTCTGCCGTAGACCCTGATGCATGAGCCCTGCTTGGCGCGTCTTCATCGCTTGCATGGCGGCGTTGGCCTCCATGCCACTGCTCTGGCCTGCGCGCAGCGGGTACCACTGGGTCCAAGCCGTTCCGCTTTCAGATTGACGATCGCAACTGTTCATAATGGGCAAAAGCTGCCACTTTTATATGACCGTTTTAAAATAGTCCACGCAGCGACGCCGACGCGCGTGCTGGCGCCACAACCACCGCGATAAGGGCAGTCTCAATTGAGTGAACCACAGGCATTTACCTCTCGCGAGGCCGTCGACAAGCTGCTCGACGAGGCCCGGGCTCTGGACAATTCGGATGGTGCCATGGCTCTGTACGAGCGCGCGCTGGCGCTGGACCCAGAGCGCGCCTCGACGCACTACAATATCGGCCTCGTGCACAAGTACCGCGGCGCATGGGTGGAATCGCTTTACCATAACCGACGCGCTTCAGATCTTCGGCCTGATGACGAGGCGGCGAACTGGAACATGGGCATCGCTGCGACGGCCCTGCGTGACTGGACTGCTGCACGCAAAGCCTGGCATCGCGTCGGTTTGCGCATTCCCGAGGGTGACGGGCCAATCCAGGGAAACTTTGGCATCGCGCCTGTGCGCCTGAATCCTGATGACAACGGCGAGGTCGTGTGGGGAACGCGCATAGACCCGGTACGCGTCGTCATCCGCAACATTCCTTACCCAAAATCTGGCTTCAGGGCTGGCGATGTCGTTCTGCACGATGGCGCACCCGTCGGCGAACGTCAGTCCAAGGGTCGGACCTACTCGGTCTTCAACGTCCTGGAGCTGTTTGAGCCTTCCGCTAACAGCACCTATGAGGCCGAGGTGCACACGGATGACGCCGCTGATCTCGAAGCCTTGACTACGGCGCTAGACCTGGCGCAGGTCGATCATGAGGTCTGGACTTCCAACGTTCGGATCCTGTGCCGACAGTGCAGCGAAGGGGTGCCGCATGAACACGCAAGTGACGACGTCACGCCGCCACCTTGGCCAGACATTCATGTCATAGGGATCAGCACAACAGAACCCGCTGCCGCGCGAAAGGTGCTTATGCAGTGGAGTTCTGGCCGCGGTGGGTTGCTGAGTCGACTCGTCGGATCGGGCGACAAAAACCGCCTGCTGCGGTTCGAGTGCGCGTTGGCGGGCAGAGCTTTTCCTTAAGTCGGCCCCGCAACTCGCCACGAGCAGCGGAGCCATCGACGGATCTATGCGTGGATACCGGGCGGTATCATATGCTTAGCAGTCATCAAGAAAATAAGCGTGCCCCCATGCACCCGACCATGAACAACACGAAGTGGAGAGAGCTTCGAGCCGCTATGTTGGAGCTGGAAAAGCCAGGTCCTGCGTGGCGCGTCAGAATGGTGGGGTCCGGCTACGAGTCCGACTGGGACTCGGAATGGTTCTACCATTTCATGGATGGCAGCTATGAGGACATCGAGTGGGTCGAGGTCAGGCCTGCGAACGATGAACAGGCCTCGAGTTTGCTCGCTGCTTTGCGAGCCATCCATCTGCCCGGCATCAAGACTGACGTGGGCTTCAAAGTCTTCGGGCACCTTCCCGAAACGACGGCATGTGAGTACCTGTAACTGCTTGGCATGTCGCTGTCCGGTCGCATCCGGTCGATTACGAGCGTCTGCTTCCAGCGGAACCGCGTGCTCCGATGAAGTGTGAATGCCTGGGCAAATCGAACGCTAAACCATCGTCCTTGCTGTCGCCGATCTCGGGTATCTCGAGGAGACCGTAAGGGGAGCGGGCGAATGCTCCGGTTGCGTAGCGGTTTGACCCGACCTGGTGTATGGGCTGCAGGACAGGGGCTCTCCCATTCTCCGAAGCGGCAGGCCCCATGAGCCCAATCGCTTGACTCTGGACCTGGATAAAGGGTCTAGACTTATCCCATGACCAGCCAAAGCTCCCTCACCATCGGCCGCATCGCGCAGAGCGCGGGCGTCGCCATCGACACCATCCGGTTCTACGAGCGGGAAGGCCTCCTTCCCGAGCCGAAGCGCCGCCCCTCGGGTTACCGTGAATACGACCAGGGTGCGGTGTCCCGCCTGCGCTTCATCCGTCGAGCGAAGGACCTCGGCTTCACCCTCGAGGAAATCCGCGAACTACTGGCGCTATCTGCCGATCGCCACGGGGGCGTCCTCGGTGTGCGCGAACGCGCCGCAGCGCGCCTTCAGGCCATCGACGAGCGCATCGCCGAACTCCAGCGTGTCCGCGATGGCCTCTCTGAACTGGTCGAGGCGTGCCCGGGACACGGTGCGCCTGAAGACTGTCCCATCCTCAAGGCGCTGGCGGAGCCGAACGCATGAGCTCCTGCTGCGCGCACCACGCGGCCGCCGAGCCGGCGACCGCGATCGATCCCGTGTGCGGCATGACGGTCGATCCTGCAAAGACCGCACACCACGCGATGCATGACGGCCAGGAGTATCACTTCTGCTGCGGCCGCTGCCGCGAACGATTCGCCGCCGACCCGATGGCCTTCCTCGGCCCGAAGACCCCGGCGGCACCTGCGCCCGCCGGGACGATCTACACCTGTCCCATGCACCCGGACGTGCGGCAGGAAGGCCCGGGCTCATGCCCGAAGTGCGGCATGGCGCTCGAGCCGGCGATGCCGAGCCTGGATGACGACGACGGTGAGGTGCGGTCGTTAGGCCGTCGGCTGGCGCTGCTTGTCGCCTTGACGGTGCCCGTGTTCCTGATCACCATGATTCCGCATCTTGCGGGGCAGGCATGGCATCAGCCGTGGGCGGCGATCCTCGGCTGGGTCGAGGCGATCCTGGCGACGGTCGTGGTGCTGTGGGGCGGCGCGCCGTTTTTCGCCCGTGGCTGGCGGTCGCTCAAGCCGTGGTCGCCGAACATGTATACGTTGATCGCGCTGGGCACCGGCGTCGCCTGGCTCTACAGCACGGTCGCGTTTCTTTTGCCTAGCAAGTTCCCACCGGCGATGCGCGACATGCACGGGCAGGTCGCGGTCTATTTCGAATCCGCGGCCGTGATCGTGACACTGGTGACGCTGGGTGACCTCCTCGAGCTGGGCGCCCGTCGGCGCACCGGTGAAGCGCTGCGAGGTTTATTGGGTCTCGTGCCGAAGACGGCACGTCGCGTCGGCAGCGATGGCCACGAAGAGGATGTCGCGATCGATGCCCTGCGCGTCGGTGACACGCTTCGCGTGCGTCCGGGCGAGAAAGTACCGGTCGACGGCACCGTGCTGGATGGCGAGAGCCATGTCGATGAAGCCATGCTTACGGGCGAGGCGATGCCCGTGGCCAAGCATGCGCATGACCGGCTGACCGGTGGCACGCAGAACCAGCACGGCGCGCTGACGATGCGCGTCGACCATGTCGGTACGGACACCGTGTTGTCGCGCATCGTGGCGATGGTCGCCGAAGCGCAGCGCTCACGCGCGCCGTCGCAGCGCGTCGCGGACAAGGTGGCGGCGTGGTTCGTCCCGCTCGTCGTCGTCGCCGCGATCCTGGCGTTCGCGGTCTGGTGGTGGGTGGGTCCGCAGCCGGCGTTGACGCATGCACTGGTGGCGGCCGTCTCGGTTCTCATCATCGCGTGTCCGTGCGCCCTCGGCCTTGCGACGCCGATGTCGATCATGGTGGCGAGCGGTCGCGGTGCGCAGGCGGGCGTGCTGTTTCGCGATGCCGGAGCGATCGAACGGCTGCGGGATATCGACACGCTGGTCTTCGACAAGACCGGCACGCTGACCGAAGGCAAGCCGACGCTGGCCGATGTGCGTACGTTCGGGGTCGATCTTGCCACCGCACTGGCAATGGCCGCTGCCGTCGAGCGTCCCAGCGAGCATCCGCTGGCGGCGGCTATCGTCGCGGCGGCGGAAGGCGAGGGCGTAACCATCGCCGCCGTGTCGGGATTCCAGGTCTACGTCGGGCGCGGCGTGAGCGGTCGCGTCGAGGGCCGTGATGTAGCCGTCGGCAACGGCCGGCTGATGGAAAACGAGCGTGTCGAGCTCGGTGCCGCGCATGACGTGGCTTCGAAAGCACGTGCAAGGGGCGCCACCGCAATGTACCTCGCGATCGACGGACGACTGGCGGCGGTTTTTTCCTTCTCGGACGCGGTCAAGCCGTCGACGAAGCCGGCGCTCGAGGCCTTGCACGAGGCCGGCGTCAAGCTGGTGATGCTGACGGGCGATAACGCGGCCACCGCGAAAGCGGTAGCAGCCTCGTTGCCGATCGATGACGTACACGCCGGCGCATCGCCGGAAGACAAGGCACGCATCGTGGCCTCGCTGAAGGCAAGCGGTGCCGTCGTGGCCATGGCGGGTGACGGTGTGAACGATGCACCGGCGCTGGCGGTGGCCGATATCGGTATAGGCATGGGCAATGGCAGCGACATCGCCATCGAAAACGCGTCGGTCACGCTGCTGAAGGGCGACCTCGCCGGCATCGCCCGTGCGCGCGCGTTGTCGGACGCGACGGTGAAGAATATCCGGCAGAACCTGTTCTTCGCGTTCGTCTACAACGCGGTAGGTGTGCCGGTGGCGGCTGGCGTGTTGTACCCGGTGTTCGGGTTGACGCTGTCACCGATGATCGCCGCACTGGCGATGAGTCTGAGCTCGGTGTCGGTGGTTGGTAACGCGTTACGTCTACGACGCAGCGCCTTGTAGGAGCGCGCCTGCGCGCGATCGGGGCATGCCGCAGCTCTCATCGCGCCCAACCCTCAAGCATTAAAACTCACCCCTAAATCGGTCCAGATTCTCAAACATTCCGCGCCGCCACTCGATATAAAACCTTCCTGCGTCACCATTGACGCAGATCGTTTTCATCGGAGGCGACACATGAAGGAATTGCGAGTCACGGCAAGTCTGCTGGACCGGCTGCTAGGGGATGAGGCCGAGCCGGGGAGTCCTGGCGAAGTCGGCGCGGCAGCCTATATCGCCTCAGCGATCAGAGACGTCGAGGATCTTCTCAACACCAGGAACGTGCATCGCCAGATCGTTCTGGACACCGCCGACGATGCATCGGAGGTCGACGAGTCCGAGGTGTCTGCCGCTGACTCCTCCCTCAGTCTCGTCGCAAGCTCGGCGTTTATGCTGGGCATGCCCGACTTCTCGGTGCTTAGCCTCGCCAACGCGAAAGACCGGGAGTATCTGTCCAACGAGATTCGGCACACGATCGAGACCTTCGATCGTCGGTTTACGTCGGTCGATGTCGTGATCAGCGACAACCATGGCGCGTCAGGCTCCCTGGACTTTGTGATTCGCGCTCGGCTCAAGGTGGCCGACCTGTTAGAGCCGGTCGGCCTGGAGGCCCGGTATCAGTCGTCTACCATGCGTTTCGCCGTGGCGGAGCCGGTTCCTCGCCGGTCGTTGCCGGGGTATGGCGGCGCGCGGCAGGAGGCAAGCCGGTGAGCCCGATACTTCCCTATTTTCAGCGCGAGCTGGCATCGCTAAATGCCGAGGCGCGTGAGTTCGCCGAACGCTATCCCCGGGTAGCCGCGGGCCTGAGACTGTCTGAGAACGGCAGCGATGATCCGCATATTGAGCGTTTGCTGCAGTCCGTGGCGTGGCTAAACGCCCGGGTCGCCCGTCGGCTCGACGACGGGTATTCCGGCTTCGCCGAGACCTTGCTCGAGGCGATTTTTCCGCAATACCGACGTCCTTTTCCGTCCTGCGCAGTAGCGCGCTTTGACAGGGGCGCGTTCAGTGGTGCCCTCGAACGAGGGGTCTTGATCCACGCCGGGCCGCCCGGAGGCACACGGTTCCGCTTCAACACGCTGTTTGACGTCGACACGCACGCTCCGGACCTTTCGTCGGCACGCTTCAACGCCTCCGGTGTGTTTCATACCCGAGCCGGCACCATGTACCGCGGCCCCTATCTTGATCTGCGCTGGGACGGCGACGTGACACGCGGCCTTCGTCTGTTTGTCGACGGCGATACGTCTATCGCGGCGGAGTTGAGGGATGCGCTGGGTCTCGGCGTCACGGCGGTCCTCTCTCCCGATCCCGATGACAACCGGTATGTCCTCGATGGTGGCATGCTCGATGTCGTCGGCCTCAACCACGAGACACGCGTCCTCGACGACTCAGTAGCGTCGCATCCCGGTTTCCGCCTGCTTCGCGAGTTTTTTGCCTTCCCGGACAAGTTCGGATTTTTCGACCTCGTGTTGCCCAACGGAACACGGCAAAGCGATGGCAGCGGCCGCGCCATCCTCTTCCTGGGCCGAAGCACCATCGTCGATGGCATGGACCTTCGAAGCGTGGGTCCGGAGCATCTGCTGACCCGATGCGCGCCGTTGGCAAACGTATTTCGGGCCTCGGCAGGCGCATCGGCACGGTCACATGCTGGCTCGACGCTGGATATCGGCGCACGGACATCGGGGTACCCCGTGGGCGGTCTGCTTTCGATTGAATCGGTTGAAGGTGCGCGTTCCGCCGAGGAGGGTGGTGCGTTCGATATTCCCCACTTCCACGCCGCGCGAAGGACGAGCTCGAGCGTTTCGGGTCCCTATTGGGTAACGGCGGCAGGCAGCGAGGATCCTAATTCCGAAACCATTTTGTTCGTCGACAGCGTCTGCGAAACGATTCGCGTGGGCTTCGGTGTAAGCGTCCGGATGCTCTGTTGCGATGGCGATGCCCCGGCCAAGCTGGTTTGCGGCACGCCGGGTGCCCGTCTGTATGCGCCGGATGCGGCAACGGGTCCGGAAGGGCGACTGATCACGCGCCCCTCCGCCGTAGCGAGATTCCGACTCGGCAAAGAGGCCAGCTGGCGACTTGTGTCGCAGCTGTCCATGAACCAGGAAACGTTGTTGAGGCCGGATGCCAGCGCCCTGAGAGAACTGCTTCGTTTGTACGTCCCACCCGGCTCGGTGTGGGGCGAGCAAATTGTGCAGTCGCTGGTGAGCATTCGCCAGGAATCGGTCATGCGATGGCTGACGGGATTCGGCGGCATCATGCCCATGCGCGGCACCGCCATCGATCTCTCCATCGACGTGACGCAGCTGGTGGGCATCGGCATGCATGCCCTGGTTCACGTGCTCGACATCGTGTTTGCGCAGTACGTGCAGATCAACACGTTTACCGAACTCACCCTTTCATCGTGCCATACCGGCAAGGAGCTCTACTCATGCAAGATGCGAACGGGAAGCGGCCCGCTGATTTGATTCGGCGTGCGGTCGGTGGTGCGAAGGGCTTCGAGTTCTACCAGACGGTGCGCTTGCTCTCGTCGGTATCGCCGGATGCGTCGGGCATGCCAGCGACGCGCCGGGTGCGGTTCCGAAACAGTACCTCATTGAGCTTTGCGCCGGGGGACGTCGAGGCCGTGCGGGTGATTCGCGACGGACGGGCCATCGCTGACGTCGATGCCGCAGTCGATGCACTGAAGGACCCGACGACCGAGGTGGAGATCACCACCCCGGTGATGGGGTTGCTCGGTGGCTTTGGCGCACTATCGCCGAGTTACACCGAGCGAGTGGCTGAGAGCGAAAGCCGTGGACGCAACGGGGGCGCCAAGGCGTTTTTCGACGTCATGATCCAGCGCCCGGTGAGTTTGTTCTACGAGGCATGGCGATATGACCATCCCGAACTCGGGTACGAGTTGGGCGCGGAGAGCGCGCTCAGTGGCTCGCTCAGGGCGCTGGCTGGCCATGGGCTGCGGGATACGGGTCGCTTTGCCGGCCCCGAGCGGCTGTCCCTGTCGGATGACGCTATGGCGGGTATCTGTGCCGCGTTGCGTCAAAACCCCATGTCCGCCGAATACCTGGGCCGGATTCTTTCCCTGCAGGTGGGCGAGACGATCCGCGTCGAGGATTGCGTGGAGGCGATGTACGAGTTGCCCGTCGGGATGCAGACACGCCTTGGCGTCGCCAATTCGACGTTAGGAGTCAACATGGTGCTCGGCAGACGGGTTCGACAGCGGCACCTGCGGGTAAAGTTGCACGTCGGACCGCTTCGCAAACCGCGTTACATGGAATTCATGCCCGGCGGCGTGGCCCATGAGCTGCTGCGTCGCTGGATTAGGATCACGCTGGGCGAAGCGTATGAATATGAAGTCGTGCCGTTACTTCATCGGGACGATGTGGGCGGCATACGCCTGGGCGGGCCGAACCCGGCGCGTCTTGGCTACGACACGTTTCTGTCATCGGGGCCGAGCGAGGTGCACCGGGATGATGCGAAGTACTTGATGAAGCTGTGAGGTGGCTTTGAAGAAGGGCGCGGATGGAATCGCGCCGTTCCTAATCGCGGACGCTATTCCGGAATTCCGTGATGCTCACGAACGAAACGGTCGACCGAACGGTTCAGCCGCTCTGATTGCGACCTGGCGTTCCTGCTCCATGCAGCCCGCGGGCGGCAGGCATTTGCGAATGCAAGCACGTCTGCGATATCGAGGCCTTTTCCCAGGGCGACGTAGATCAGGCCAACGAGCATTGCATAGTCGTCAGGACCTAACCTACTTTCGTCCAATGCCTCTTCGGCTACTCTTACGGCGGCTTTAAGTTCGTCGATCCCCAAATTCTGGGGTGGCGACGAAGAGCGCGTGTCGAGGCCCTTTTCGCCGATGCCGGTCAAAACCCAGTTCGTATTCCAGCCCAGGTCGTTCAGGCGGATGAGTGTGTCGGCGGGAGGTAGGCGCTCATCTCGCTCGTAGATAGCATATGCCCGCAGGGATATTCCCAGTGATCGAGCCATCGCCAGGTGCGGAAGGCCGGAGCGTATAAATTTGAGGCGCGCGCCAATCGTCACGACCGAGTTCCTTAGTGCTTGGCTATGCTAAGCGCGACAGCCACGATGAGCGAGGCGTTGCGCATAGCTTTTGACCAGAGTTGCGAGCTAGAGGCGCGAAATGACTTGCCTCAAAGATCGAAGAATGCTCTTTGTCTTAAACAATGAGACGCCATTAGTTCACGTGCGCGTAGAAAGGATTCTTCTTTCCCGACCTTGCTTCCCAAGCCGCTTTTTGTTCCGGATCGGATGGGCTGATCATCGTAAACGTCACATCACCGTTCTCCCGCCGATGCACCGTAGCCGTCGCACCGCCGAGCTTGTAGCTGGCCATGGTTCCCAGGGCGATCTGTACGAAGGGCGAGGCGATGCCGGTATTACCTAGTCGTACGCCAATGTCGAATCCCTGATCCATGTTGTCGACATTGATAGGTGTTGCTTGACTTCGAAGGATCGGGGCCAGCACCTTAGTCACGCCGTGATCATTGCGGGTATCGCGGAAGACGCGCACCGGAGCCTCGCCGGCAGGCAGGGTCCCGACCGCACGCTCCCAACCTGCCGTTAGCGCAGCCGTGGCGGCATCGATGTCGAACGGCTTATCCTCGTCGTCGCGCAGGCGAACCGTGATGGGGCGGTGGAGGTAGCCAAGCAACGGTGCGCGGTCGAAGAGATCGATCTGCCACTCGGTCCAACGCAGAGGAAGATAGTTCGTACGTTTGAAGCCGGGGACACCCTTGTCATCGATGGTTTTCAGGAAGGCGGGGAGACGGCTGGCCCAGTGGCTGGCACTCATCGTGGTTGCGATGTAAGACTCATGGCGCCTTGCCGCGTACGCTTCGTCTTCTTCCCAGTAGAAGTTATAGAGTTTGATGTAGTCGAACTCTGTCTGGAGCGGGGAGGTTGCTCCCTTCGTTTCCTTGATCGCGTAGGGACGAATGAAGCGGTCGACTCGATCGGTTCTTGTGACCAGGAGGCTGACAAAGCTCGAGAGCCTTTCTGGTATATGTGCACCTTGCCTTCTTTTATGGCCTGGGGCTGTCCACGTGTCGCGGAATGTGTCGCCGTCTTTAGCCATGACGATGACCTGCGGCACCTCCGGGTGCTCGTCGAAGAATGCGAAAAGCTTATCGACAAGCGGTGAGGCGTCTTCGCCGTTGAGATCGTCGATCCATATAGCGTAGGTATAGACGAGGCTTGCGCCTTGAAGACTTGACCCGATTTCTTCGCCTGCCGATGTCTTCGCTGAGGTCGGTGTGGGCGGTTGGGCAGCCAGCGCAGGGATGGGCCAATCCGATACTGCGTCGAGTCCAACGCTCTGTGCGGCGGAAGCTTCTGCAATACGGGATTGCATCAGCCTGTCGTCTTCATCTTGAGGAAAGTCCTCGATCTGAGGTGGATAGACCGACGCGACTATACTGGCGAGTGACGTGATAGGTTTCCAAAGTTCATCCTGAGACGCGTCCTCGATGTTGAGGCCCACGGCGCGTAGTTCCAGCGCGTACCGGTCACCCGTCCCTCTCATGATTCGCTCGTGCGGCGGCAGGGAGCGCTCCTGGTCTGACCTTATCGAAAGCATCATCTCTTCGGTTTGCTTTTCTGAGGCCGTCTTCGTGCACCCGGCTGCAATAAAAGTTGTCCAAGCCAGTGGAATGATGAAGAGATACTTTGCTAATATGATCAGCCGCTTATTTGGGGTTGGATCTTCTACTTTGTACATGTCGAATGTCAGGAGTCCAATGGACGTGATTAGGATGACTGCCACGTAGGCGGTGAAGAAAAATAAGATGCCGACTCTCTGATCGATCGACATGGAATCCCATTTTCGAGTGATTAATCGAACCATTTGAGTTTCTCCGTATCTACAAGTTCTGGCGGTTCGGTTCTCACTAGAGATTGCGGAAATTTTCCAGTTTTGTAATAGCTGTAGCAGCCCTGAGTGAGTGCGCAAGCGGCGGGACTCAATGATCCGTAAAGTGGATTCGACGTAATCATTTTCATCGCGTTCCCGTCGATCTTCCAGTCCGCCAATCCGTGGAACAGACTTCGCGCATTCTCGTCATCGAGAACCTTTGCCTGCCCGATAGCCACGTCAAACGCCGCCACCCGGCGTAGGTTGTCGCGATCAGAGAGCATTGCGGAATGATATGAATTCTTCTGCCACATCTTTTCTTCATGCGCAATGCGAGCGCGTATCTCGTTTGGCGTTTCTTCGCGATAAACCTCCCATCCCTTACGACCACCTGTAACTAAGTCAGGAATGGGTAGCAAGAAGACGCCATATGTCTGATCATCGGGCTCCTTTCCTTCATTGAAATCGCGCATGATCTTCTGCTTGTTCGATGAGTCGGAATATGGAATTCCCAGTGGCGTTTGTTTCACGTCAGTGTCGGGATTGCCGATCAGAAGGTCCTTGGCATAGTCGTTAGGAATGACCTTGCCGGCGGTCTCGACACTGCCGATGATTGCTTCGCCCCCATACATTTTGGGCTCATAGGGCGGGGAGATAGGCTCGCCGTTGACAAAGCACCTGTGCCGTCCACCGAAGTTCGCGTAGCCTTCCGGCTGGCCGACGAGTACCGGGTGCCCTTCATCATCACTCTTGCGACGGGTCCACGCCCTCTGAAAGAACCGACGCTTTTTCAGTTCGTTCATGGCGGGTGTGCGGTCTTCAAGTTCATCGGGGACGCCTAGCGTTCCGATGCCTTTGATAGTCAACAGGTTGACGGTTTCATCCTCTGGGCAGAAGTACATGTAGACCTTGCCGCGGTTGTCGCGCTCAGTGAAAGGCGTGAGTGTTCCGTCGCGCTCGCGACGCTGCGCGGCGCCCACACCCTTCCAGCGCTTTCCGGCTCGTCCCTGGTGGTCGCGATTGCCCTCAATGGCGGGTGAGAGCTCGGTAAGCTCGGGCATGGTATATGGCTTGCCCGTGATGGATTCGACGATGTTGATCAGCGTTTTCAGCCGGCTTTTGGCGGTGTAACGAGAGACGTTGTTCCTTGCGGCTTTTTCGGCAAACGTTTCAATCAGGCTGTAAGGCGAGTCGACAAGGATCAGGCAGTCCGCGGATCGTGCGGGAGGGAGCGCGGGTATGACGGCTCCCTCGAATTCCCGCTGAGGGTTGCCATCGGCAAGCATGGCCTGTGCGAGCAGGGCCACCAGGGTGCCCTGGCTGTGACCGATCACCGTGATCGTGTCGTCCGGGGAGATCGCGCGTATCTCGCGGATCAGCATGGCTAGTCGTTCGGCGGCGAGTGCCATGTAGCGGCGATGCGGGCTCTCCGCGCTGTACTCATAGCCGGTCATGGCTTGCTTGGCCGCTTTGTTAAGCAGATTGTCTCGGAAACCGGCTTCGAACATCAGCGGCAGGGAAGTCGTCGCGTTGTTGAACATGCCGCCGCCCTTGGCGAAATGCTTGCTCAATCGATTGCCATGGATGTCCTGATACTGGCCGCGCTTCACCTTGTATCCATCGGGTGTCCCACCCTTCTCCGGCGCTTCACGCGCGATCTCTTTCTTGGCAGCGCGATAGCCCCAATAGAAGGGAATGAATACGCTATGGGTTCTGACGCCGGGTTCTCCGCCCCGTTCCTTGCGCTGGTAAAGATACATATCCGGGTCGTACTTGACCTCGGCGACCTTCTTATAGTCCTTGTCGCCAGTCGAAAGCTTCGACTTGTGCGCTTCCCGATAGGCCTCGCCGTACACGCCGGGAATCAGCCGGAACGCATCGAGACGCTCATTCAGGCCCTCGCAAATGCCTTCTTCGATGACATCGTAGTTGGCACCCGGGTCGTTGACCCCGTGGACAAAGATGACGATGCCTGGAAGGTCGGAGGGCACGACGATGCGTGGATGTATCTTGGGGTCGCTGTGCAACAACATGATGTCGCGCTGGGCGACGACGTTAAACGTACCGGTGTCTTTTGTCATGGCGGGTCAGATCCTTGTGACGCGGTGTTGGCGTGCCATGAGCACGGCGCCACACTCGAGCTCGTCGCCATCGCACGCGGCGACGGCACCGTGGTATCGGATGCCGGAACTGGCGGTCGCGACACGCGTTTTTCCGTGTTGTGGACAGGCGGCTTCATCTCCAAGGCGGACGATGGCAAGCCCATCGATGCGGGCGTGCGCGCAGCCGTGCTCCATCGTTCCGCCATGAGAATGGAGGTCACCAACGACGATCAGGCGACCAGTCATGCGTCACCGCCGGTGTCCTCGTTCGGAATCATTGTGGGACCCGGTTCCGGGACCCGTGTGCCGGTAAGGAATCGAACGGGACGAACGCTGTCCGATGAGACCCATCCAGTCATGCCTTCATCGTCGGTTTCGCCGTAAACGCGTTCCTGAGCCTCTTGATCAGCCGCGTACGTCCGCTTGGTTGCAGCGACGATCTCGGTCGGGTCCAGCTCGGGGAAGACTAACTGCGCGCGCTGCCGCGTATCCTCTGCCGCGCGGGCCCTGACGTCTCGCGTCATGCTCCGTGACCCTGCGTACTCAATGTCCGTCACGTACATGCGGCACTTGTCCGGGGAACCCACCTCGACACCCTCGCCGAGCCTGATGTAGCTGCCATCGTCAGCCACAAGCCGGATGATCCTGCCGGACAGCACAACTTCATCGTCGTGGCTCGTCACCGTGACGGACTGGCGTGCGTCGATGCGCAGATCGTGCTGCGCCGCCTCGACGCTGACGCGCCCCGCCGAGGCGACCATCGCGATGCCACCCTCGCAGGTGTGTATGCCGACACCTTGCCCCGCGTTCACATGCGTGCGCTGGCCGCTCGCCAGGTGACACGTGCCGTCTGCGGTCAGATCGAGGTGTTCGCCGGCGTAGAGCACCTGCGATTTTTCTGTGGCGGCGAGAATTCCATCTTTGCCGTGGAATGCCAGCAAAGCGGACGTCCCCTTGTCCCCGGTGGAGGTCGGTGAGCTCGCCCACGTCGCCAGTGCCTCCCTGGTTGCGGTCTGTCCGAGGTGACGCGGCTCGTCACCTCCGGCGCGGGCCATCGCTCGGCCCAATGCCTGTGTTAGGTCTTGGCAACGAGCGAGCAGTTCGGCCAGGTCGTCATGGCGCAGATGATGCGCTTCGCGAGCGGCGTTTTCGGTACTGACAAGCATACCTTGTGCCGCTCGGAACACCGCTGCACCCTCGGTGCGCAATTCCGCCCCCAGACCTCGCACCGCCGCCTTGCCATCCTTTCGTGGAACGGCGAGGTGCCCTAGGTTGAGTTCGCTATGCGCGGTGCTCGTCGCCAGACGAAGGCCCACCTCGCCATTAGTGTCGTCGAGCACCAGCTCGTTGGCGCCGCGACCGTTGTGCTCGACCGAGCGAAGCCCAGTGAGTGCAGCGTCTCCCGGGAGCGTAGATACGCCGCCGAAACCGGGCGTGCCCTTGCGACCGTTGTGCACACTACCTACGGCGACAGGCCGGTCGGGGTCATTGTCGATGAATAAGATCAGCACCTCGTCGCCGACTCGCGGCAGGTACTGAAACCCCATGCCCTCACCGGCGCCCGGATGCACATAGCGCACGCGGATCGGCGGACCGCGTGGGAAGTCCGGGAAGTTGCACGCGAACTGCGGGACGTCGGGCGCGCGCTCCCAGTGGAACACCACCGCGACTCGGCCCAGGTCGTCGGTAGCGACGACGGTGTCGGGTGGGCCGACGACCGTCGCGGTCATAGGGCCGGGGCGCGGCCGCAACGCGCGCGACGGGTGCGGCGGCACGAGGGGTTTGTCTGCGGGCTGGGCCTCGAACGTGACGTGCAAGGGTGGCGCGTTGGTTACGGCGGCGAACAGGGTCGTACCCGTCTGCTGACGAATCTCGTCATTCAGTGTTGCCCAGTGGATGCGTACGTCACCCGGCAGCGTTACATGAGCGACGATGGTCTGTGCCGTAACGATGTAGTCGTTTTTGCGGGACCGGGACTCGCCATGGCGCATGGGGTGTCGACGCGACTCCAGTCCCTTGATGCGCACAGCACTGGCGAGCGACAAGGGCACGGTGGTGGTACCGACGAAGATCTCGGCATCCATGTCGCGGGCCCACTGGCGATGTTGTGCGGGCACGCCCATGCCATTCGATGGCTTGACCACCGCGCGCGGTGACAGTGTCTCGTAGTGGCCGAATTTGCCGCGTGCGATCTCGCCCATGCCGAGGTTAGCGCGCCCGTCGTGGCGGGCTTCGTATCGGGTGTTGTCCTTATAGTCGTGACTGAGTGCGCGGGTGAAGGCAGGGACCAGTTGACGGCGTGCCATCCAGCCGGTAAGCGGAAGGTTGCCCGGGCGCGGCGTGACGCTCAGCGTTGCCTCCGGCGTGTCGTCGAAACGGTGATCGGCAGCAAATACATGCCAGGCGTTGCCAGTCCCCACGTGGCCGGTCTCCGCCTCGAGGACATAGTTGAGGCCTTCGTCGATCAGCAGGCGCTGGATGAAATCGAGGTCGGATTCCTGATACTGCATGCGGTAGGCGCGTGCGAGCGAACGATCGGTATCGCGTTGCACGGGGAACGTGGCCCGAAGCGTCGCATCCACCAGCGGGTTGTGCAGACGATGCTCGTCGAGCAGCTCGTGGAGGATCTGTAGCGTCGTCCGCTCCTGGAAGACGCGGTTGGCTTGGCGCAGGGCGAGTAGGCACAGCGTGGGTTCGACGACGAGCTCGTAGACGTCGTAGCCGATGTCTTCGGTCTGGCTGTGCCAGTTGCCGATCTGTCGTGCCGCAGTGACAACGCCATGGATCTTGCGCGTTCGCGATTCGGCCCGGACCGAGATCGAGGTCAGCAGACCGAGGAAACGGTCCGGGTGTGGCTCGACGTGACGATCGCCAGGACGCTCGGCATCGGGATAAGTCCAGACTTGGGGAGTGATGCCGTAGAGCACCGCACGGAATGGCGTGGACAGGCGCTCGGAGAACTCCAGCCGAAACGCCAGGAACGAGCGTCGTGGTGGGCGAGATGCCTTATCGGTGTCGGTGAAGCCGACGGACAGCATCCGTCCCCGTTGCGCGAACTCACCCGCCACGAAGGCCTGGATGTTGGGAATCGTACCCATGGCGACACCTCGTAGAAGAGGGTGTCACCGTAGTGACCAAAGGGCAGTGTGGATATGGAAGGATTCTGAAAAATCAGACGGATTTTCGGACGAAGAAAAGCCGCCCGTAGGCGGCTGTATGGCGGCATGTAGGAGCGCGCGCGATGGAGGCTACCGCAAACCCGTCGCGCGCAGGCGCGCTCCTACATAATCAGTGCTTCCTGGTGTCGAACGACGGCGGGGCGTCCGATGCCTTGCTCGCCCAGCTCTTGTTCGGCTTATCCGACAGGTCGAACTCCAGCTTGCCGCCGCCGGTCGCGAACGACTCCGGCAGCCATGAGCGGGGCGTCGTCTTCCCGTCGACTTTCAGCCCCGTGACATACGGCTTGCCCGCGCCCGCATTCGGCGCTTCGATCACCACATCGCCGCCTTCGCGATGCACGGTGGCCTTCGTGAAGATCGGGCTGCCCACGATGAACTCCGCGCGTCCCGGGATATTCGGATAGATGCCCAACGCCGCAAACACATACCACGAGGACATCTCGCCCAGGTCGTCATTGCCGGGGATGCCGTTCGGACCGTTGACCCAGATCGTATCGAGCACGCGGCGCACCAGCTCCTGTGTCTTCCATGGCTGGCCGGCGTAGTTGTAAAGCCAGGGACCACCGATCGACGGCTCATTGTCGAGCTCGGCATGCAGCGGCCCGGATTTTGTGACCGCGAAGGTGCCATCGGGCTGATAGAAATAGTTGTCCAGACGTTTGCGCGCCCTGTCCATACCGCCCATCGCGTCGAACAGGCCGTGCACGTTGAACGGCACCATCCACACGTATTGCGCGGCGCTGCCTTCGACGAAGCCGTCTTCCGTGGATGGCGTGAAGGCGTGGGCTTCCTTGTCGTCATCGTCCTTCACCAGCGCCCAGCTGCCGTCGGCGTTGCGGTTGCGGATGTAGCCGCCGTCCGGAGCGGCCTTCGGATCGAACAGGTTGCGCCAGTACTGGGCGCGGTCGAGGAAACGCGTGGAAGTGGCCTTGTCGCCGAGCCGGTCGGACAGGGCGCTGAGGGCGAACTCGGCGGCGACGATTTCGAGCGTATCCGCGGCGGGCCCCCACGACGGTGCGCCCACGGGGATGTAGTGCAGCTTGAGCCACGATTCGAGACCCGGGCGCTGGCCGACGCATTCCACCGGACAGCCGTCCATCGACTTGTCCAGTTCAGTGGGGTTGTCCGCCGCGTGCACGAGCGAGGCAAAGGCGCCCTTGACGTCGAAGTCCCTGCCACCGAACGCGTAGATGCCGGCGATCGACGGCGCGGCGGGATCGCCGTTCATGACGTGCGTCGCGCCGTTGTTATGCGTCCAGCGGTCCCAGACGCCCTTGTTCTGCTGCGCCTGGTTGTAGAGGCTTTGCGCGATGTCGCTGCCGGTCTTCGGGTCGAGCCAGGTCACCAGCGGCAGCTGTGAGCGGTACACGTCCCAGCCGGAGAAATTCGCGTACTGCGCTTTCTGCGTGCCGGAAACCTTATGCACCTGTTGATCGAAACCCATGTACTCGCCATTGGTATCGCTGAAGACGTTCGGCGTCATCGATGCGTGGTACAGCGCGGTGTAGAACACGGTGCGCTGGTCCGGCGTGCCACCTTCGATGTCTATGCGTGACAGCTGCTTGTTCCACGTGGCGATCGCGTTATCGCGTACGGTATCGAACGAAGTGCCTTTCGGTACTTCAGCATCGAGGTTGGCCTGCGCGTTCGCCGCACTGACGTAAGAGATGCCGACGCGTAGGTTCACGTCCTTCGTGCCCCTGGCGAAACCGACCCATGCGCCGGAGCCTTTGCCCTCGGCAGGGAAGCCCTTTTCACCGTAGCCCGAGCCGCCTTCGCTCTTCGTGCCGCCCTTGGTCACGGCGGTGTCCTTCCACGTGCCCGTGCTGGCGAATGGCTGGTCGAACTCGATGACGTAATGAATCGTGTAGTAGCTGTGGCGGTCCGCCTTGTCGATATAGCCGCAGAAGTTACCGCTGGTGACCGAGCCGCTGATGCGACGGTTGGCCTTGTCGACCACGATGCTCGCGTTCTCCGAGCCGACCTCCGAATCGGACGCGCGCACGAGCACGTTGGCCGGCTTGTCGGCGGGAAAGGAGAAGCGTGCGGCACCGCTGTGCAGCGCGGCGGTGAGATCGGCGGTGACACCGTTGTCGAGTGTTACGCGGTACTGGCCTGGTTTTGCCGTCTCATGGTCGTGGCTGAACTTCGATGCGTACGCATGGCGGAAGTCCGTGCTGGGTGAGGTCGTCACGTCCCCGGTGATCGGCATGATCGGTACATCGCCCGAGCCACCCGCACAACCCCAGCCTTCGACGTTGGTCAGGCTGAAACCGCGGATCGCATCGGCACGATATTCGTAACCGCCCGGTGCGGCGATCGGGGCCTTCTTGCCCGGCAACGGCGAGGCCTCGGGACTGAACTGCAGCATGCCGAATGGCACGACGGCGCCCGGGAAGACGTTGCCGCCGTTGGTGGTGCCGATCAGTGGGTTGACGAGGTCGGAGGGGCCGGAAGCGGCAGCGACAGCGGCCGGCAGAACGGCGGCGGCAAGGACGAACGGGCGAATCGCGCGCAAGGGCAGATCTCCGGGACCGGTATTTATATCGATTGAAATCCGAATCGGAGGCCGGGTCGTGTGCCAGGCGTCATGGATGCAGCGCAGCAATCGCTACCAGAGAATCCCATCGTTCGGCTGCACGGGCTTCAGCCCATGCGTTTCGCCGAGTGAGTCGCGCAGGTCGATCTCGATGCCGCGCGTGAGCGTGGTCAGCGGCACGTCGTCTTCGAGGTTCTCGAAGGGGTTCTGCATGTCGTTGCCGATCTGTAGCAGGGCCAGGAACAGGAAGCCGGCGACCGTGGAGCCGAGGGGCGTCAGCAGGCCCAGCGTCTCGACCAGACCCAGCGGAAGCAGGATGCAGAAGCCGTGCGTGAAGATGGCCGGGTAGGTCGCGTACTGCTGCGGCAAAGGCGTGTTCTTGATCCGCTCCATGCCACCCTGAGCGTTGGAGATGTCCGACAGCGTCCGCGCGAAGGCCGCCTGAATGATCGGGTCGGGGCGGGTGTCGGCAATCAGCGCCGCTGTGCGCGCGTGGATCGCGTTGGGCACGTTGAGGACGCCGCGCAGTCGTTCGACTTCCTCCGCCGGCAGACGCGCCGCGAGTTCGTCCCACGGCGCCTGTCGACGCAGATGCATGCGCAGCGCGTGCACATAGGCGATCTGTCGATGCGCGACCGTGACACCCATGCCGCGGTCCGGCAGGAGCGTGACCGCCTCGCGGGCGAGTGTCCGCGAGGCGTTGACCATCGCTCCCCAGAGGGTGCGCGCTTCCCACCAGCGCGCGTACGCCGTGGTGTTGCGGAAGCTGAGGTACACCGCGACGGCCGAGCCGAGCAGAGTGAGCGGCAGGGCGGGAAACTCCGCCGTGAGCCGAGGATGCATTACGTACCAGAAGGCGGTGACCGCCACATCCCATGCAAGCAGCCAGATCAACGGCTTGCCCACGTAACGCAGGATATGGCCCAGGTGCGCCCGCCCCGGCAGGATCACGCCTTGTGTTCCCGCTTGATCGCCTCGGCCAGCGGGATGAACTCGTCGTGTGCCTGGTCGAGCACCGAAACGGTGCCGTCGCCGATGTCGTAGACCCAGCCCTGCAAGGTGATCGCCTTGTTGGCCAGCGCGGCGGTGACCGCCGGATGCGTGCGCAGGTGGGCCAGCTGGAGGCGGACGTTTTCCTGAGTCACTGCGTTGAGCAGGGCAGGGCCCTCGATCTGGCGTGCGAACACCGCGCTCTTGGCGGCGGCCGCGTTGCGTAGCCAGGCCTCGACCGTGGGCAGCGTCCGGGTGGAGTCCGGGTTGAGCAGGCCCTTCATGGCGCCGCAGTCGCTATGGCCGCAGATCACGACATGACGGACATGCAGGACGGCGACCGCGAATTCGACCACGGCGGAGACGCCACCGAGCATTTCGCCGTAGCCGGGCACGATGTTGCCGATGTTGCGGCAGACGAAGAGATCCCCTGGCTGGGTCTGGGTGATCATCTCCGGGACCACGCGTGAATCCGCGCAGGTGATGAACAAGGTGTGCGGGCTCTGGCCTTCGGCCAGCTCGCTGAAGAGCTCCTGCGTCTCGGGGAAGACGTTGGCGCTGAAGTCCTCGACGCCCCTGAGGAGGCCGAGCAGGCTTTGGTCGCGAAGAGTTTCCTGAGTCATGCGCTTACCTTGGAAAGTGTGCCGCGGCGGAGGTGCGGCGGCCAGGTTTCCAGTTTAAGACAAAGCATGGCCGAAGGGATTCGCGGGGGTATGGAACGAGGGACTCGGGAGCCAGCCTGCTGGCGATGGCTCCCGCCCTGGACGCTTTCAGCAGCGAAAGCCTCAAACCTCCGCATCTTCCTTGTAGGCATCGATGGGGATGCAGGCACACATCACGTTCTTGTCGCCGTAGACGTTGTCCACGCGCGACACCGGCGGCCAGTACTTGCTGAGTTTCAGCGAGGGCAGCGGGAACGCGGCCAGCTCACGCGGATACGCGTGCGTCCACTCGGTGCCGGTGACCATGGCAGCCGTATGGGGAGCATTGCGCAGCGGGTTGTCCTCGCGATCCAGACGGCCATCTTCCACCGCGGCGATCTCTTCACGGATCTGGATCATGGCGTCGATGAAACGGTCCAGCTCATGCTGAGACTCGCTTTCGGTCGGTTCGACCATCAGCGTGCCCGCGACCGGGAACGACAGGGTCGGTGCGTGGAAGCCAAAGTCGATGAGGCGCTTGGCCACGTCTTCCGCGCCCACGCCCGTGACGTCCTTGAGCGGACGCAGATCGAGAATGCACTCGTGCGCGACCAGGCCGTTACGACCCGTGTACAGCGTCTTGTAATGCGGGGCGAGGCGCTTCGCGATGTAGTTGGCGTTGAGCAGCGCGACCTGGGTCGCCTTCCGCAAGCCTTCGGTGCCCATCAGCGTGATGTACATCCACGAGATCGGCAGGATCGACGCGGAGCCGAAGGTGGCCGCGCTTACCATGCCCACGCCGCCCTCGGCGCCGAAGGCACGCGGCAGGAACGGTGCGAGGTGCGACTTGACCGCGCACGGGCCGACGCCCGGGCCGCCACCGCCGTGCGGAATGCAGAAGGTCTTGTGCAGGTTGAGGTGCGAGACGTCCGAACCCCACTTGCCCGGCTTGGCCACGCCGACCAGCGCATTCATGTTGGCGCCGTCGGTGTACACCTGGCCGCCGTGCTTGTGCACGACGTCGCAGATGGCGACCACGTCTTCCTCGAACACGCCATGCGTGGACGGGTAGGTGATCATGATCGCGGCGAGACGATCCGAATACTTCTCCGCCTTGGCGCGGATGTCGTCGACATCGACGTTGCCGTTGGCATCGCAGCGCGTGACCACGACGGTCATGCCGCACATCTGCGCGGACGCCGGGTTGGTGCCGTGCGCGGATTCCGGGATCAGGCAGATGTCGCGATGGCCTTCGCCACGCGAGCGGTGGTACGCGCGGATCGCGAGCAGGCCGGCGTATTCACCCTGGGCGCCGGAGTTCGGCTGAAGGCTGACGGAGTCGTAACCGGTGCACTCGACCAGCATCGCCTCGAGCTCGTCGATCAGCTGCTTGTAACCCTGGGCCTGACTGGCCGGGGCCAGCGGGTGGATGTTGGCGAACTCCGGCCACGTCACCGGGATCATCTCGGCGGTGGCGTTGAGCTTCATGGTGCAGGAGCCCAGCGGGATCATGGTGCGATCCAGCGCGAGATCCTTGTCGGCCAGGCCGCGCAGGTAGCGAAGCAGCTCGTGCTCGCTGTGGTGCGTGTTGAACACCGGATGCTGCAGGAAGTCGACATCACGGAGCAGGGCAGTCGGCAGTGCGTCGTCGGTCGCGGCATCGAGTGCGTCGATGTCGTTCACGTTCGCACCGAACACGCCGGCCAGCGCGGCGATGTCCGCACGCGTGGTGGTCTCGTCGAGGCTGATGCCGACGCTGTTCGCGTCGATTGCGCGCAGGTTGAGGTTGGCGGCTGCGGCCTTGGCGTGCAGCGCCTTCGCGTCGACTCCGGTCACATGCAGCGTGTCGAAAAAGTCGCCACCGACGGCAACGCCAGCCTTGCCGAGCGCACCGGCGAGGATCGCGGTGAGGCGATGCGTGCGGCGGGCGATGCGGACGAGGCCTTCCGGACCGTGGTACACGGCATACATGCTGGCCATGACGGCGAGCAGCACCTGCGCGGTACAGATGTTGGACGTGGCCTTTTCGCGGCGAATGTGCTGCTCGCGGGTCTGCAGGGTGAGGCGATAAGCCGGCTTGCCCTCGGTGTCGACGGAGACGCCGATCAGGCGACCCGGCATCGAGCGCTTGTACGCATCGCGGCAGGCGAGGTAAGCGGCGTGCGGACCGCCGAAACCATACGGCACGCCGAAGCGCTGCGTGTTGCCGACCACGATGTCCGCACCCCAGCTGCCCGGCGAAGCGATCAGCGTGAGGGCGAGCAGGTCGGTGGCGACGCAGACGATGGCACCGCGCGCGTGGGTCGCGTCGGCCAACGCCTTGTAATCGTTGATGCGACCGAACGTGTTCGGGTACTGCAGCAGCACGCCGAAGCTGTCGACCGTCGTCCCTTCGCTGTCGTCACCGACGTGCAGCTCGATGCCGATGCCGTCGGCACGCGTGCGCAGCACTTCGAGGGTCTGCGGATGGACGTCCTTCGAGACGAAGAAGACGTTCGACTTCGACCTGGCCGAGCGCTTGGCGAGCGTCATCGCTTCGGCCGCGGCAGTGGCCTCGTCAAGCAGCGACGCGTTCGAGATGTCCATGCCGGTCAGGTCGGTGACCATGGTCTGGAAGTTGATCAGCGCTTCCATGCGGCCCTGCGAGATCTCCGCCTGGTACGGCGTATAGGCCGTGTACCACGCCGGGTTCTCGAGCACGTTGCGCAGGATGACGTTCGGCGTGAGCGTGCCGTAGTAGCCCTGGCCGATGAAGCTGCGGAAGACGGTGTTGCGGTCGGCGATCGCGCGGATCTTGGCCAGCGCCTCTTCCTCGGTCACCGCTGCGGGCAGCGACAGCGGGGCGGGCGACTTGATCGAGCCGGGGACGATGGCGTCCGTCAGCGCATCGAGGTCGGCGTGGCCGACCACGGCGAGCATCTCGGCGATCTCGGCGTCATTCGGGCCGATGTGGCGCTCGATGAACGCGCCATGGTTCTCGAGCTCGCGCAGCGAAGGAGAGTTTTTCTGGCTCATGACTTTGGAGGCATCCGAAAGAACGTGCCGTGCCGGCACGTGGGGCGCCCCTCTGTCCTTTTGCCTGAGAGTTTGGAGGCGGATGGCCTCTTGCACCTTCGGCGCCGGATCTAACCGGTCTCTCCAGAGTGATGAAGCACGCCGGTGGTCATGGGAGCCTGAGCGATTACGGGCGTTGCGCCTTCGGCAGCGGGTCCTTCCGCTTCTCCCACCGGGTGTTGCTGGGCACGATTATACAGAGGCGGGGCCGAAGATGACGGTTTTCACTTGCACCCGGCCATCCCGTCAATCAGGCTTATCCGGCACCCATCGATGCGGAATCCCGAACAATGCACAAGGCCGGGCTGATCGAACTTCAGGCGGTACTGGCGGTGGCCAGCCACCAGAACTTCCGACGGGCCGCCGTGGCCCTGGGCATGTCCCCGTCGGCGTTGAGCCACGCGGTCGCGGCCCTGGAGCAACGCTTGGGTGTCCGCCTGTTCAACCGGACGACCCGCAGCGTGTCGTTGTCCGAAGCCGGGGAGCAGTTCGTGGCACGGGTGCGCCCGGCACTTGGCGAGATCTCCGCCGCGATGGAGGCCGCCAACGCCTTCCGGGACAGCCCGACCGGGACGCTGCGGATCAGTGCGGCGGAAGGCGGCGCGGCCATGATCCTCGAGCCGGTCATCCTCGAGTACCTGCGCCGCTATCCGGAGATGCGCCTCGACCTCAATACCGAGGGACGATTCATCGACATCGCGGCGGAGGGTTTCGATGCCGGCCTTCGTCTGGCTGACGACGTGCCGCAGGATATGGTCGCCGTGCGCTGCTCGGACAAGCTGCGGCTGATCGTGGTCGGCTCACCGGCGTACTTCAAAACCCACGGCAAGCCGAAGGTTCCGGACGACCTCACGAAGCACGTCTGCATCCGGGGCCGCCTGCCGAGCGGGACGATCTACCGCTGGGAGTTCGAGAAACGCGGCGAGCAGCGGCGCATCGAGGTCGACGGTCCGCTTGGCCTGGACAACCACAATCTGATGGTTGCCGCCGCCGTCGACGGTTTCGGCCTGGCGTGGACGTGGAGCAATGGCCTGGGCGTTGCAGAGCATCTCGCCGCTGGCCGTCTGGTAAGTGTTCTCGACGACTGGAGCCCCGGCTTCCCTGGTCTCGCGGTGTACTACCCCGCGCACCGGCATATGTCCGCTGGCCTCCGTGCCTTCATCGATCTGGTGCGTGAGCGCACGGAGTGAATTCCTGACTGAACAAACGCAATGCTCGGTCCCTCGGGGCGTCCTGGCCTTTCCGGTAGCGGTGTTGTGGTGGATGCTGTGGCGCTGGGCGACGCGCCGCTGGCGACGGACGCCCTGACGCCGGCGCTTAGAAGAAGACGGCTGGACTAAGGCCGAAACGCTCCGATAACCCGCGAATGTGAGTCACCGTGAGATCGCGCTTGCCGGCGAGAATTTCGGAGACCACGCTTTGTGTCCCGATCTCTGGCAGTTGATTCTGCCGGAGATCGTGCTGTTCCATCAAAAAGCGAAGGAGGTCGACGCCGTGTACATCGGCCTGGCGATAATTTCGCTGGTCATAGGCGTAGATGAGGTCTGCCAGAACCGCGAACAACGAATGGCTGGCGTGTTTTTCGTCCATAGCACCGATATCAACGAGCGCATCGGCGAGCGCGACGACTTCTTCATAGTCTTTGTCGTTGGCTATATGACGCATGCCTGACATCTTCTGGAACGCTTCCCAGCCTTTTTGCACCGAGGCGAGCGAGTGTCTTGCTTTCATTTCCATTTTCCTTCGTCGTATTCGCTGTGCGTCAACAACGCTTTTATGAAACAAATTTGCGTCGAGTAGCTGATGCCGCAAACGATCCGATACCGGTTGCCCCGTATGTTGAATACATGCTTGTCGCCTACGACATCAACTGCGCCGAAGGTTGACTTCATGTCGCTAAATCCAAAGTAGCTGCGCGACTCAAGAAGCTTTCGCCAGACTTGGAGGGGTTCGTTTGCGTCAATGTGACGGCTGCCGAATTCGGCCAGGCGCCGATTCGTGATGACGCGCATTGCACTCTTCCGTAAGCCATGATTCGAAGACTATCGCAAATTGCGATATTGTCAACGAGCGGCGGAGCCCGCCAGCCGGCGTAGGCATTCTGCCCGTCGGCTTATACGTCCGTCCGTCCGCAGACCCCGCCAAGAATCAGATCGATCCCCGCCAGAAAATCCGCGCGATCGTCATGCTCGCGCAGAGGCCCCGCCATGCTCCGCACAAACGGAAAGGCCTCTTCGTCGAGCTCGGACCACGTCGCGGCGACACTCGACAGGAAGGCCAGGCGATCCGTCCCCAGCGTTCTGCCGACATGCGCATTGGCCGCATTCTGTCCCGCCACGCCGAGGATGTAACTCAGCAATGCCGACACCGTCGGCCACTGCCTCTCGGCGGGAACGCCAAGCGCGCAGAGGGCCTGGCCGAGTCCTTCGAGTATGCGAACGGCAGGCAGCTGCCCGGGCGCGCGCGTGAGTGCGGAGCCCACCCATGGGTGCTCGTCGATGGCGTCGAACAGACCCAGAGCGAGTGCGCGGATGTCGGTTTCCGGCGACTCGCCAGCCACTGCGATAGTCATCGTCCGGCTGACGATCGCGTCGCACGCGGCTGTCAGCAACTCGCCTTTATTGGCGACGTGCCAGTAGATCGCGCCCGGGCCCGTGGCGAGCCGCCCCGCCAGAGCGCGAAACGTCAAACCGCTCTCACCCTCGGCGTCGAGGAGTTCGATAGCCGTGTCGACGATACGGTCCCGCGAGAGGGAGTCTTCGCGGCGCGGGGTGGGGGCAGCTTTCTTGACCATGAGCCATCTTGACATGGATGGAACGTCGTTCCAAGATGATTGGAACGACGTTCCATAAGCCATTTCGTAAGGTCTTTCCCCATGCATACCCCCATAGCGATCGTCGGTGCCGGTCTTGGCGGCCTGGTGCTGGCGCGCGTTCTCCACGTCCATGGCATCGCGTCGACGGTGTTCGAGGCAGAGGCCTCGGCGACGGCACGTACGCAGGGTGGCATGCTCGACATCCACGAACGTGATGGGCAGCGGGCACTCAGGGCGGCAGGTCTCTTCGAAGCCTTTCAGGCGCTCGTTCACCCTGGCGGTCAGCAAACCCGCGTGCTCGACGCGGACGGTCGCGTCCTGTTCGACGAGCCCGATGACGGCACCGGTGGCCGACCGGAAGTGCCTCGTGGTGAGCTTCGCCGCATGCTGATCGAGTCGCTGCCGGCTGGCGCTATCCAGTGGGGACGCAAGCTTGTCAGCGCATCGCCAGCGGGAGGTGCGCAGCATCGCCTGACCTTCGTCGACGGATCGAGCGTGACGACCGACCTTCTCGTCGGTGCCGACGGCGCTTGGTCGAAGGTGCGTTCGTTGCTGTCGGATGCCAGGCCGGCCTACGTGGGCATGTCGTATGTCGAGACCTACCTATACGAAAGCGACGAGCGCCACAAGGCGGCAGCGGATGCGGTTGGTGGTGGCGCCATGTTTGCCGCGATGCCTGGCAAAGGCATCCTTGCGCACCGGGAGCCGGATGGCGCGCTTCATACCTATGTGGCGCTCAGGCGATCCGAAGCCTGGATGGCCGAGATCGACGTCTCCGATCCGGCGGCAGCAAGGGCTCGCGTGGCCCTGGAATTCGACGGCTGGGCGTCGGGCCTCACCGCGCTGATTACCGATGGTGAAACGCCGCCCGTCCTCCGCATCATTCATGCGTTACCGGGCGATCATCGTTGGGATCGCGCTCCCGGGGTGACCTTGCTCGGCGACGCCGCCCACCTGATGGCGCCCTCGGGTGAGGGCGCCAATCTGGCGATGTGGGATGGCGCGGAACTGGCCCAGGCCATCGTGGCGCATCCCGGCGACATCGAAGCGGCGCTTGCCGCATACGAGGCGACGCTGTTTCCACGCAGCGCTTCGGCGGCGGCGGACGCGGACGAACTCCTCGACATCTGTTTCGGCGAGCGTGCGCCGCACAGCCTCGTCGAGATGTTTACGCAGAGCCCGTCCGCGACCTGATTACGTCGCGGGATTGGTGTTCACCAAGGATCCGGACCTTCCTTGCTGGTGAACGCGCCCGTCGGGCCATCGTCGGGAAGCAGCGCGACTCGCACGGCTTCCTGCGCGCCCTCGGCCACGGTCTGGTGACCACTGTTGCCGTTGAGGTCCGTCGCGGTGTAACCGGGATTGACGACGTTGACCTTGATCCCGGTGTCCTTCAGCTCATCGGCGAGGATCACGGTGAACATGTTCAGCGCGGCTTTCGACGCGTTGTAACCGATCAGCTTGACCGCGGCATAGTCCCACGTCGGATCGGCATTCAGCGCGATGGAGCCGAGGCCGCTGGAGATGTTAACGATGCGCCCCGAGGCGGACTTCTTCACCAGCGGCAACAGAGCCTGGGTGACTTCCACCGTCCCGAAGAAATTCGTCTCGAAAGTGGTGCGCACGGCGTCCATCGTCGCGGTGCTGGTGTTGCCGTCGCCTTGCACGGCGACGCCAGCATTGTTCACGAGGACGTCCAGACGGCCCTCGTTGGCTTCGATATCCGCCGCGGCGGCCTTGATCGATGCCGGACTGCCGAGATCGAGTGAGACGAAGCGGACATCGATGCCTTCGTCGCTGAGCGTTTTGGCGGCCTGCTGGCCACGGCCGGTGTCACGGGCGCCTAGCAGGATGCGATGGCCGGCCTTGCCGAGCTGGCGGGCGATTTCGAGACCGATGCCCTTGTTGGCACCGGTGATGAGGGAGATGCGTCGATCGGTGTTGCTCATGGCGTTTCCTTCTGGATTAGGTGGCGGATGGCGCTATGAGTTAATTTATGAATCATCCTTCGGTTTTTACATTCGCATATGGCCGTCGTCCCTTCAGACCCCCTCAAGCCGCGTAAAACCCCGCGTCAGGCCCGCTCGACCGCCACAGTCGCGGCGATTTTCGAGGCGACGTTTCAGGTTTTGCTGTTCGACGGCCTGGTCAAGCTGACCACTACGCGGGTGGCCGAGCGGGCAGGGGTGTCGGTGGGAACGATGTACCAGTACTTCCCGCACAAGGAGGCGCTGCTGTACGCGGTGCTGGAGCAGTACCTCTATGAGGTGGTGATCGCGACCGAAGAGGCCTGCGTCCGGCTCGAAGGTGCGCGGCTGGGTGAGATGGCCGATGGGCTGGTGCATGCCTATCTCGAAGCGAAGCTACGCCACATGCCCGGTTCTCGTGTGCTCTATACGGTGGCTGCCGAACTCGACACCGATGACCTGATCGACGACATCGTCCGCCGCGCCGACCAGGCGATCGAGCGGCTGCTTGCCAGCGCGGCCGATGCCCACTTCGACGACCTGCCGACGGTGACGTTTGCCGTGCGTACGATTCTCGTGGGAACGGTACGCGAAGTGCTGGAGAAGGAAGCGCCGGCGTCTTCGCTGGCGATGCTAAGGGCGCAGCTGCCGATCATGTGTCGCGCTTATCTGATGGCGGTGTCGAGCAGCTGACGTGTGACGCGCAGCCTCAGGCCGCAGCGTCCGGCTTCACGGCATCCAGAAAGCACTGCCGCAACCAGCGCAACGATTCATCCTGCTGAGCACGCGGATGCCAGCCCATCGCGAACTGAAACCCCGGGATCTCGACGGGAAGATCGATCACGTCGACGAGCGAGGTGTAGCGTTGCAGCAGGCGACTGGGCAGCGTGGCGACGCCGTCTGTTTGCGCGAGGACCAGCGCGGGCACGTGGCGAAGCAGGGGGCCGGTTATTCGTTCGTTCCCGAGGTGTATCGCAATCGGGATTGACGGCGATGTGCGACGCAGTTCCCTGGACTAACCGCGGTCACTTGTCGAGATCGCATGGCATGGGATCACGGACCACGACGTCGCTCTCGCGAAAATCGTTCGTCACGGAGAACGGGCCCCACTCGTGAATTTCGAGAGTCAGTTCGTGCTTTCCGAGATAGACGACGAACCCGCATACGACTTCGCCGAGCGAACCGACCAGTGGGGGCACCGACAGTGTCCGCTCAACAGCAGGCAATGCACCATGTTCGACAGTCACGAAATAGCCGCAGCCGGTGTATTCGTAGACCACGGGTATACCGGGGTTTGCGAGCTCGTTCAGCATCTCGTCACTGAGAACATCGCACGCCATGGCCTTGATGACCTGCAACTCGAAGTTCTTGAGCCCGTTCCGGGTTTCCCGTCGATCGCGGGGTGACGATCTATCGACGCGCATATGCGTTCCATGTCTGTGCTTCGGCCTGAGTCTTCGTGCGGTCGGCCGACGTGTCAAGAGTGGCCGTTGAGCCGTAAGCAGAAAGGCCGCCGGGAACGAGTCCCGGCGGCCTTCAGATCAAACGATACACGTGCCCGGTTACTTCAGATCGAAGCGATCCAGATTCATCACCTTGGTCCATGCCGCCACGAAGTCCGTCACGAACTTCGCCTGCGCATCTTCCGTCGCATACACCTCGGCGATGGCACGCAGCTGCGCATGCGAGCCGAAGATCAGGTCGACGCGCGTTCCGGTGAACTTACGTTCGCCCGACTTGCGATCGACGCCTTCGAACACATCCTGTGCCGATGACATCGCTCGCCATTCCGTACCCATGTCGAGCAGGTTACGGAAGAAGTCGTTCGTGAGCGTGCCCGGCCTGGATGTGAACTCACCATGCTTGTCGTTACCTGAGCGCACACCCAGCGCGCGAAGGCCACCGACCAGCACGGTCATCTCCGGCGCGGTCAAGGTCAGCAACTGGGCCTTGTCGATCAGAAGGGCTTCGGCGGGTACACGCCACTTGCGCTTGAGGTAATTGCGGAAGCCATCGGCCTTCGGCTCGAGCGCGCCCACGGATTCGACATCCGTCTGGTCCTGTGTGGCATCGCCACGACCGGGGGAGAAGGGCACGGTTACGGCGTGACCCGCATCCTTCGCGGCCTTTTCGATGCCGGCGTTACCCGCCAGCACGATGAGGTCGGCGATGGAGACCTTCTTGCCTGCGGCATCCGAGTCCTTCTTGATGCCTTCGAGGACGTTCAGCACCTTGGCGAGCTGTTCGGGCTGGTTGGCTTCCCAGTCTTTCTGCGGTGCCAGGCGAATGCGCGCGCCGTTAGCGCCGCCGCGTTTGTCGGAGCCGCGGAAGGTGGACGCGGAAGCCCAGGCCGTGGTGACCAGTTCGGCAACGGTCAGACCCGACGCAAGGATCTTTTCCTTCAGTGCGCCCAGGTCGGACTCGCCGATGAGCGGGTGATCGACCGCCGGAATCGGATCCTGCCAGTCGAGCACCTCGGACGGCACTTCCGGCCCCAGGTAACGGGCGCGGGGCCCCATATCGCGGTGGGTCAGCTTGAACCACGCGCGGGCGAACGCGTCGGCGAACTGGTCCGGATTTTCCAGGAAACGGCGGGAGATCTTTTCGTAAGCCGGGTCCACGCGCAGCGAGAGGTCGGTGGTCAGCATCGTCGGGCGCTGCTTCTTCGACGGATCGAAGGCGTGCGGGATGGTCTCCTCGGCGTCCTTCGCGATCCACTGATGGGCGCCGGCCGGGCTCTTCGTCAGCTCCCACTCGTGACCGAACAGGTTCTCGAAAAAGCCGTTGCCCCACTTGGTGGGCGTGCTGGTCCAGGTGACTTCGAGGCCGCTGGTGATGGTATCCGCACCCTTGCCGCTGCCGAAGCTGCTCTTCCAGCCGAAACCCTGATTTTCGATGTCGGAACCTTCCGGCTCGGGACCGACGTTATCGGCCGGGCCGGCGCCGTGCGTCTTGCCGAAGGTGTGACCGCCAGCGATCAGCGCGACGGTCTCCTCGTCGTTCATGGCCATGCGGCCGAAGGTTTCGCGGATGTCGTGCGCAGCGGCGGCCGGGTCGGGATTGCCGTCCGGACCTTCCGGGTTCACGTAGATGAGGCCCATCTGCACCGCGCTGAGCGGGCTCTCGAGGTTGCGACCGCCATCGGTGCGGCTCTGCTCTTCGCCATGCTTCTCGGCATCGGCAACGAGGACGCCGCCATCGTCGTCCTTACCCGCGGCACCCTTGCCGTAGCGAACGTCGCCACCCAGCCAGGTTTTCTCGTTACCCCAGTACACGTCCTGGTCGGGTTCCCAGGTGTCTTCGCGGCCGCCGGCATAGCCGAAGGTCTTGAAGCCCATGCTTTCCAGGGCGACGTTTCCGGTCAGGATGTAGAGATCCGCCCAGGAAATCTTCTGGCCATACTTCTGCTTGATCGGCCACAGCAGACGGCGCGCCTTGTCCAGGCTGACGTTATCGGGCCAGCTGTTCAGCGGCGCAAAACGCTGCTGACCGCGACCGCCGCCGCCACGGCCGTCGCCGACGCGGTAGGTACCGGCGCTGTGCCAGGCCATGCGGATGAACAAGCCGCCGTAATGACCGAAGTCGGCGGGCCACCAGTCCTGCGAGTCGGTCATCAGCTTGGTCAGGTCGGCCTTGACCGCCGCCAGATCGAGGCTCTTGAACGCTTCGGCGTAATTGAACTGCTCACCCAGGGGATTGGACTTGTTCGAATGCTGGGCCAGCAGGTCGACACGTAATTGTTTGGGCCACCAATCGCGATTGGTCGTACCGCCGCCGGCGGTATGGTTGAACGGGCACTTGGCTTCATTGGTCATGCGCTCTTTCTCCTTGGGACAGGTCCCAAATGCTGGCGTTACAGGGTGTCAGGCTTGCACGGAGGTTCGACGCCGGGCGCCGAAGGGACAACGATGTTGGGCAGCAGCGCTGCCGAAGGGTCGACCAAAGCATCGTTGGCCCGCATGCAAAGGGCACTGGATGCAATAAGTGGGGCGCGTTGGCTGGTAGGCATGACGCGAACCTGTGGAAGACCTCGTCGGAGTGTACGCTTGGCCGTGATGCGTTCGGAAACTGATTGAATCTATCGAACCCATAGAGTCGGACTATCGTCATTCTGCTGCGGGGCACAAGAGTGGACTACGAAGGCACAGAAAAGATTGTGGCAGGTGATCCTGTCAGTTTCGGGGGCGGTTTCGCTGCGCGTTCCCGGCAAGGGGAGCACGGCGCCTGTAGGAACCCTCGACGAGGTGCCCGACGAGGTGTCGCGTCTGATGGTCCGACCCATAGGAGCGCACCATGATTGTCTTTGTGTTGACGCTAGAGGGCTGGGATCGCTGGCGCCATATGGCAGCGGGCCATGCTTCGATATGGCTCAACGGCGGTGTCGCCGATCCGGCGGAGGTGTCGGAGCTTCGGCGTCAGGGCCTCGACCTGACCATCATGACGCGTCGACTCGATCCGCTTGACGGAGCCGGCATTGATGCCGAGGTCGTGACCATTCGAGAGCACTTCCCTGGCCGCGTTTTGTTTATCGAGCGGAGTGAATCATAGAAGTCGCTACGCATCCCATGCGAGGTGCCTACGAGCTACTTGCGGAGGTTCGGTTCGTTCGGATTCGATCTGCGATTACCGCGCCGGGTATGGCACCCAACAGACAAAGCGGCGCGGCCCACTGATCGAGTCCCCACGCTTTCGCCACGTGGACTCCCGCTTCGCGAAGTCCGGCGGGAACGAAGACGATGATGCCGGCTGCCGCGAGGATGCCGAAGAAGGCACCAGCGCGCCAAAGAGCGAATCGGGGTGATAAACGAGCGGTCATCCTTGATACCTCGTGGGGTGTGGATCGGATCATAGCCGGGAACGTCACAAGGCTAGTGTGCTTTGCCGGTTCGCCACGTAAGTCGACAAGTTCTTGCGATCATGCCGGCGTACATTGAGCGGCACAAAACCTTGAGGTGCCAGGCATGAAGGCTGATCGGACGTATTGGTTCGGGAAGAAGCGATTTGGCTGGGGAATCGGTCCTCGCAGCTGGCAGGGGTGGGTGACCATGCTGGTGTACGCCGCGCTCATGATTGCGCTTTCGCGGCTGATCGATCCCGGGCTGCACTACGCCCTTGCGCTTGCATCGAGGATCGGAATCACACTGCTTCTGTTCGCAGTGATCGCCATCAAGGGCGACTGGCGACGATCCCGGGCTTGATTACCCCAGCGGCACGCGGAGGATCGGTCCAGGCAGGTATTGAAGGGCGCGCCATAGGAGCGCCTTGACCAATGCCTGCGGTCCCTGGCTTCAGTCGACCAGCTCGATACCCAGACCGTAGAGAAGCCCCGATGCCTCCGTCCGCGTGAACTTGGCCCCTCTTATCTGGTTCTCGCGAATGTCCATGATGTAGTTGGTCGCTTCGCTGAAGTCCGCGCCCATCAGCTTCGTCTTGCCGAACAGGCTCTCGGCGAAATCGGAGTAGGTGAAGTTGGCTCGCGCGAAATCGCCCTGGCGAAAGTCAACGTTGCGTGCCTTGCACTCTTCGAGCACCAGCTCCTGAAGATTCAGGTCGAAGAACGACGAGTAGTTCACCACGGACTTGCGAAACGCCAGTTGAGCTGGCGCCGCATAACGCGGCCAGTCGGCCCGCGCCCAGTCCACGCCGATCACCTTGCACTCGTTGAAGCTCACGTTCTGGAACTTGCTGGCATTGACTTTGACGTTGCTCAGGTCGCAGGCGTTGAACGTGCAGTCGATGAACTTGCAGTGGTCGAGGACGGCGTCGCTGAAAGAGCATCGGGTGAACGTGCATTCCTCGAAGGTCTTGGAGGCGAGCTTGCCCTCGGCGTAGTCGAGGCCGTGAAAGGCCTTCAGATAGAACTCCGCTTCTTCGCCGATCAGGTCGTTCATGAGTCAGGAGGTCCGTGGGGGCAGGGCGACATTATCCGGCCTAAGGGCTCGATGTCCTCTTACTGAGGATCGGCCGCTCGGCGACAGATCTCCCGGACGAGGCGATCCACCAGCATTTCAGGGTCATTGATACAGGACTCGATGATCGGGATGGCCCACTCGGCGCCGGACAGAATGGCGTGCTCTTTCCAGCCGGGCCAGTCCCGCCATTCGCGCAGCGTCATCCGTCGCGATCCGCCCCGCTCGGCGTGACCGCCGCCAATGGACTCGCCCACGGCGAAAAGAGCTTCGCTGAAGGCGTGGAGATAGATGCCATAGACGTGATGCGTGGCGTTTTCCTCGGTCGGTGCCTGGTTTTTGTAGCTGAGGCGAAGGGCATGATGCTCGAGGGTGGCTTGCGTGACGGGTGCGGAGTTGTCGTACAGGTAGTCAGCCGTGACGTTACCCAGCAGAGGCCACGTTAATGCGCTATCGCTATATGAGAAATGTTTGAAGGTCTGGGGATAGGCCAGCTGCGGCCAGCCCATCTCCTCCCGGGCCACGGACGCATTGAACAGGCGTGTGGTCCCGTCGTCGAAAGCGATCGCCAGTTGCCAGTTCTCGTTCGGGACGACCGATCTGATCTTTCGGGTTGGTGAGTTCACGTCGGCGTCGTCACATCATCCCAATCCGCGCGCTCGAAACCAACGAGCCAGTTCAGAGCGTGGTGCCGTTCCCTGATGACGCCGGGAATGACGTTGGGCGGGAATTCGCGTCGTCCGAGTTCCGCTTCGCGAATGACCCAGTGCCATCGGATCGTCTCGTCGAGCGCGTCGAGAATCTCGTTTGCAGGCCGCAGGCCATGGGTCGGCGGCAGACCATGTGCTGACGCATCGAGCAGGTGCCCGGTCAGGCCGGACACGTCGCATATCTCGCCGGGAGACGGCAGTTCCGGCCACAGACCCGCCGCCCAGGCGAGGATCGCCGTGCTCTCATAACGCCACCCCATCTGGGTGACGACGTGCGTGTCGGGCGTAGCGGCCTGCAGGAACGCTTGTTCGGCCTGCGAGAAATACGAGAAGGCGGCCGGGAGCCGTTCACGTATCTGCCCGAGGTCGAGCGGGTCGTTGTCCCGTATGCCCTCGGCAAACGCGCTCACGGCGAGAAGGGCCATCACGCGTCCGGCCACCTCATCGGCAGTGCGCCACTGGACCTCGTGCTCACCGATGATGGGCGGCAGGCTGCCACGCACGGCGATACCGTCCGCCAGCAGCCTTGCTTCGCTGCGCGACTTTCGTTCCAGCGCGTCGGCGGGGTAGGTCAACTCCGCAGTGGGATCTCCCGCGCCCTGGCTGTCGATCAGCACGCGGCCCTCGGGATCGCAGATCCTGCCGTCGTCGTCGAAGACGATCGCATTCGCCTGGCAGGCCCATCGAGCGAACTCGGGGAGCGCATTCGAGGACAGCATCAGGCTGACATGGTGTTGCACCCGTTGAAGGTGCCGCATCACGTGGTAACGGGTGTGAGTCATTTCCCCGTCGCCCCGGCTGAGTGTGTAGCCGATGAACCCCTCGAGGTGGCCGTGCAATTCCGGGTCGCTCAGATCGCGCTCGCCGAGGAGCGTGTGAGGGAAGCTTGGCTTCGGCAGCGGGCTGACGGTGGCATAGACATTGAGGCGGATATCGTTATCCGCGCTGCTGTTGCCCCCGGACGTTGCGAAGATCGACTTCAGGCGTGTGAACACGTGGGCTTCCCAATGCAGTGTCACCGGATTCTCGGCGAGTCCGTCGCCGGTGCCAAGAGAGACCTATGGCAGCGGCACATCGTGACCGCGCTGTACGCCAGACGCAGCTTTCTGAACCCCGGATACAACAAAGCCCCGCATCGCTGCGAGGCTTCGTCTATAATTGGTGCCCAAGAGAGGACTCGAACCTCCACGGTTTTACCCGCTAGTACCTGAAACTAGTGCGTCTACCAATTCCGCCACCTGGGCAGGTGTCCCGAAGCATCGCTGCCCCGTGAGCCGCGTAGATTAGGTAGGTCGGGGAAACTTGTCAACGATTTTGCACACCGGATGTGAAACTATTTCGCGTCCCCCTTCAAAGGTTCATACGTGACAAAGAAAACTAAAGGTTCGGATGCCGCCCGCGGCCCCCGTAAACCCAAGTCCAGCCGCTCCGGCAAGGCGCTGGATCAGCACGGCCCGGCGCGTGCCGTGGTCGACCCCCATGCCGATCGCGAAGCTCAGCGCTACGAGAAGCCGATCCCCAGCCGCGAGGCCATCCTGGCGCTGTTCGAAGAGCGGGGCGAGTTGCTGGCCGAGTACGACATCGCCCGCGCCCTGAGGCTGTTCGACGAGTACGAAATCGTCGCCCTCAACCGTCGCCTGGGCGCCATGGTCCGCGATGGCCAGCTGCTGCGTAACCGCCGCGGCGACTACGCACCCGCCCAGAAGCTCAGCCTGCTGCCGGGCCGGGTCATCGCCAACGCCGAGGGCTACGGCTTCCTGCGCCCGGACGAGGGCGGAGAAGATCTTTACCTGTCGCCGCAGCAGATGCGCAGCGTGCTGCATGGCGACCGCGTGCTCGCCAGCGTCGTCGGCATCGACCGCCGTGGCCGCCGGCAGGGCGCCATCGTCGAGGTGCTGGAGCGCCGCTCGCCGCGCCTGGTCGGCCGCGTGGTCATCGAGAACGGCGTGACCCTGGTCGAGCCGGACGATCGCCGCCTGCACCAGAACATCATGATTCCGTCCGGCCGCGACGCCGGCGCCCGCTCGGGCGAGATCGTCGTGGTGGAGATCACCGATCCGCCGACCCAGCACCGTGGCCCCATGGGCACCGTGCGCGCCGTCCTCGGTGAGCGCCTGCAGCCGTCGCTGGTGGTCGAGATGGCCATCGCCAGCCACGACCTGCCGCATGAGTTCCCGCCGGAGGTCATCCGTCAGGCTGAGGAAGTCGAACCCAAGGTGACGTCCGAAGAGCGCAAGGGCCGCACGGACATCCGCAAGCTTCCGCTGGTCACCATCGATGGCGAAGACGCGCGTGACTTCGATGACGCGGTGTATGCCGAGTCGCTGAAGGACGGCGGTTTCCGTCTCATCGTGGCGATCGCCGACGTCTCGCACTATGTGCCGGTCGGTACGCCGCTCGACGTCGAGGGCTACAACCGCAGCACGTCGACGTATTTCCCGGGCTTCGTCGTGCCGATGTTGCCCGAGACGCTTTCCAACGGCATCTGCTCGCTGATGCCAAGGGTCGAGCGTCTGTGCATGGTCTGCGACATGGAGATCGACGAGGACGGCGACGTCGTACGCTCCAAGTTCTACGACGCGGTGATGTTCTCGCACGCGCGCCTCACCTATAACAAGGTCTGGCAGGCGGTGGGTGAGCGCAATGCGGACGTTCGTGACGAGATCGCCGACGTTCTGCCGCAGGTCGAAACGCTGCACAAGCTCTACAAGGTCATGGCGAAGGCGCGCAAGCGTCGCGGCGCCATCGATTTCGAAACACCGGAAGTGAAGTTCCGTCTCGGTCCCGCGGGCGATGTCGAGTCGATGGGCGCGTCCGATCGCAACGATGCGCACAAGATGATCGAGGAATGCATGATCGCCGCCAACGTGCAGGCGGCGCGCTTCCTGACCAAGCGCAAGATCCCCGCGCTGTATCGCGTGCATGCGCCGCCCCCGGCGGAAAAGTACGACGACCTCCTGCAGTTCCTGAAGGAGTTCAAGCTGAAGATGCCGCCGGCGGACGAAGTCACGCCAGCCGATTTCTCGGCGTTGCTGAAGAAAGTGCAGGACCGCCCGGAAGCGGAGCTGATCCAGTCCGTGCTGCTGCGTGCGCAGAGCATGGCGATCTACCATCCGGAGAACCAGGGACACTTCGGTCTGGCGCTGGACGCGTATGCCCACTTCACGTCGCCCATCCGCCGTTATCCCGACCTGCTGGTACATCGTGCCATCCGCTACGCGCTGACCCGCGGCAAGCCGGCCGAGTACATCTACAGCGATACGCAGATGTCCGCGATGGCGATCCACTGCTCGCAGCGTGAGCGCCGTGCCGAAGAGGCCGAGCGCGACGTGGATGAGCGTTTCAAATGCGCGTGGATGGAGAAGCACGTCGGCGAGGAATTCGCGGGCACCATCACCGGCGTCACCTCGTTCGGTCTGTTTGTCGAGTTGTCGGCCTCGCGCGTGTCGGGTCTGGTGCATGTTTCGCAGCTGCCCAACGATTACTACAAGTTCGATCCCGTACGTCACCTGTTGCAGGGTGAGCGCACGGGCGTGGCGTATCGCCTCGGTGACTACGTCAGCGTGCAGGTGCTGCGCGCCAGCCTCGAGGATCGCAAGATCGACTTCCGCCTGGTCGCACGTCTGGCCGAGTTGCCGAAGCCTGCGCCGAAGGTCGTGGCCGCGGCCAAGCCGGCGCCTCGCTCGGGCATGCTGGAAGCGGGGATGGCGATGGGACGTGCCGCGAAGAAGGCCGTCGGCCGGATCTTCGGCAAGAAGACGGCGGCACCGGTTGCGGTTGAAGAGCCGGTTGAGCATCATGCGCGTCCCGCGCGGGCGCCCAGGCGCGAGGCGGAGGCCGAAACATCGTCACGAAAGCGCGGCTCCTCGGCCGGCGGTTCGCGTCAGGGCTCGTCACGCCAGGACGCGGCGCCGCAAGGTGGCTCACGCCAGCGTGGCCCGCGCCAGGCTGACGAGGCACGTGCGGAGGATGCGCGTCCGTCAGGTCGTCGTGGCGCTCGTCGGGATGACAGTCGCGATGCGTCTCCCGACACCTCGGCGCGCAAAGTCACATCGAGGCGCCGTGCGCCGTCCGACGTTGCCCAGGCGCCCGTCGCGAAGAAATCCACGGCGAAGAAAAGCGCCGTAACGAAAACGGCGGCCGGTCCGGCGCCGACGGACCAGGCCCCCGCGAAGACATCCGCAGGTCGGCGTGGGCCGCGTAAACCCAGGAGCAAGCCGCAAGCATGAGTGAGACGTGGATCGTAGGGATCAATCCGGTCGAAGGCTCTCTCGCCAACGACCCGGATCGTGTCCGTGAAGTATTGATCGAGCAGAACTCGAAGAACGCCCGTGTCAACGAGATCGCCGCGCAGGCGCGCAAGCTCGGGCTCATCGTCAAGACGGTGAGCAAGGAGCAGCTCGAGAAGCTCGGTGGCGAAGCCCGCCATCAGGGTGTCATCGCGCGGTACGAAACACCGCCGTTGCGCGACGAGAGTGCGTTGCCCGATCTGCTCGAGGCGGCCGGTGCGGACGCGCTGGTGCTCGTGCTCGACGGTGTGACGGATCCGCATAACCTCGGCGCCTGCCTGCGCAGCGCGGCGGCCGCCAACGTCACCGCCGTGGTGATGCCGAAAGATCGCGCGGTCGGCATTACGCCGACGGTCCGTCGTGCGTCAGCCGGCGGTGCGGATCTGGTGCCGGTGATTGCGGTCACCAATCTCGCCCGCGCCCTGCGCCTGCTCAAGGACGCAGGCGTGTGGATCACGGGGATGGACGGCGATACGGATCAGTCGCTCTATGCCATCGACCTGAAGGGTCCGGTCGCCCTGGTCATGGGTAGCGAAGGTGACGGCATGCGCCGTCTTACCCGCGATACCTGTGACTTCGTGGCGAAGATCCCGATGCCGGGTGGCATGGAGAGTCTCAACGTATCCGTCGCTACGGGTATCGTGTTGTTCGAGGCGCTGCGTCAGCGAGGTGCGAAGAAATGAGTTCGATGTTCTGGCATGACTGGGCCGGCCTGGTCGGCGTTGCGCTGGTGCTGGTCGCGTTTTTTCTGCTTCAGGCACATAAGCTGTCGGGGCAGGGGTATACGTACCAGGTGATGAACCTGCTGGGTGCCTTCGGCATCCTGCTTTCCCTGATCTTCGGCATGTTCAACCTGTCCGCGTTCGTGCAGGAGCTGGCCTGGTTCCTCATCAGCGTGTACGGCATCGTGCGTGGTGTCCGGGCGCGCAAGGCGGTCGTTCCACCGGTCGTCTGAGGCATTCGGTCAGCGGGGGGTTACACCTCCTCCGTATAATGCAAAACGGACCGGCGCAATGCCGGTCCGCCCCTGGGGACGACCCCGGGGCGCGCACTATCTCCGCGGGGACGACCCCGCTCTTGCGGAGCTCACTCCCATGTATTGGTTCATCCTCGTCCTTGCCGGGCTGTTCGAGATCGCCTGGGCGGTCGGCCTGAAATACACCGAAGGGTTTTCGAAGCCGCTACCCAGCGTGCTCACGGGCGGCGCGATGCTCATCAGCATCGTCCTGCTCGCCTGGGCGACAAAAAAATTGCCGCTCGGTACGGCTTACGCGGTGTGGACAGGCATCGGTGCCGTCGGCGCCGTGACGCTCGGCATCATTCTGTTCGGTGAGTCGGCGCAGCCGTTGCGGCTGCTTTGCGTCGGACTGATCGTCGTCGGGATTCTTGGGTTGAAGCTGACGTCGGGCGCCTGACCGGGGCCCGCATCTGCCCTGTAGGAGCGCGCCCCGCGCGCGAAAATCCTACGCAGCGAAGAAACCTTATCCCTTCCTCGCTGCGTAGGCTTTTCGCGCGCAGGGCGCGCTCCTACGGGGCGGTCGCCCCACAGACCGTGTCGTTTTATTTATCGAAATCCGGATTCGCGGTGGTGTCACGCTTGGTGCGCGGTGCCACCAGCGGCTCGCCGTGGACGACGAACCAGACGTTCTCGGCGATGTTGGTCGCGTGGTCGCCGATGCGCTCGATGTTCTTTGCCATGAACAGGAGATGGGTGCAGGGCGTGATGTTGCGCGGGTCTTCCATCATGTACGTCAGCAGCGCGCGGAAGACGACCGTATAGGCCTCATCCAGATCCGCATCCGACTTCCACACTTCATAAGCGGCTTCGGCGTCCTGCTCGTCGTACGCCTTGAGCACGTTGCGCAACTGGTCCGCGGCCAGCTCGGCCAGGTTTTTCAGGCCGCCGGCGGCGGTGATCGGGGCGACGCGGCTGAGCGGGATGGAACGCTTGGCCACGTTGGCGGCGTAGTCGCCGATGCGCTCGATGTCGGCAGCGATACGCAGCGCGGCGAACACGTTGCGCAGGTCGCCGGCGATCGGCGCGCGCAGGGCGAGCAGACGCACGACGTCCTGGCTGATTTCCTGTTCGAGCGAATCGAGTGCGTCGTCGTTGTCGACCACGCGCTGGGCGGCGCGCTCGTCACGACGTTCGACCACGTCGATGGCGGCTTCGAGCTGCGCGACGGCGATCTCGCCCATGCGGACGATTTCGCCGGTGAGACGCTTCAGTTCGTCGTCGTAGCTCTTGATGATGTGCTGGTGCGGAGTATTCATCGCGGGACCTCGAAATAGGGGGCGCTCAGCCGAACCGGCCGGTGATGTAGTCTTCGGTCTGCTTCTTGTCCGGCTTGGTGAAGATCTTCTCGGTCCGGTCGAACTCGATGAGCTCGCCCATGTACATGAACGCGGTCATGTCCGAGCAGCGCGCCGCCTGCTGCATGTTGTGCGTCACGATGACGATGGTGAACTGGCTCTTGAGCTCCTCGACCAGCTGCTCGATGCGGCTCGTGGCGATCGGATCCAACGCGGAGGTCGGCTCGTCGAGCAGCAGCACTTCCGGCTTCAGGGCGATGCCGCGGGCGATGCACAGACGCTGCTGCTGGCCGCCGGAGAGGCCGAGTGCGCTCTGCTTGAGCTTGTCCTTCACCTCGTCCCACAATGCGGCGCCACGCAGCGCCTGCTCGACACGGCCCTCCATGTCGGTGCGGTTGAGCTTTTCGTGGTGACGAATGCCGTAAGCGACGTTCTCGAAAATCGTCATGGGGAACGGCACCGGCTTCTGGAACACCATGCCGACCTTGCTGCGCAGGCGGTTGAGCGAGTACTTCGGGTCGAGGATGTTCTCGCCGTCGAGCACGATCTCGCCGCTGGCGCGCAGATTCGGGTAGATCGCGTAGATGCGGTTGAAGATGCGCAGCAGGGTGGACTTGCCGCAGCCCGACGGACCGATGATGGCGGTGACCTTCTTCTCCGGTACGTCCATGGCGATGTGCTTCAGCGCATGGAACTCACCGTAATGGAAGTTGAGGTCGCGCACGGTCATCTTCGCCGGCACCTGGCCGAGGTCGACGGCGGCATGCGGCGAGGTGCCGAATCCCGGCTTGGAGGCGACTTCGTTCATCTTAGTCATGGGACACCTTGGAACGCGAGAAGGCGAGGCGGGCGATCAGGCTGAGCGCCAGCACGAACATGGTCAGGACGAAAGCACCGGCCCAGGCGAGCGTGTTGATGTCCGGGCTCGGGTCCTTGGTGTATTCGTAGATGACCTGGGGCAGGCTCGGCATCTTGTCGATCGGGTTGAACGTCATGAAGTTGTTGCCGAACGCCGTGAACAGCAGCGGCGCGGTTTCACCGCTGATGCGGGCCAGGGCCAGCAGGATGCCGGTGACGATACCCGAGCGCGCCGAACGCACCAGGATCTGCATCGTCAGCTTCCACTGCGGGACACCCAGCGACAGTGCCGCTTCGCGCAGCGTGCCGGGTACCAGGCGGAGCATTTCATCCGTGGTGCGGACGATGACGGGCAGGGCGATCAGCGCCAGCGCGATGCCGCCAGCGATGCCCGAGAACGTCACGTCGCCATTGGTCAGCCACTTGGACGGCAGGACGATCACCGTGTAGACGAACAGACCGAGCACGATCGACGGCGCCGACAGCAGGATGTCGTTGAGAAAACGGATCGTGGGACCGAGCTTCGAGCGGCGCGAATACTCGGCGAGCCAGGTGCCCGCGGCCACGCCGATCGGCGTGGCGATGAGGATACCCAGCACGTTGAGGATCAGGCTGCCGACCATGGCATTGGCCAGGCCACCCTCTTCGCGATACGCCGTGATCTTGGTGAACAGCTGCGGCTTGAGCCCGGCGAGGCCCTGGCTCAGCGTCTCCCACAGGATCCACGCGAGGAAGAGCAGGCCGATGCAGGTCGCCACGATGCTGAAGGCCATCGCGAGGATGTTCTTGATCCGGCGCCTGGTATAGAGCGAGGCGGACATCAGTTGCCCTCCTTCGAAGCCAGGCGGCGGAGCATGAGTCTCGCGATCATCAGCACGATGAAGGTCACCACGAAGAGCAGGAAGGCGATCGCCATGAGCGCGGACTTCTGCAGACCCTCGGCTTCACCGAACTGGTTGGCGATGGTCGAGGCGATCGTACTACCGGTTTCGAGCAGCGACGGCGTGAACTTGAAGGTGTTGCCGATGACGAAAGCCACCGCCATCGTCTCGCCGAGCGCCCGGCCCAGGCCGAGGAACACGCCGCCGATCACGGCCGTGCGGGTGTAGGGGACGACGATGTCCCAGACCACTTCCCACGTGCTGGAGCCCAGGGCGTAAGCGGACTCCTTCAGGCGGGTGGGCACGGTCTGGAAGACCTCGCGCATCACGGAAGAGATGAACGGGATGATCATCACCGCCAGCACCAGGCCCGCGGTGAGCACGCCGGCGCCGAAGAACGGGTACTCGCTGGAGAAGAACTTCGCGATGAAGGGCACGTGCTGGACCAGCCACGACACCTTGCCGTCCGGCGGGTCCGCGCTGAAGTTGTTCATCAGCCACGGCTTGACGTTCTCCGCCACGAACGGGGCGAAGATGAAGAGACCCCACATGCCGTAGATGATCGAGGGAATGCCGGCCAGCAGTTCGATGGCCGAGCTGACCGGACCGCGCATCCAGCCAGGGGCGATCTCGGTAAGAAAGAGGGCGATGCCGAAACTGACCGGCACGGCGAATATCAGGGCGATGATCGCGGTGCCGACCGTGCCGACCACTGGCACCAGGGCGCCGTACTGGTTGTTACTCGGATCCCACACGGCGCTGGTGAGAAAGCCCCAGCCGAAGGTGGCGAACGCGTCGCGGCCCAGCCAGAGCGTGGAAGCGGCGGCGCCGACGAGGCAGAGCAGAACGAGCAGGGCGCAGGCCTTCAGGGCCCAGCCGAACAGCCGGTCGTTACGCGTATCCCGCGCGTTCCGGGACGCTTCCGCCTGACGTTCCTGGTCGGGCACGGCGTTGCTGACGGTGGCGTGCATGATGGGTTCGGGTTCCCGGGAGCCTATGCAAACGTGTGGGTCGCCGTCCCTGTCGGAACGGCGACCCCCTTGGACGATACTCTGGACCGGCTATATGACAGCCGGTCCGTTGAGACCGGATGGATCAGTTCTTGAACTCGGCAGCCCAGTAGGCTTCGATCTGCTGGACGAGAGCCGGCGGCAGCGCGACGTAGTCGAGCGAAGCGGCCTGCGACTGACCCTTCTCGAGCGACCACTTGAAGAAGTCGAAGGCGACCTTGCTGTGCGAGGCGTTCTTGGACTTCTTGTACATGATGACCCACGTCGTCGCCGTGATCGGCCACGCCTGGGCGCCCGGGGCGTTGGTCATGATCAGGTTGAAGTCCTTGGCCGACTTCCAGTCCGCCGTGGAGGCGGCAGCGGCGAATGCGTCGGCGTTCGGCTGGACCCACGTGCCGGCAGCGTTCTGCATCTGCGTGTACGAGAGCTTGTTCTTGGTGGCGTAAGCGTATTCGACATAGCCGATCGAGCCCGGGATCTGACGGACGTACTGCGAGACGCCCTCGTTACCCTTGCCGCCGACGCCGGCCGGCCATTCGACGGCCGTGCCGAACTTCACCTTGGACGCCCACTCCGGGTTGACCTTGGACAGGTAGTTGGTGAAGTTGAACGAGGTGCCCGAACCGTCCGAGCGGTGCACGACGGTGATCTTGACGTCCGGAATCTTCACGCCCGGATTCAGGGCGGCGATGGCCGGGTCGTTCCAGCGAGCGATCTTGCCCAGGTAGATGTCGCCCAGCAGCTTGCCGTCGATCTTCAGCTGACCCGGGGCGATGCCCTGCAGGTTGACGATGGGCACGATGCCACCGACGACGACCGGGAACTGGCCCAGACCGAACTTGGTGAGGTCTTCAGCGCTCATCGGAGCATCGGACGCGCCGAAGTCGATGGTGCCTTCCTTGATCTGGGCGATACCCGCACCCGAACCGACGGACTGATAGTTCAGCTTGTTGCCGGTGGCTTCGGCGTACGTCGCCGACCACTTCGACAGGACCGGGTAAACGAAGCTCGAGCCGGCGCCCGTGATGTCGGTGGCCTGGGCGGACATGCCGAACAGGGAAGCGGCGACGAGCGCAGCGATGCGGAGTTTACGTGTGAACACGGAGTAGTCCTCGGATGGATGAGTGTCAGGCGTTGACCGCCTGGGGCCGTATTGCAGCCCTGCCGTGTTGCAATGAGACGTACTGAATGTTGCAGCGATATGACAGCATCCGATTTGCTGTCATATTCATGAACTTACGAAATGCCTCAGACTTCGATCGGGGCCGTCTGGTCGCGCTCCGCGAGCTCCAGATGGCGCCAGCGATTGACGATTTCACAGAAAAGCTCGGCGGTGCGCTCGGCGTCGTAGATCGCCGAATGGGCTTCGCGGCTGTCGAACGGGATGCCGGCGGCCAGTACGGCCTTGCTCAGGACCGTCTGTCCGTACGCGAGGCCGCCCAGCGTGGCCGTATCGAAGCAGCTGAAAGGATGGAACGGATTGCGCTTGTGCCCCACGCGGCGCACGGCCGCATTAAGGAAGGCCAGATCGAATGCGGCGTTATGGCCCACCAACACGGCGCGCTGGCACTCCGAGGCCTTGACCGCCTCGCGCACCGCATTGAAGACGTGATCCAGGGCCTGACGCTCGGGCAGGGCGCCTCGGAACGGGTGGTCCGGATCGATGCCGGTGATCTCGAGGGACCGCGGGTCGATATTGGCGCCCGGGAAGGGCTCCACGTTGGCCGCGACGGCCGGCTGGGCGACGAGCAGGCCCGAGGGCTCCATGGTGACGGCCACCACGGCGATCTCCAGCAGCGCGTCACGCTCCGAATCGAATCCCCCGGTTTCCACATCCACGATCACGGGCAGAAAGCCCCGGAACCGCGCGGCCATCGTCGAAGCGGTGCTGTTACTGGTCGTATCCATGCGTGAAGGATATCAGCCGGGGGGCCCGTCCGGCGTCCGTCTGTGCCGTCCGTGTTAAGCGGATGTGCGCATGTCTTCGATCTGTAACAAAAATTGCATTGAACGGTAAACGCCACGGCCCATCCTTCGCGCCGTTGGCCCCGCTTGAGGTTTTTCGGACAGAAAAAGCTCAGTGGGGACACAGGGGACCACACACATTCTAAAAACCAAGCGGAGAAATCCCATGCGTTCCAAGTTGCTCACGGTGGCCATCGCCGCCGGTCTGGGCCTGACGAGCTTCTCGGCCCTCGCCGCGACGCAGAAGTCGCAGCAGCCGGCCCGCGTCACGGTCGACGCCGCCACCCTCCAGCAGCTGCAGGCGCAGCTGGCCGCCCTCCAGAGCCAGGTCGCCGACCTTCAGGCCAAGCAGGAAGCCCAGGCTGACGCACAGATCGAGACGGCCAAGGCCGTGAACGACGTGCAGGTGACCGCCGCCAAGCCGGCCGACGAGCTCGCCAAGAAGCTCGACGCGCTGAACAAGCTGGTGGACAACACGAAGATCGGCGGCACGATGTTCTTCGACGTGACCAATCAGGATCACGACGAGAAGATCGGCAACGGCCGTTCGATCCAGAAGGATGGTCACGGTTCGGTCAACGGCACGGGTTTCGACGTCAAGCGCTTCTACCTGACCGTCGACCACAAGTTCAACGACATCTGGTCGGCCAACCTGACGACCGACTTCAGCTACCAGTCGTCGCTCTCGTCCACGAGCCTGTTCGTGAAGAAGGCCTACGTGCAGGGCAAGTTCGACCAGCTGTTCACGGTGCGCTTCGGTGCATCCGACATGCCCTGGATCCCGTTCGTCGAGAAGTGGTACGGCTACCGCTACGTCGAGAACACCATCACCGATCGCTCGTTTGAAGGTGGTCGCAGCGGTGGTACCGCAACCGCCGGCGGCGTCGGCGCCTTCGGCAACTCGTCCGACTGGGGTATCCACGCGATGGGTGCCACGACCGGCGACAACTCGGTCAACTACCAGGTGTCCGTGGTCAACGGTCGCGGCTACCGCAACCTGAGCCGCTCCAAGAGCGTCGACACGGAAGCCCGCCTCGGCTACTCGCCGATCGAGCAGATGGTCATCGCCATCGGCGGTTACAGCGGCAAGCGCGGCAACGACGTCGAGGCTGGCGCCCCGACCCGTACGGCGACTCGCGGCGATGCCCTGCTGGCGTGGCGCGACAAGACCTGGGGCGTCGGTGCGGAATATTTCCACACCGAAAACTGGGACGACATCCTGAAGTATCAGGGTACGGGCGCCGGCACCGGCGTGGCCACCGGCACGACCAAGGACAAGGCCGACGGTTACTCGCTCTGGGCTGACTGGAAGTTCTACGACCAGTTCGCCGTCTTCGCTCGTTACGACAAGGTCGACTACAAGTACGACAACCTGGTCAACGTCGAAGAGAAGATCAAGGACAAGTACTACAATGCCGGCGTCTCGTACGACGTGCTGAAGAACCTGAAGCTGGCCCTCGTCTACAAGCACAACAAGCTCGACGGCCCGTTCGCCACCCCTTACCACTACAAGACCAACGAAGTGGGCTTCTGGGGCATGCTGACCTTCTGATCGATATCGGAACGGAGTTCTGCTCAGGGACGAACCGGACGGCGGGCGCAAGCCCGCCGTTTTTTTGCCTTACGCGGCCATGCGTTCGTGGTAACTGACCCTGTCAGCGAATTCTCGTTGCGAATGATCTCAGGCAGCCAACGGTCTTTCGGACGTCCATATCTGAATAAGCGCAGGCCGCCTCGTGCCCGGTCACCGGCAAAAACCGTTGCCACGTCACGTTTCAGCACACAAAAATGCCCCAAGCCTGAATTTGCTGCATCGCCACACTTGCGAACGTCATGAAGCCTGTCGTAGGTTCCGGCTCATGCAGACCCTTTTCGCCCCCGCCATGCGCCGCTTCGCGAGCACGATTTTCGTGTTCTTCGCGTTGTTCGTCGCGTGCGTCGGCGTGAATGCGGCGCCCTCCGCCAGCGGCCTCGCCGCGGCGGTGGCTTCCCAGGAACACGCGGCGCAGCACGCGCTGGCGGTTGCCGACGACACGGCCTCGTTCGACGATCAGGATCCCGTGCCGTCGCTGGAAGACAATAGCGGCGGCCTCGACGATACCTTCGATGTCCCCCCTCAGCATGTCGTGACGATTCCCCACGTCAGCACCTCCCGTCATGCGGACGTCCGGCCGGCGCCTCACGCGCATCATCCCAGCCTCGAGCTGCGGCCTCCGATCGTCTGATCGGTCCGGCGCCTTCGCGCGCCGACAGCCCCACCTTCTTTTTCTCACCTGCAGTTTTCGCGCGCTGGCAATCCGCCAGCCGCCGCGAGCGTGCGCGCTCGTGCCTTGTTTCCGCCAACGAAGAGAGAAACCACCATGGAACGTCTCATCCAGGGCTTCGACAATTTCCGCCGCAACATGACCGACGATCAGCGCGAGGTATTCGCCAAACTGGCGTCCGGCCAGACGCCGCATACGATGTTCATCACCTGCGCCGACTCGCGCATCATGCCGGAGCTGATCTTCAACGCTCAGCCGGGCGACCTGTTCGTTTACCGCAACGTCGGCAACATCGTCCCGCCGTACGCGCAGCACGTCAGTGGCGTGGTCGCCGCCATCGAATACGCGGTGACGGCGCTGAAGGTTCAGCACATCGTCATCTGCGGCCACTCGGACTGCGGCGCGATGAAGGCGCTGCAGAACCCGGCGGCGCTGAAGGGCAAGCCGTCGGTCGAGCAGTGGCTGAAGCACGCCGACGTGGCTCGCTACGTCGTCGCCGAGAATCGTCCGACCATCCTGGGCGAAGAGGGTCTGCGTTATCTCACCGAAGAAAACGTAGTCGGCCAGCTGGAACACATGCGCACGCTGCCCGCCGTCGCAGCCGCGATCGCCAACGGCAGCCTGCGTATTCACGGCTGGATCTACGACATCGCCAACACCGAAATCACCGCCTTCGATCCGTTGGAAGGAAGGTTCCGTCCCCTCGTCGCCGGCGATGCACACGCGCCGGACGCGACACCGCACGCGCGTTTCTCCACGCCCGTGCCGGTAGCAAACGCCGCTTAAGGAAGGCACGACATGCGCGCATACTTTTCCCAGGGCCTCTTTGGCCGCGACCTCCTCGGCTCGGTGGTCGTCTTTCTTGTCGCTCTGCCTCTGTGCATGGGTATCGCGATCGCGTCGGGCATGCCGCCCAGCGCAGGACTGATCACCGGCATCGTGGGCGGAATCATCGTCGGTTCGATCGCGGGGTCGCCGCTGCAGGTCAGCGGTCCCGCGGCGGGCCTCGCGGTCCTGGTGTTTGAACTTGTGCGCGAGCACGGCGTGGCCGCTCTTGGCCCCGTCGTGCTGCTTGCCGGCCTGATTCAGATCGTCGCCGGTCTGTGCAAAGTCGGCGTCTGGTTCCGGATGACGTCGCCGGCGGTGGTCGCCGGCATGTTGTCCGGCATCGGCATCCTGATCGTCGCGTCCCAGTCCCATGTGTTGCTGGACGCGATTCCGAAAGCACGCGGTCTCGAAAACTTCGCGGCGCTCCCCTCCGCAGCGTGGGAATCGGTCACCGGTGCCGCGGAGGGGCAGGCCCCCGCCGCCCTGATGATCGGCCTGGGCACCATTGCGATCATGCTCGGCTGGGAGAAGCTGCGCCCGGCGAAGCTCCGCTTCGTGCCGGGTGCCTTGCTCGCGGTGGTTGCGATGACGCTCATCGCGCAACTGACGGCGGTGGACGTCAAGCGAGTCGACGTGCCCGCCAACCTGTTTTCGGCGGTGAGCCTGCCGAGCATGGGTAGCCTCTTCGGACTGTTCGACGCGTCGCTGCTGGTCGCGGCGGCGACGTTTGCGTTCATCGCCAGCGCGGAGACGCTGCTCTCCGCGGCCGCGGTGGATCGCATGCACAACGGCGTGCGTACGAACTACGACCGAGAACTGACGGCGCAGGGCGTCGGCAATCTGATCTGCGGTTTCCTCGGTGCGTTGCCGATGACGGGCGTGATCGTGCGTAGCGCCGCGAACGTGCAGGCCGGCTCAGCCACACGTATGGCGTCGATCCTGCACGGCGGCTGGTTGCTGGCCTTCGTGATGCTGCTTCCGTGGTTGATGCGCATGACGCCCATCTCCTGCCTGGCCGGCATCCTGGTCTTTACCGGCGTGAAGATGGTCAATCCCGGCCAGATCAAGACGCTGGCGGCGTACGGCAAAGGTACGGCGGCGGTCTATGTCGCGACGACCGTGGCTATCGTTGCCACCGACCTGCTGACCGGCGTGATCGTCGGCTTCGGTCTCTCGCTGTTCCGCCTGGCGCTGTTGTCGTCGAAGCTGAAGATGGACGTGCAGCATCACGACGAGCCGGGTCACGCGACGCTGCACCTGGAGGGCTCGGCGACGTTCCTCAAGGTACCGACGATGGCGCGCAAGCTGGAAGCCGTGCCGGCCAATACGCGCCTCAGCGTGCGGATGGACCGGCTGGTCCACGTCGATCAGGCGTCGCTGGAGCTGTTGCGAGAGTGGGGGCAGAACGCGTCAAAGCGTGGCTGCGAACTCATCGTCGACTGGCACGAACTGGGACGGCGGGTCGAGGGTTCCAGGCAGGCTGCGTAGGAGCGCGCCTCGCGCGCGACGTCCCCTCGCGAAGAAGAAAAGCCGGCTCAGGCCGGCTTTGTCTTGTGCTTGTAGGCGCACAGGTCGATGATCGCGCAGTCCGGACATGCCGGCTTGCGCGCCTTGCATACGTAGCGCCCGTGCAGGATCAGCCAGTGATGCGCATCCTGGATGAATTCCTTCGGGATCACCTTCTCGAGCTTGTCCTCGACCTTGCGCACATCCGGCCCGGGTGCCAGCCCCGTGCGGTTGGCAACGCGGAAAATGTGCGTATCGACGGCAATCGTCGGCTGCCCGAATGCCGTGTTGAGCACCACATTGGCGGTCTTGCGACCGACGCCCGGCAGTTCTTCGAGCGCCTCGCGTGACTGCGGTACTTCGCCGTCGTAACGATCCACGAGAATCCGGCTCATGGCGATCAGGTTCTTCGCCTTGTTGTTGTAGAGCCCGATCGTGCTGATGTACGTCTTGAGTTTTTCGAGCCCCAGATCGAGGATCTTCTGGGCCGTATTGGCCACCGGAAACAGCTTGCGCGTCGCCTTGTTCACGCCGACGTCGGTGGCCTGCGCGGACAGCGCCACGGCGGAAAGCAGCTCGAACGGCGTGGTGTATTCGAGTTCGGTTTTCGGATGCGGATCCAGCTCGCGCAGGCGGCTGAACATCTCGACCACGTTGGCTTTTTTCACGGAGTGTCCTTCTTCCGCAGCCTCGCGCGGGCGAGCGCTTCGAGGACCGCGTTGCGTGCGGTGGGCGCGGCGACCACGGCCTTATTCGCTTCGAGCTGGCGTTCGCGCTCGGCACGCTCCTGAGCAAGACGTGCCTCACGGCGCTGGAAATGACGTCGCGCCGCGTCGGCGTGCTCGCGGTCGTCCGCCTGTGCCAGCGGCATCGGATCGAGCCGGATGCAGTCGACGGGGCAGGCGGGTACGCAGAGTTCGCAGCCGGTGCACAGATCGCTGACCACGGTGTGCATCACTTTGGATGCACCGAGGATCGCATCGACCGGGCACACCTGGATGCACTTGGTGCAGCCGATGCAATCGGCTTCGACGATGCGCGCGAGCGTGCGCGGCTTCTCCACGCCATGCGTCGGATCGAGCGGCACCACGGGACGATCGAGCAGGGCGGCCAGACGGGCGATGCCGATGGCACCACCCGGCGGGCAGCGATCGATGCCCGCTTCATCGGCGGCGATCGCCTCCGCGTAGGGGCGGCAGCCATGGAAACCGCACTGCTCGCACTGGGTTTGCGGCAGGAGCGTGTCGATGCGGTCGGCGAGCGTTGGCGTCATGGCTGGCGCGTTGCCGGGTCGTGTTTAGCGGACGGTGGCGCCCGGCGCCGCACCCTGGTCGGCGTCGAGGAGGAACAGGTCCGCACCGCCGTCACCGGCGGACAGGATCATGCCCTCGGACAGACCGAAGCGCATCTTGCGCGGCGCGAGGTTGGCGATGAAGACCACGTTGCGGCCGACGAGCTTCTCCGGCTCGCCATACGCGGCGCGGATGCCCGAGAAGATCTGGCGCGTGCCGAGCGTGCCGGCATCCAGTTCGAAGCGGAGCAGCTTGTCCGAGCCTTCGACAAACTCGCAGACGGTCACCTTGCCGATACGCAGGTCGAGCCTGGCGAAGTCGTCGATGGAAATGGTGGCGGCGGTATCGGTGGAGGCGGTAGCGGTGGCGTCGGTCATGGGCTTCGGAGCTTCTTTGGGTTTCTTGGCGGGCCTGGCTTCCGCGGCGGCTTCGCGAGCCTGCTCAGCGGGAGTTAGCGATTCTTTCGAGGCGTCGACCATGGCGGCGATCTTCTTCGGATCGAGGCGGCCGAACAGCGGCGAGAACGCGTTGACGGTGTGGCCGAATAGCTCGCGGCGCGCATCGGCGAACGTCGTAATCGGCGCACCGAGGAATGCCTCAGCGGCGGCGACGGTGGTCGGCACGATGGGCTTGAGGAGGCCAGACAGCAGGCGGAACGCGTTGATCGCGAACGAGCAGACCTGCTGCAGTTCGTCGCGGCGCGCGTCGTCTCTGGCGATCACCCAGGGTGCCTTGGCTGCGATGTAGCCGTTGACCGCATCGGACATCGACACGAAACGGCGCGTCGCTTCGGCGTATTCGTCGGCTTCGTAGACGGCTTCGATGCCTTCGTACTGTGTCAGAAGGTCCTTCCACAGTGCGGTCGCCTCGTCGTCGAAGCGATCGGACAGCTTGCCGGCGAAATGCGTGTGCAGGAAGCCCGCCGTACGGCTGGCGATGTTCGCCCACTTGCCGACCAGATGCGAGTTGACGCGTTCCTCGAACGACTTGAGGTCAAGGTCGACGTCGATCGGCTGCGGGCCAAGCATGGTGGCGAAGTAGTAGCGCAGGGCTTCCGGGTCGAGGCCGGAGTCCAGGAACGTGCGCGCCTGAATGAAGGTGCCGCGCGACTTGGACATCTTCGCGCCGTTGACCGTCAGGTAACCGTTGGTATGCAGCGCGGTCGGCACGCGCATACCCGCGCCGTGCAGCATCGCCGGCCAGAACAGGCCATGGAAGTTGATGATGTCCTTGCCGACGAAGTGGTGCATTTCGGCGGTGCTGTCGGCACGCAGGAAGTCGTCGAAGACGATGCCCTTGCGCTCGCACAGTGCCTTGAACGAGGCGAGGTAACCCGCCGGTGCGTCGAGCCACACGTAGAAGAACTTGCCCGGCGCGTCGGGGATCGGAAATCCGAAATACGGCGCATCGCGCGAGATGTCCCAGTCACGCAGGCCGCCGTCGATCCATTCCGCCAGCTTGGCGACGACGCTGCTGTTGGCGGTGGGCTTACCGTCGGTGTACTTGCCCGCGAACCAGTCGCGCAGCAGCTGCTCGAACTTGCCGAGCTCGAAGAAGTAATGCTCGGAGTCACGCAGCACGGGGGTAGCGCCCGACATCACCGAGTACGGGTTGATCAGGTCGGTCGGTGCGTAGGTGGCGCCGCAGTTCTCGCAGTTGTCGCCGTACTGGTCTGGCGTGCCGCAGTTGGGGCAGGTGCCCTTGATGTAGCGGTCCGGCAGGAACATGTCACGCGTGGGGTCATACAGCTGCTGGATGTCGCGGCGGGCGATATACCCGGCATCACGCAGGCGCACGTAGATGTCCGTCGCGATTTCCCGGTTTTCCGGGGAATGCGTCGTGTGGTACTGGTCGTAGCTGAAGTGGAAGTCGGTGAAATCCGCTTCGTGCGACGCGCGGATACCCGCGATGTATTCCTCAGGCGTCAGCCCGACCTTCTCGGCGGCGAGCATGATCGGCGTGCCGTGGGCGTCCTCACCGGCGACGTACCAGACCTCGTTGCCCTGCATTCGCTGCGCCCGCGCCCAGATGTCGGCTTCGATGTAGCCGAGCATATGGCCCAGATGAAGCGGGCCGTTGGCGTAGGGTAGAGCGTTGGTAACCAGGATGCGGCGGGCCATGAGGATCGCGGTCTGCTTTGGGACCGGGGATTATGGCATGCGAAGGGGGCGACGGGCCCCTGGGCCCCCGCCCCTGTAGGAGCGCGCCTCGCGCGCGATGTATCTGTTTACTCCGCTCGCACCCATTCCTGGCTGCGACCGATCAGCGAAAACCCGATATACCCATGGACATCGAGCTTCTTGCCGCCGTCCTCGAGCTTCAGGGTCACCTTGTAGATCTTGCCCTTGGCCGGATCGAGGATCTGGCCGCCGGACCACTCGTCGCCGTCCTTCTTCAGGCCCCACATGATGGTCATGCCTTCGATGGGCTTGTTCTTGCGCTCCCCATCGCACTCGGAGCAGACCGGGTGAGGACCGTGGTCGGATTTGAGCACCTCCACGACCTTGCCTTCCAGCAGACCGCCGTGCTCGGTGATCTCGACGATCGACTTCACTTCGTGGGTCTTGTCGTCGATGGTCTTCCACTTGCCGACCGGGGTATCCGTGGCGGCGAAGGCGGGGAGGGCGCTCGCGACGAGGGCGAGGGCAGCGGCGGTGCGGATCAGGGACTTCATAGGATGGCGGTGCTCCCCATACGGTAAGGTACGGCCGGAGCCTGACGAGCGGCGGCAGCCCCGTCAAGCTGCATCGCGCCACGAGGCAAGGCTGCGGCCCCCGGGCCCCGCGCCAACGTGCGGGCCCGGTCGAGGCACGCTAGCTGGCATAATGGGCGATCTTCGATTTTGCTCAACTCTCCCCATGACCCAGCCCAGCGAATCCCTCGTCCGCGGTGTCCTCGACCGCGTTATCGACCCGCACTCGGGGCAGCCGTTCGGCGCCGCCGTGCGTGCGGTGGGCGTCGATGGCGACCGTGTCTCCGTCGACATCCAGCTCGGCTACCCCGCCGTGGGCTATGTCGCACAAGCGACCGAGCAGGCCCGTCAGGCCCTCGAGGCCGAGCCGGGCATCGCCTCGGCCGCCGTGTCGGTCACCTGGCGCGTGCATCCCCACAAGGTGCAGGGCCAGTTGTCTCCCATGGTCGGCGTGAAGAACATCATCGCCGTCGCGTCGGGCAAGGGCGGGGTAGGCAAGTCCACCGTGTCGGTGAACCTGGCGCTCGCGCTGGTGGCCGAAGGCGCCCGGGTCGGCATCCTGGACGCCGATATCTACGGTCCCAGCCAGCCGCGCATGCTCGGATTGTCAGGGAAACCGGTGTCTCCCGACGGCAAAAGCATCGAGCCGATGCACGCCCATGGCCTGCAGGCGATGTCCATCGGCGTTCTGATCGACGAGGATACCCCCATGATCTGGCGTGGTCCCATGGTCACCCAGGCGCTGATGCAGTTGCTGAACGACACGCGCTGGGACGACCTGGATTACCTCATCATCGATCTGCCGCCGGGAACCGGCGACATCCAGCTGACCCTTTCGCAGAAGGTGCCGGTCTCCGGCGCCGTCATCGTCACCACGCCGCAGGACATCGCGCTGCTCGACGCGCGCAAGGCGCTGGGCATGTTCCGCAAGGTGGAGGTGCCGGTGCTCGGCGTCATCGAGAACATGGCGACGCACATCTGTACGAACTGCGGTCACGAGGAGCACATCTTCGGCCACGGCGGCGGCGCACGGATGGCGGAAGAAGCCGGTATCGCCTATCTGGGCGATCTGCCGCTCGACATCCGCATCCGTCAGCAGTCGGACGACGGCAAGCCCACCGTGGCGGCGATCCCGGAATCCGATCTGGCCGGGCGTTATCGCGCCATCGCGCGTTCCACGGCGGCGAAACTGTCTCTGCAGGCCCGCAACAAGGCGATCTCGTTCCCCAAGATCGTCATCCAGAACACCTGAAAGTAGCGTCTTCGACGACGTTCCTATACCTTTCCGGCTCCAGCGAGGGAGACAAGTACGTGAGCATCAAGTCCGACAAGTGGATCCGCCGCATGGCCGAGCAGCACGGCATGATCGAGCCGTTCGCGCCCGGTCAGGTCAAGGAGCGCGACGGTCACCGGCTGGTCTCGTATGGCACCTCGAGCTACGGCTACGACGTCCGTTGCGCCGATGAGTTCAAGGTGTTCACCAACATCAACTCGACCATCGTCGATCCGAAGGCGTTCGACGAGCGCAGCTTCGTCGACGTCAAATCCGACGTCTGCATCATTCCACCGAATTCCTTCGCGCTGGCGCGCACGGTCGAGTACTTCCGCATTCCGCGTCAGGTCCTGACCATCTGCCTCGGCAAGAGCACCTACGCCCGCTGCGGCATCATCGTCAACGTGACGCCGCTCGAGCCGGAGTGGGAAGGCCACGTCACCCTCGAGTTCTCGAACACGACGCCGCTGCCCGCAAAGATTTACGCCAACGAGGGCGTCGCCCAGATGCTCTTCCTCGAATCCGACGAGGAGTGTGAGGTGTCCTACGCCGATCGCGGCGGCAAGTACCAGGGCCAGCGCGGCGTCACCCTGCCGAGTACCTGAACGGCCTTCCGGTCGCATCCGCGCCTGATAGGGGCGCGGGGTAAACTTCCCACTTTCACGAAACGCCGATCCACGGAGACACCGCATGATCCGAGTTCCCAACCTCCTGTCCCGCGCCGCCGCGGCGATGCTCCTCGCCAGCATGCTGGTGCTCGCCGGTTGCCACAGCGGTGCCACGAAGAACGACCCCGTCGCCAAAGAGCAGGGCCAGTTCGACGTCACGATCAAGGCCTATAAGAGCGGCCAGTTCGTCGTGGACAACGCGGTGCTTTCCGCCGCCGACACCGGCAGCCATTTCGCCTACCTGAAAGACCAGGGCAAGCTGCCGAAGACGGTCCTGCTGATCCCGAGCGACGACTCCAAGATCCGTGACATCCATCTTGGCTTCATGGCCCGCATGCAGCTGGACTACGGCTTTGCCGTGTATTACGACAAGAAGGGCGAGCTCACCCGCCTGAACGCCGTGGAAGAAAAGGCACGCCAGCTCGAGGACACCCCGCAGAAGGCCGCGTTGCCGGACCGCATGCAGGGTAAGGAAGCCTCCAGCGGCGCCTACGACCCGCAGACGCAGCAGTAAGCCCTCAGGCCTTCTGCTCGAAAAAAGCCCGGAGGCTCGCGCCTCCGGGCTTTTTTGTTCTTGCCGGGCCCGTTCCTTGCTGGCGCCGTCTCGGCTGTCCCCGGCTCTTGTAGGAGCCAGCCCTGCTGGCGATGGCTGGTGCGGTATCAGCTCAAGCCGAGCAGTTCCCGCAGCGCCTCGACCCGCTTCTCCGCCTCACCATCCGCATAAGGCTCCGCCTTGCCAAACCCCCACACCGGCCCCGGCCACGCCGCATCGCCCTCGGTTCTGGCGACAACGTGGACATGGAGCTGGCGCACGATGTTGCCCAGCGCCCCGATATTGAGCTTGTCGCACGGCGCCACGGCACGCAGGGCGCTCCCGGCGAGGCCGGCCTCCTGCCAGAGCAGGGCGCGTTCCTCGTCGGGAAGATCCGAAACCTCGACCAGCCCCGCTCTCCGCGGCACCAGCACCAGCCACGCATAGCGCGCGTCCCGCATCAGCAGGACGCGGCTTAGAGGGAGGTCGCCGACGACGAGGGTGTCACCGGCGATCCGCGGATCGAGGTCGAACGCCTCGCTCATGCCAGTTCGCGGGCGAAGAAGGCGAGGGTGCGCTCCCAGGCCAGCTTTGCGCTCGGCTCGTCGTAGCTGGCGCGTGCGTCGCAATTGAAGCCATGGTCGGCCGGGTAGACCCAGGTATCCATTTCCGGTTTCAGCTCACGATGCTTCTCGACCATCTCGGGCGGGATGGAGTGGTCGCGCTCGCCGAAATGGAAGATCACGTTGGCCTTGGCCGGTTCGCTCAGGAAGGGCACGTTGCGCGAGCCGTAGTAGCTGGACGAGGGCAAGCCGAGACGCAGGGCCGCCAACGCCGCAACGGTACCGCCCCAGCAGTAGCCCACCGTGCCGACCTTGACCTTGTACTGGTCGGCGATCAGCTTCGCGGCGATGCCCACATCCTGCATCGGGCGCAGAAGACCCAACTCGCCGATTAGCTTGACGCCCTTCTGCATACCGTCCTGGTCGTAGCCAAGCTCGACATCCTTCTCGACCGGGTCGAACAGCGCCGGCGCGATGGCGACGTAGCCTTCGGCCGCGAAACGGTCCGCCACGCTGCGGATATGGGCGTTGACGCCGAAGATCTCCTGGACCACCACGACGCCACCCTTCGGGGCGCCGGTCGGCTCGGCGAGGTAGGCGTCCATGCTTTCGTGCGGGCGTGAGGTGTCGAGGATCAGGGTGCGGCCCATGGGGCGAATCTCCGGAGGTGGTAGGAATACCCGTAAGGGTAACCCGGCCACATGTCGGCGGGATGTGCGTGAAGGCCTATCCGGGCCCGGTGGTCGCGAGGCAGCACTGGTTTGGCAGCTGCGGGCGCGTGTAGTGTTCCGCCGTATCCAACACGGAAATGGAATCAGCCTGTGGCAGTCGCCAGCATGAAATTCAGTGAACTTGAGACCTCGGCACTAGAGCTGAACGTGCTCTACGAACAGCTCGAGGTCAAGCGGTGGGGGCGTGTCTGGACGACGCAGGAACTCGCACTTGGTTTCGTAGGTGACGTCGGCGATCTGGCCAAACTGATTCAGGCGAATGCGGGTGTCCGGGACATCGATGACTGCAAAGTCAAACTCGGTCATGAATTGTCGGACTGCTTATGGTCGATCATGGTACTGGCCAACAAGTGCGGCATCGACCTGGAAAACGAGTACGTGAGAAACACCAGCGAACTGATCGAATACGTCTCTGGCGAGCTGCGCACCTGAGAAAATGGCCGTGTTCAAGGAAGAAGCAATGACTCACGGACAGCGCAACAATTTTGATGCACTGAGGCTATTTGGCGCCTTCCTCGTGCTGATCAGCCATCAGTTCGCTCTGTCCGGACGCGCTGAACCAAGGTTTGTCGGGGATCATTCGTTCGGCAACCTGGGTGTGCTCATTTTCTTTTCAATCAGCGGCTATCTGGTCACATCCAGTTGGTTGAAAGACCCCCATATTCTGCGCTTTACCGCCCGTCGCGCCCTCCGGATGATGCCGGCCCTTTGTGTATCAATTCCGCTGACGCTTGCAGTGATAGCTGTGCTTGGACTGACGGGATTTCCTCAAAACCCAAGACACCTCACCAACGGATCACTGTGGACCATTCCGTACGAGGTCTATTGTTACGGGCTGCTTCTCGTTGCCGGAGTTGCAACGCGGCGTCCATCTATCGTGTTCGCTGTGGGAGTCTTTGGTTACTTCGTGCTTTCCGGCCTGCAGTCCGGGGAGAGTTTCCTCGCTGACTTCGGGCTCTTCTTCGCCGCAGGAAGTCTGTTGCGGGCCTGTCCTTACCTCCGCAAACCCCTGCCGACCCTGTCATCCCTGGTCATCGGCTACGCACTCATCCGCGTTGATCAGACCAATCTTGGGCTCGCCTTCGTCGTTCCGTCACTGACAATTGCGATTGGCGTGCGGTCATGGGCTGGTCTGCGAAACATTTCAAAAGTCGGAGATCTCTCCTATGGCATTTACATATACGCATGGCCCGTGCAGCAGATAGGAGTCGCACGTTGGGGGCGGGAAACGCCTTACCTTGAACTGCTGTCCATCACCGTGCCCGTAACCGTTGCTCTGGCCGCTGCCTCGTGGCACCTCATCGAAAAGAAGGCCTTACGCTTCAAGCCGGGTCGGCCATTTGGAAATAGCGCGCCAGGCAGGGCACGCGTCGTTTCGGAAGCGGACCTTCATTAAGCTTTACACCGAGGTGTTGATTCAGGAGATTTGGGCGGCCTGAAGGCCTTGGGGGCCAGACGTGAAGGGCCGCCCGGCCGCGTGGCCGCCAACCCGCTATAATGCCCGGCTTCCTATACCCCCGGTACCCACGGCAATGTCCCAGGCCGCTCCCAAAGTCGGTTTCGTCAGCCTCGGCTGTCCGAAAGCCCTCGTCGACTCCGAACGCATCCTCACCCAGCTGAAGGTCGAAGGCTACGAGATCGTGCCCAGCTACGGCGAGGCCGACGCGGTCGTCGTCAACACCTGCGGCTTCATCGATTCGGCCGTTCAGGAATCGCTCGATGCCATCGGTGAGGCGCTTCACGAGAACGGCAAGGTGATCGTCACCGGTTGCCTGGGTAAGCGTTCGGAGCTGATCCGTGAGAGCTACCCCGACGTCCTGTCCATCTCGGGCCCACAGGACTACGTCAGCGTGATGAGCGCGGTGCATCAGGCGATCCCGCCGACCCGGAACAAGTTCCTCGATCTGGTGCCCGACACCGGCGTGAAGCTGACGCCCAAGCACTACGCGTACCTGAAGATTTCCGAGGGCTGCAATCACCGCTGCAGCTTCTGCATCATCCCGTCGATGCGTGGCGACCTCGTCAGCCGCCCGGTCGACCAGGTGCTGATGGAAGCCGAGAAGCTGGCCCGCGGCGGCGTGAAGGAGTTGCTGGTGATCTCGCAGGACACCAGCGCCTATGGCGTCGACGTGCGCTACGCCGAGCGCGAATGGCGTGGCAAGTCGTACCGCACGCGGATGACCGAGCTGTGCGAGGGCCTGTCCGAACTGGGCATCTGGACCCGGCTGCACTACGTCTACCCGTATCCGCACGTCGACGAAATCATGCCGCTGATGGCGGACGGCAAGATCCTTCCGTACCTCGACATCCCGTTCCAGCACGCCAGCCCGCGCATCCTCAAGCTGATGAAGCGCCCGGGTAACGTCGACAAGACACTGGAGCGCGTGCAGAACTGGCGTCGTCAGGTGCCGGATCTCACCATCCGCAGCACGTTCATCGTGGGCTTCCCCGGCGAGACCGATCAGGAGTTCCAGGAACTGCTCGGCTTCCTGCGTGAGGCCGAACTCGATCGCGTGGGTGCGTTCGCGTATTCGCCGGTCGACGGCGCCAGGGCCAATGACCTGCCGGGTCAGATCGACGAAGAACTCAAGGAAGACCGCCTCGAGCAGTTCATGGCGGTGCAGGCCGAGATTTCCGCCGCCAAGCTGCAGCGCAAAGTGGGCAGGACGATCAAGGTGCTGGTGGACGAAATCGATACCGATGGCGCCTGGGGCCGCTCCAGCGCCGATGCGCCGGAAATCGACGGTGCCGTGCGTATCGACGATGGCCAGCTGCTGAAGCCTGGCCAGTTCGTTGACGTCGTCGTCGAAGAAGCCGACGCCCACGACCTCTACGGTCGTCTGGCTTAAGTCCCATGCGTTACGTGGCGCCGACGCGGGATTCGCTCGATCGGAGCGTGTTCGCGTCGCCGCCGCTTTCCGCCTGGGGCGATTACACGTCGCTCCTCGACGGCGATACGTGGCCCGATACCGCGCTGCTGAATGCCTTGCTCCCGCCCGGTTCCGCCGTGCGCTTCGTGACGCAGGACAAGGCCCTGCTCGACGACGGGCTGCACTACGAGGAGCGCATCGCCCGCAAAGGCGCGATCGCCACGCGTGCCGAGAACTGGCACGACCTGTTCAACGCGCTCATCTGGCTGCGCTACCCGTCGCTGAAACGCGCGCTCAATGCGCGCCAGATGGATGAGATCGCGCGCATGGGACCGCGGGAGCGCTCACGTCCGCAGTGCGCGCTGACGCATTTCGACGAAGCGGGGATGATCGTTTCGCTGCGCGATCCGGCCATGCTGCACGCCTGGGATGCACACGACTGGTCGACGCTCTTCTGGACGCATCGCGAGGCCTGGCTGCGCGGCGAAGCGAGCGTCGAGGTGTTCGGCCATGCGTTGCTCGAGCATGCTCTGACGCCGGAGAAACTGCTGGTGGGGAAGGCGTTGGTCGTCATGGACGGTCGCGATGCGCGTGCCGTCTGCGCCGAGGCGATCCACAGCGGTGCCGTTCTCAACGATCCACAGGAACTTCGGCCGTTGCCGGTATCCGGCGTGCCGGGGTGGCACGCGGATACGGGGGAGGCGTCGTTCTACACCACGGCGCCGTGTTTCCAGCCGCTGCGCGCCGGGCGGGTCTACCCGCCACCGCTTTAGCGAAAAGCGCTCAGCTCAGTCCGTGATCCCGCACGTAGTCGCCGAGGAGGCTGTCGTGGTCGACGCCCAGCTTGCGCATGGCATCCCGCTTCTGGCGGCTGATCGTCTTGACCGACTTGCCTTCGCGGTCGGCGATCTGCTGAAGCGACATGCCATTGACGAACGCGCGGATCACTTCCGTCTCGCGGGGTGACAACGGAGCGCCCGGCATGGCGACCGAGCTCTCGTCGGCCTCGTTGAGGATGTCGAGCAGGGTTTCGCTGAGGTAGGTTTCGCCGTCGGAGACCGCACGTGCGGCCGTGGCCAGCTCGTCCATCGGGGCACGTTTGTCGACGATGCCGCGTGCGCCGCGTGAGAGCATCGACTGAAGCGCGGCGGGGCGGTTGATCATGGTCAGGACGATCAGCGCGATATGCGGATAATCCTTGGCGATCGCTTCGAGAAGTGGGAATCCGTCGTCCTGCCGATCGCTCGGCATGAGAAAATCCGTAATTACGACGTCACATTCGCGGTCGGCGAGCATGGCCAGAAGTTCGTCGGCCGCCTTCGCCGCACCGACCACTTCGATATGCGCATTCTCGAGCGCAAGCCGCCCGCCAACGAGAACGAGGGGGTGATCGTCTGCCAGAATGACCTTGAGTGGCATGCCTTGCGTTCTCCTGAATACGTTGCGACACATTGAGCTTCGAACCGATTATGCCCAGAAGGTTACCTTGACGAAGCCTCCCACGTGATCCGACGCCTGCTCCCGTTAATTTTGTTTGTGCTTGCCAGTGTGGCGATGGCCACCCCGGACGTGCCGTTGCGCCCGGAGGATGCCGAATGGCTCCGCCACCACCCCGTACTCACGGTCGGCGCCTACCCGGAGGGCTATCCCCCCTTCGAGGAGCTTCGCGACGGTGAACTCGAGGGTCTCGGCCCGGACTACCTGCGCGAGATCGCCGCGGAGCTCGGCGTCACGTTGCAGACTCGCGAATATCCGAGCTGGCCGGCGCTCCTGGCGGGCCTGGCCAGGGGCGAGATCGATGTCGCCACGTCGGTCACGCCGCTGGAACAGGGCATGCCCGGCATTCGTGTGGGTGCGACCTACTTCGAATCCCTCCCGGCGGTGGTGGAGCGGGTGGACGCGCCCATCGTGCACCGTCCCGGCGATCTGGTCGGCAAGCGCCTGGCCGTCCATACCGGCTACTTCGACATTTCGGCCTTGCGTCGCGAGCTGCCTGAGACGACTCTGGTCGAGACCGCCTCCACGGCCGAGGCGCTGGAGCGCGTGCGCAGCGGTGACGTCAACGCGTACCTGGACAACCCGTATTCGGCACGCGAGTTCGTCTCGCGCCTGCGGCTGGATCATGAGCTTCGCGTCGGGGCGCCGCTCGCGCTGCCGATCAGCGCGCTGGCCTTCGCTGTGCCTGCGGAGCGTGCTCCGCTGGGGCGGGCGCTGGACCACGCCCTGGGTGAGCTCACCGCCGCGGATCACGGCCGCCTGCGTGCGCGCTGGGTGGGGCGGGATATCGCGCCGCGGCCGAGGGAGGCCGGTATTCCTCTCAGTGAAAAGGAGAAGAGCTGGCTGGAGGCGCTGCCGCCTCTGCGTCTGGGGGTGGACCCCAGCTATGCGCCTTTCAGCCTGATCACGGGGCAGGGTGAGGCGGAGGGCCTGTCGCTGGATTACGTGCGCGAGATCGCGGCCGAACTGGGTATCCGCGTCACTCAGGTGCCCAGCGAGAACTGGGCGGGCACGGTCGAGCGGGTGCATCGGGGCGATGTCGACCTCGTCGCGGCCATCAATCCGCAGAGTGCGACAGCGCCGTTCCTCGAACCGAGCGTGCCTTACCTCGACTTTCCGATCATGATCGTGACGCGCGAGGGCTCGCCCACGGTGGCCGGCCGCGACGATCTGGTCGGTAAACGCGTTCTGGGAAACACTACGCGCGAGCCGATCCGGCGGCTGCTCTCGCGCATTGCCGGCGTGCAGATCGTCTCCGTCGATACCGAGGCGGACGGCCTGCGCCGCCTTGCGGCCGGTGAGGGGGATGCGTTCGTTGGCAATCTGGCCTCGGTCGATTACCTCATCCGCGAAAATTTCCTCGGCCAGCTGAAGGTGGCCGCTCCCACCGGCGACAACGAAGCGATCGCCATCGGTGTGCGGCGTGAACTCGCGCCGCTGGTTCCGCTGGTCAACCGTGTGCTGGTCAACCTGTCGACGCACCGGCAGCAGGAGATCCGCAACACCTGGTTCGCCTCCCACTACGTGGTGGGACCGACATGGCGTGAAATCGCGGGGCGCGTGCTGCCCTTCGTCGCGGTGTTGCTGGCTTCGCTGATCGCCATCAGCTATGCGTACCTCAATCTGCGTCGCGAGACGCGCCGACGCGAACGCACCGAGCGGCGTCTCGCCGAGGTCACGGCGCATGTGCCCGCGGTGGTCTACGAGGCAGTCCGCGGCGCCGACGGCGCTTATGCGATGGCGTATGTCGGTGGCGATCCGCAAAGCATTCTCGGCATGGAGCCGGGCGAGCTGCTCGCCGGCGGCGAAACCATGCTGGCGCCCGTGCCGGACGAGGATCGCGAAGCGCTGCGCGAAGCGTTCGAACGATCCGCCCGCGAACTCACGCCGCTGCATGTCACCGTTCGCGCCCAGGTCGGCGGGCGCACGCGCTATCTCAGCTCCGATGCGGTGCCGCTGGCCGCGGCAGACGGCAGCGTGCGATGGAACGGCTACTGGGTCGACGTGACCGCGCAGGAACTGGCCGCGCGCGGCGTCGCCCATGCACGTGACGAAGCGGAAGCCGCGACCCGCGCGAAGAGCGATTTCCTCGCGACGATCAGCCACGAAATCCGCACCCCGATGAACGGCGTGATCGGCCTGCTCGACGTGCTCGAGCGCACGCCGCTGGATCGGGAGCAACGCAAGATGGTGTCGACCATCGAGCATTCGGCGGAGGCCTTGCTCCACATCCTCGACGACGTGCTCGACTTCTCGAAGATCGAAGCCGGTCATCTGACGTTCGACCCGCGGCCTGCGGATCCACGCGCCATCGTGGAGGGCGCCGTCGCCATCATGGCGGCGCAGGCGGAGGCGAAAGGACTGCGCGTCGAAGTGACATTCGACGAGACCCTGGCGCCTGCGCTGATGGTCGACGACGGGCGCTTGCGTCAGGTCCTGCTCAACCTGCTGGGTAACGCGATCAAGTTTACGGCGCGTGGCGCCGTAAACGTGGCGTTACACGTCGACGAAGAACATGGCGCGCGCCAGCGCCTGCGCTTCGTGGTCAGCGACACCGGTATCGGCATTCATGCGGCCAAGCTTCGGCATGTCTTCGCCCCGTTCAGTCAGGCCGAGTCGTCGACGACCCGCCGCTTCGGCGGGACGGGCCTCGGCCTGGCGATTTCGCGGCGTCTCGTGGAACGCATGGGTGGGCACATCGCGATCGAGAGCGAACCGGGACGGGGCACCGTCGTTACGGTGACGCTCGAGCTGCCTGTCACCACGCTGCCGCTGTCGCAGGATACGGAGGTCGACGACAGGGCCACTGTCGCCGCCACCCCTCGCGACGCGCGCATCCTGCTGGCGGAAGATCATCCGGTGAACCAGGAGCTCGTCCGCGTGCAGCTGGCGCTTCGGGGTTACCGGTGCGATGTGGTCGACGATGGTGTCGCCGCGCTCGAGGCCCTCGACGTCGGCGACTACGATCTGTTGCTGGTCGATTGCCACATGCCCCGCATGGACGGCTATGCCGTGGCGCGCGAGGTGCGCCTGCGCGAGGCGGGTGGCACGCGGCGTCTGCCCATCGTCGCGATGACCGCCGACGCACGCTCGGATCAGCGGGAGATTTGCCTCGCGGCAGGCATGGACGACCTTCTTCGCAAGCCGATCCGGCTCGAGGCGTTTCATGAGACCGTGGCGCGCTGGCTTGGCGCGCGGGCGCGTGTCGACCTCGACGACACGCGTGACGACGCCGGTTCCGACCATGCCGGCAACCACGCGATGGCGCCTTCGGTCAGCGTGCCCGACCTCGGAATCGACATGGATCGCATGCGCCGCGCGTTCGGTTCCGACGCCAACGTCGTCAGCGTGATTCAGGCGGGTGTGCAGGCGACGCGGGATGCGCTGACGAGCCTCGATGTCGTAGCGGCTCGCGCGAATCGCGATGAGGTCGCGGGATGGATTCACCACGTGCTGGGCGGTGTGAACGTCTTCGGGCAATCCGAGGTGGGCGAACAGGGGGAGCGGATGGAGCTGGCGTTGCGGGAAGGCGGTGACGTCGACCGGGCCGCGTTGCGAGACTTCGCCGCGGGCGTCGGGCGTTTTGCCGATGGTTTGGAGGCGTTTGCCGGGCGGCTGGTGGCGGCTTCGTAGAGTCGCCGACAAGGCTGTCTCCCCGCCTGTCCCGGCTGGGTTTCTGCCCGTTTCAATCCCTGCCTGTCTCAGTCGTACGCCACCGCCAGAATCGCAAACCGCGTCCGTCCACCCGGCAGATCCGCCTCGAACTCATCATCCAGCCGCTTCTTGAGTACCGCGCGCGCCATGGGTGAATCGATACTGATCCACCCTTTGCGTGCATCGGTTTCATCCGGACCCACGATGCGATAACGCACCGTCTCGCCGGTTTCCACATTCTCGAGTTCCATCGTGGCGCCGAAGAAAACCGCATCGCGCTGAGAAGGCGCCGCTTCGACGACCTTGAGCACCGGAATGCGTTTGCTGAGATAGCGCGCGCGACGATCGATCTCGCCGAGTTGCTTCTTGCGGTACGTGTACTCCGCATTCTCGGACCGGTCGCCTTCGGCGGCAGCCGCGGCGAGTGCCTTGACCACTTCGGGACGTACCGTGTGCCACAGATGGTCGAGCTCCGCCTTGAGTCGCTCGAAGCCCTCGCGCGTGATGATCGCCGTCGACGACGGCGACGGCGGGCGCCAGCGGCTCATGGCGACACCCCGTATGTCGGGCTCAGCGTCGCCAGCAATGCTTCCAGGTCGGATCTCACGGGATGTTCCGGATAGTCGGCAAGCAGCCGGCGGGCGAGCCGTGCCGATGACACGGGGTCGCCGAGACGGTCGTGCAGACGCGCCGCCAGCAGTCCGTAGCTGGGCGCGCCCATGTCACGCGGCCAGATCGTCAGGTAGCCCTGCGCGAGGTGCAGCCCCAGCCGTACCATGCCGCCATGCGCGGCGACGTCCGCCAGCGGTCCGCACGTGCGGGGATCGTCAGGGAGAAAGGCGGGATCGACGTCGAGGCAGTCCTGAACCACGCCCAGGGCACGCCGGGTTTCCTGCCCGGCGATCAGCGCGGCGATCCAGATCTGCCCATGGACGAGCAGCTCGGGAAGCCGGTCCTGCGCACGTAGCAGTTCACGGTACCGGGTATGCATCGGGACGGGTGCGAGGCCTTCTCTCAAACGCTCCGTAAGAATGTCGGTGGCGCCGGGAATGTCGTCGCGCGCGATCAGGTTGACGTGCTGAAGCAGCGCGTCGTCGTCATCGGGTTCGGTAGCCTCGCGCAGCGCGATGGACGAAGGGAAATAGCCCAGCGTCTCGTGTTTGTGGTGAATCAGAGCGCCCATGAGATGAAAGTTGTAGATGGTCAGGTAATTGGCCACCGCGTAATAACCGAGCGTGCCGATGAAGGTCGGGCCGTGATCTTTCATGGCGTACTGCGCGCCCGCCTGGAGCAGGCTGGTCAGGATGACGATGGCGAACAGCAGCAGGTAGCTCGGACCGAAACGGGCGATGGCCGCGACCCAGTTAGCCGGGTTCAGCGCCACGCCGACACCGTCGAAGGTGAGCGACATCGTGATCACCGGCAGGACGAAAGCGAACACCAGTGAGACGAGCAATCCGGGAATGCCAAGGAAAAACGGTGCCAGCACGGCCAGTGCGTTGCCGGTGAGCTGAATCAGGATCAGTGCGACGCCGGTGCTGTCCTCGGTGTTGAGCGCGAGCTCCGGCGGATCGGCGAAGCCATCCGCCGTGTGCCGGAGGCATTCGAACGCGTAGACGTAGATCGCCATCCAGCCGATGAAGATCACCAGCAGTTTCAGACCGGTCACCGGCAGGAACGAGAGCGCCTCCACCAGCGTCACCGCGATCAGCGTCAGCCGGGCGCCGCTACCCAGGGGGTAGCGGAACCCGTCGATCGCACGCTGCGAAAACGGCGTGTCGGCGTCGGCGAGCGCGTGTCGCGGCATGCTCAGCGCTTTCCGCCGAAGATGCTGCCAAGAATGCCGCGCACGATCTGCTGACCCGCACGCGTTCCGGCCGCGCGCACCATCGACTTGGCCATCGTCTCGACCATACCCTGCCGACGTTTGGTTCCGAAGACGGCGTCACGCACGGCTCCGCTCCAGCCCGCGTCGTCTTCGCCCGCCTTGCCGGCGACGTCGCCGGTTTTACCCGCGGACTTCACCGGCGGCGCATCGTCGGCGTTCTTCGCCGTGGCGCGCTCGGCGAGGCGTTCCTCGGCCGATTCCCGGTTGACCGACGTGTCGTATTTCGCGCCGACGGGCGAGCGCGCGCGAACGGTCGCGCGCTCGTCGTCGGTGATCGCGCCGATGCGGCATTCAGGCGTCGACACGAGGATCTTCTGCACGGGCGAGGGGACACCGCCATCACCGAGGGTCGATGCCAGGGCTTCGCCGGTGCCCAGCGTGCCGATGCTTTCGACCACATCGAGTTTCGGGTTTCGCGCGAACGTTTCGGCGGCGGCTTTCACCGCTTTCTGGTCGCGCGGGGTAAACGCACGCAGCGCATGCTGTACGCGATTGCCCAGCTGGCCGAGGATCTCGCCGGGTACGTCGTCGGGATTCTGGGAGCAGAAGTAGACGCCCACGCCCTTGGAGCGGATCAGCCGCACCACCTGTTCGACACGCTGGCGCAGGGCGGCCGGTGCGTCGTCGAACAACAGGTGCGCTTCGTCGAAGAAAAACACCATCTTCGGCACGTCCAGATCGCCCACTTCGGGCAGCTGCTCGAACAGCTCCGACAACAGCCATAGCAGGAACGTCGAATACAGGCGCGGCTTGAGGATCAGGGTATCCGCCGCCAGCACGTTGATCACGCCACGGCCGCTCATGTCCTGACGCATCAGATCCGGCAACTCGAGCGCCGGTTCGCCGAAGAAGGCGTCGGCACCGTCCTGCTCCAGCTTCAGCAAGGATCGCTGGATGGCGGCGACGCTCTGCGGACTGATCAGGCCGTAGCGCGACGAGATGTCCTTGGCGTGCCCTGAAGCGAAGCCCAGCATCGCGCGCAGGTCGGGCAGGTCGAGAAGCAGCAGGCCTTCATCGTCGGCGACCCGGAAAATCACCTCGAGGACGCCTTCCTGCGTGTCGTTCAGCTCCAGGATGCGGGAGAGCAGGGTCGGGCCCATCTCCGACACCGTGGCACGTACCGGGTGACCGGCCTTGCCGTAGATGTCCCAGAACACCACCGGATTGGCCTGCGGTTTCCAGGTCGTGAGACCGAGCCTGGTCAGGCGGGCGGTGAGCTTTTCCGACGGAGCGCTGGCGGCTTGTGACAGGCCGGCGAGGTCGCCCTTGGCATCGGCCAGAAAACAGGGCACACCGAGACGGGAGAAACCCTCCGCGAGCAGCATCAGGCTGACCGACTTTCCCGTACCCGTGGCCCCGGCGATCATGCCGTGGCGGTTGCCGTAGCGGGAGTCCAGTTCGACGGCGGCCTCGTCATTGCGGCCGATCAGGATCGTGGGCATGGTTTCATCCTTAAGAATCTCCTGAACAAGTGTACGCAACGATATGCCGTTACGGAGAAAATTGACGCACGACCGCTTGAGTCCGGGCGGTCCGGCGGGTAACGTGGCCGCCACTGCCTGACCCTGAGTTTCGTACATGTCCTTTCGCGCGCCGCGTCCGCTTCTCCTGCTTCCCCTGGCGATCCTCGCCGGTTGCGCTTCCAGCGGTACGTCCCGTCCGGGCAAGGCCACGCCCGAGGTCAATGCGTTGTACGACCGGATGAACCAGGCGAGCAAGGGTTACGAGAGTTCGATCGACCAAGCTCGCCGGGGCGATACCCCGCAGGCGGCGCAGACGCGCAAGCAGTCGCTCGACCAGCTCAAGGACGCGTCTGCCCGTTGCAGCCTGACCCCGGGTTGCGACCCGCAGCGGTTCGCCGCGGTGTTCGATCGTCTGCTGCGCCTGAAGGACGGCAGTTTCATCGAAGGCGAAGATGCGGACGATACGGAGCAGGGTGCCGAAGTCGGTGCGCAGCCGGGCGACGCGAATCTGCCGGGCTCCGTCGCGATCGGTTCGTTACCGGCGGCGCAGCGCGCTGTCACCATGCTCAAGGGCCAGCAGTTTTCCGACCTGATGGTGATGAACGGTCCGGTCAAGGCGGCGCTGGAGCTCTGGCTGACCCAGCTGCGTCCCAACCTGATGGACGCTTACGTCAATTACCAGATGATGCGCTACAAGATGTGGCCGGCCTACAAGAAAGCCGACCTGCCCGAGGCGCTGCTCTTCGGCATCATGGCCAAGGAGTCGGGCGGCAAGGTGCACGCGGTCTCCCGCTCCGGCGCATCCGGCCCCCTGCAGTTCATGTACGCCACCGGCTTGCGCTTCGGCCTGAGCAACTCGGACGGCTTCGACCAGCGCTTCGATCCGACGATGGCGGCGCAGGCCAATGCGGAATACATCGACGAGCAGCTGGCCGCCTTCAACAACAACCTCGAGCTGACCCTGGCCGCCTACAACGGCGGTGAGGGGCGCATGCGCCGCATCGCGGCGAGCAGTCCCGGCGCGGGCTTCTACGATCCGCAGATCTATGGCCAGATGTCGGCGGAAACGCGCGACTACGTCCCGATGGTGCTGGCCGCGGCATGGCTCTTCCTGCACCCTGACAGCTATCACCTGAGGTGGCCGAAGATCGACGGTGAGCCGGGCCAGATCACATTGAAGCGCCCCGCCTCCCTGAGCGAACTGACGGTCTGCCTCGGCTCGTCGCAGGACATGCCGGAAGGCTGGTTCCGCACGTTGCGCAACCTCAATCCCCGTCTCGATCCGCAGATCAGCCAGCCGGTGGGTACGCGACTCGAAGTGCCCAGGCAGCTGGAGAAGGCCTACGCCTCCAGCTGTGCCGATGGTCCGTGGCCCATTCTCGCGGCCGACCTGCACAACGCGGTGAAGATCATCGCTCCACCCCCGCCCGCCGCCACATCGGCCGCGCTGGCCGGTGGTTCATCGTCGTCGACACCGTCGAAGTCATCGTCGTCGGCGTCCAAGAGCTACACGGTGCGTCGGGGCGACACGCTCGTCAGCATCGCTCGCAAGAGCAACTGCGCGGACGTCGAGGACATCGCGCGGATGAATGGCCTCAAGGGGCATCAGCTGAAAGTGGGGCAGGCGCTGCGCGTGCCGGTTTGCCGATAGTCTTTCTGAAAAGAATCAGGCGACCGCGTGCGGCTCCATCCACGCGTCGGCGGCATCGCGCTTACCCGGCGCCGAGAGTTCCTTGATCTGACGCATCAGGCGAAGAATCTGCCGGTGCAGGTCTTCCATGCCGGGACGGCGGGAATCGAGGGTCTCGTGATACACCGAGGCGATCCACAGGGCGACGCCGCGTGTGGCGATCAGCGGATTTTCCGAGCGCGCCTTGCCCAGGCCGACATCCGGCCCGTGACCATAGGTGCTGTAGCGTTCTTCCGGCGGAGTGCCGTAGAGATGCGGGAAGTCACATGCCGCGGCCTGCTCCATCTCGCGCCTGACCAGCTGCTGCAGGTCGGCGTGTGCCCGGACGGGAAGAGCAAGCACGACGCGCTCAATGTCGGCGAGCTGCCGCTTAAGGCGGATCTCGCGATTGACGGCAATGAGATGAGTGACAAGACGCATGGACGACTTCCCCTGGGCGGATGCTTCTTATGAGCCCGGCGCTTCCCCCTAAGAGGCGCCGGAGCCACGGAGCATACGCTGACGTCGCGTCAATTTGAAGACATATTCGTCACATTGTGACGCGGTGGGTCAGTCGCGCGTGCCGGCGCCCACATACTGGCCCAGGCGCTGGCCGACGACGACCTGCTGCTGGGGCTGGAGGTCGTCGAAGCGGTAGCCCTCCGGCAGCAGGAGGATCACGGTCGAGCCCATGTTGAAGCGGGCCATCTCGCCGAAGCGATCGATGTGGACGCCTCTGCCGCGGCAGTCCTTGCGGATGATATCCGCCGTGTACGGCGGGATAGCCATGCCGTCCCAGACCGTGGCGACGCTCGAGACCAGGATCGCTCCCACCATCACCGAGACGAAGGGGCCGTGTTCGCCGTCGAAATGGCAGACGAGGCGTTCGTTACGTGCAAAGAGGCGAGGAATGTCGGCCACCGCGAACGGGGCGACGCTGAAGATGCGACCCGGCACGTGTGTCGTGCCGGTCAGAGTGCCCGACAGCGGCATGTGAACGCGGTGGTAGTCGCGCGGGGACAGGTAGATCGTCGCGAAGCTGCCGTTTCGGAAAGGGGCGGCGGCTTCGTCGCTGCCCAGCAGTTCGGCCGCCGTGTATTCCTGGCCCTTGGCCTGGAAGATCCGGCCGTCGCGAATCGGGCCGCACTGGCTGATACGTCCGTCAGCGGGACAAAGAATGGCTTGCGGATCGGGCGCGGCGGAGCGTGCGCCCGGCTTCAGCTTGCGCGTGAAAAACGCATTGAAATGCTGATAGGCGAGCGGGTCGGGCTGCGCCGCCTGACTCATGTCGACGTCATAGCGCTGGACGATCTCCCGGATCAGGAAATTTTTCCAGGGCGTCCATTCCCAGCGGGTCGCCCAGTAGACGATTCGCGAGAGAAAGCGGTGCGGGAGGATGTACTGCAGCAGGACCTTTGGCTTCATCGGGGAAGTATAGGCGAAGCCCCGCGTTTCCCGCTGCTGCGATGAGACTGTGCAAAAACTATGCGCATATTCGGCAAATTAATGCACGTTTTTTTCATGGCCTGCCGAATATACCTAAGTAATGACCGACGTGTCTTCGACACGTCGCTGCTTCGCACGAGGCCCAGGAGGGCCACGGTGAACGGGTGAGGGGGCTCGCGTCGCCGGGTAAGGGAATGCCAGTCGTGCTTCACGGTGCCGGGATCGGCGCCCGATAGGGATACGTACCAAAAATGAGCTCCCAGGTCATTTCGCGCCGCGCCATGATGGGCGGCCGTCGTCGCGCCAAATTGTTTCTCGCCGTCGCCGCGGCACTGACGGGTGGTCCGGTCGTCGCTCAGACCGTCACCCTCGACGCCTATTCACCCACGAAGAACGACAACCAGCAGTACGCCACGGTACTGACGCCCGGTCAGGTGGTGACGATCTCCGGCCCACAGCTTTTCGCCGCGGGTGACACGGGCACGCGCAACACGACCATCGCCGCGCTGCAGGGGCTTGGACGGATCCAGTCGGGTTCCGAGTGGATCGGTGCGGCACGTCTGAATCCCGGCACCCAGAACTTTGGCGTCAGCGTGCCGGATCCCATCACCGGCGGCCGGCGTGTCGTCTCCACGTACAACAGTGCCAACCTGGTCGGGCTAAGCACCGTTGACGGCAGCACCGCGGTGCCGGACGTGGTCAACGTCAACGGGCAGCAGTACATCGACGCGCGCGTCGGCACGGTGACCAGTGGTGGCGGCGCGCTCACCGTCGACATCGGCAGTCCCGGCGTGCCGACGGACTCCACCACCAACGGCTGGACCATGGCGGCGAAACAGACCTCCCTGTTCTACGCGGACGGCACCGGGAGTGCGGCCAGCACCATCGACTGGACCTCGCGCAATCGCATCGCCTTCAACGGCGATGTGGCCAACCCGGCCCAGCCGCAGAACCTGTACGTGAGCTACGTTTCGCACTACGGCGGCACCTTCGATGTCACCACCGTCGATGGCGTGACGAGTTCACACACCGTCACCAATGACGCGCAGCTGCGTGATTACAACAATTTCCTCATCGCCAACCTGCAGACGGGTAATCTCGCTCCCACGTCGTACGCATCGTTGTTCGCGAAGGGCTACAGCGCGACGACCGAGCAGATCAGCTACGGCATCAGCGCGGACGACGCAGCCGATGAAGTGGCGCAGCCCATCGGTAATCGCATCGTCATGCAACTGGTTGGCCCCAACGCCTCCGGCACGGTGGCTTCCGGCGCGACGCTGGAAGCCGTCAACACCAACGGCGGGACGGTGCGTGGCGAAGCCGGCGCGAATGTGACGATCAATGGCACGCTGGCTGCCACGCATAACACCGGCGACGGCTCGGCGCTGGTGCTGACGGGAGCGGGTACGACAGGTACCAACAATGGCGTGATCAACGGCAACTTCTTCCGTAATGCCGACAACACCATTACCAACGGTGCCATCGGGTCCACCGCGGTCGATCTGCAGTCCGGCGGTACGTTCACCAATGGAACCAACGGTATTCTCAACCTCGCCACCGGCTCGGCCAACGGCGCGGGCAAGTCGATCGGCGTGCGCGTAGGCGCCAATGCAAGCGCGACCAACAACGGCATCGTCAACGTCGGCGTCACGGGTTCGCGCTCGAATGGCTCGATGGACGGCATCGCGCTGGGCGATCCCAGCGCCATCTTCACCAACGGAGCGGCGGGCACGATCTATATCGGTCGCGGACCGCAAACGTCACCCGCGACGCCGGCGGCCGACATCGCGGTCAACCAGGGCACGATGACGACAGGCATCTACGTACCTTACGCGGCGATCGCGCGGAACCAGGGCACCATCACGCTTGGTTCGCTCACCCAGAACGCCGCGGGCATTCTCGTGACGTCGCCGGGTGCGAACGTCGACAGCTCGGGGACGATCAACGTCAACGGCGCGGCCGCCGCGGTACCGCGCGAAAACGATGGCATCCTCGTACAGAACGGGGGCGCCACCGGTAACGTCGTCAACAGCGGAACCATCAACCTCAATGGCGTGAACGGGACGGGTATCAAGGCGCTCTCGACCGGCGCGACCGCATCGCTGGTGAGCAATACGGGCACGATCAATGTCGCCGGTGGCGCGGATCCCGCCAGTGGCACGCGCAATTACGGTGTCTGGGCCGAAGGGCAGGGCAGCGCCACGGCGAGCGCGAACGTGCAGGGTGCGGTAAACCTGCTCGGCGATGGCGCCATCGGTATCCATGCGCGCGGCCGCGCCACGGTCGATGTGGCTGCCGGCGCGGCACCGAGTTTCGCCAGCGGCACACGACAGATCGGCTTCTTCGCCTACGGCGATGACGCGCATATCAATGTCAACGGTGGCAGCTCGCTGAACGTCTCGACGGCGCAGTCGACGCTGTTCCGGCTCGACTCGGGCGCGGATTTCGATGGCACGGGGCTGAGCATGGTCGCTTCCGGTGCGCAGTCGACCGGTATCCTGGGCACGGGCACCGGTTCACTGGTGAACACCCGCAACGCCGGTATCACGGTCTCCGGCAACGGTGCGCAGGGCGTGGTGGCGGAGGGTGGCGCGGTGGCCACCATCGACGCGGCGACCAACGTGAATCTTGCTGGCGCTGGCGCCATCGCCGGCGTGGCCGACGGCCAGAAACACAGCCTCACCGGCGCCAGCCAGGGTGCGGTCGTCACCAGTACGCAACTCAACAGCCTGGCGAATCTCACGTCCGCGACCAGCGGCGTCACCGGCTATATCGCACGGAACGGTGCCAGCCTCGTCAATGCCGGTGCCATGACTCTGACAGGGGCGAACACCACCGGGTTCATCGTCGAGACCAACGGCAAGGCCATCAACAACGCGGCGCTCAATCTGTCGGGCCCGGGTGCCACGGGCGCCTTGCTGCGCTCGGGCGGCACGTTCGCCAACAACGGCAGCATCCATGTGGGCAGCGGCACCGGCGTGCGCGTGGAAGGTGCGGGGACGCAGCGACTCAATCCCGCCGGGTCGATCACGGTGGATGATGGCGTGGCGGGCGTGCAGCTGACCAGCGGTGCCGGCCTCGTGCTCGGTTCGGGTGACTCCGCGATCGTCACCAACGGCAGCGCGCACGGCGTACTGCTGGACACGGGCGCCTCCTCGCTCAACGCGACGGGCACGACGATCACCACGCTGGGTACCGGTAACGCGATCGAGAACGCCGCGGAGACCGGCGCGATCACGCTCCGCGGTGCGACGCTTCGCGTCGTCAACGGCGCGGGACTGCGTACCGCGACGGCGATCGATCCCTCGTCCACGGCGACGTTCAACGTCGACGGCTCGGGTGTGGGCTACGCGTTCCGCCGCGCCGACGGCAGTCCGACCGACGGTAACCTTTCGATCGGCAATGGCTTCACCGTCAACGGTAACGGTGCGGGCGCGACCGGTATCCAGGCCCTGACCACGGGTTCCGTGGCCAATGCCGCGTCGGTGAATATCCTTTCGCCGGCCGGTGGATCGGCGCTTGTGGCAGGGACGGCGTCCTCGGTATCCAATGCCGGGGTGCTGACGTCCGCAAGCACCGCGTCGCCCGTCGTGGATCTTGCCAATGGGACGGGCACCAGTTTCGTCAACAGCGGCACGATCCGTGCGGCGTCGCCGTCGGCGCAGGCCGTGCGCGGTAGCGCCGGTAACGATACGGTCGGTCTCGTCAGCGGCAGCGTACGCGGCGACATCGGCACGGGGGAGGGATCCGACACGTTCGCCTGGACGGGCGGCACCCTGCAAGGCGGCCTGACCATGGGCAACGGGACGGGTAACCAGGCGACGCTGGGCAAGGTCGATACGTCCGGCACCTATCATCTGCTGGCCGGGACCGGCGGCGGTAACTCGCTGACGTTCGACGGGACACAGACACGCGGCGGCACGTTCGCCTACGACGATCTTGCGAAGGGTATCAACCTCGGCAACGGCTGGAACACCGTCTCGCTCGCCAACGGCGCGCAGTTCACCCTTACGGACAACCTCAAGCTCGCGAACAGCGACGTCGACATCGATCCCACGTCCACCCTCTATGCCGGTAACGGTGTCTATCCGGTGATCTCGGGCGCATCGCCGGGCTCGGCCAACGTGAATAATGCCGGCCTGATCGACCTGACCCAGGGCAGCGGATCGCCGGGCAATCGACTGACGATCGACGGCAACTATGCGAGTTCGGGCGGTCGGCTGAATCTGGTAACCAACCTCAACGCCGGTGGCGCCCTGGCCCAGCAGCAGACCGATCGCCTGCTGGTGCAGGGGAATGCATCGGGTGAAACGGTGCTCGATGTCACACCTGCCGCGCTGAGCACGGGAGCGCTGACCGATACCGATCGCAATGGCTACGTGCGTGCCGATGAAGGTATCTCCCTCGTGCAGGTCGCGGGCACGTCGACGGGCGGTGCTTTCCGGCTCAAGGGCGGTTATGTCGCGGCAGGTCCGTGGCAGTACGGCTTGTACGCCTTCCAGCCTGGCAGCAGCGATGCGTCTCAGCGCGTCGTGGGTGGTGCGACCACCGGCAACGCGTTCTGGGATTACCGGCTGGCCAACGTTCTGGTGTGCGACGGCCCTTGCCCCACGCCCACCACGGTTACACCGTCGCCTACGCCAGCGACGGGCCTGCCTTATCCGACGCCACAGCCGGGATCGACCGGCGGATTCGTGCCGGCAGGCGATGCTCGCCCGGCGGTCGTGCCACAGGTGCCTTCGTACATTCTCTCGCCCACCGCGCTGGCCATCTACGGTTACAGCACGATCGACAACCTGCATCGCCGGCTCGGCGAGATTCGCGATATGAACGATGCGGGAGAGGGTCTCGGCGGTGAGCCCTTCGTGCGTTACATCGGTGGCGACTACAGCTACTCCTCCAACCGGTCGTTCAGTCAGTACGGCTACGACGCCGATATCGACACGCATGCGGTGCAGGTGGGCGTGAACATCTTCGCGCTCGATGCGGACCGGTCAGCCCTGCGGGCGGGTGTCGCCTATACGCACGGCACGACGCGGCTCGAACCGAAAGCGGCCGACGGTTACAGCCGTACGAAGTTCGATACCAACTCGGTGGCCATGTTCGTTACGTGGCAGCACGTGAGCGGTTTCTATATCGACGCGATCGCCCAGGGCGACCGCCACGTCGGCGACGTCGATACCGCACGCTCGAAGGGTACGGCGCGCATCCGCGGCTCGGGCTGGAACGGTTCGCTCGAGGCCGGGTACCCGTTCAAGTTCGATGGCGGATGGGAACTGGAGCCGCAGCTTCAGCTTACGCGTCAGCACATCGCGCTACGTGATCAGACGGATACCGATGGCGCCACCACACAGTTCAACGACCTGTCGCAGACGATCGGACGAGCCGGCGTGCGTTTCGATCGCACGTGGGTGACGGATAGCGGCAGCAAGGCCACGCCTTATGCGCGGGTGAACTACATCAAGGGCTGGGGCGGTAGTTCGTCGGTGAACGTGGGCGCCGAGGGCTACGACATCTCGCAGCAGTTCGCCGGCGGTGCTTTCGGTCGGATGGTGGAGGTGGGGCTGGGCGGTACGTATGCCTGGACCAACCGGATCTCGCTGTATGGCGAGGCGGACTGGCAGAAGAAGCTGGGTGACGCGGGAACGCGTGGCTGGGGCTTCAACGTCGGGGCGCGCTGGGACTTCTGAGTCCTCCGGGCTCAGGGCGATCGCGTATCGCCAGCCAGCTGGCCCCCATCGGCGCCGGCTCCCACCAGGGTGTCGCAACCTGGTGGGGCCGGCCTGCCGTTGACCGGTCGTCCCTCTATTTCACCACGGGTAACTCGACGTAAGTTCCGTTCTGCCCGTCGCGATAGATCTTCTGCGTCGCCTTCCGGTAATCCCCCGGCTTCGCGTTGAAGATGTTCGGTACGAAGGTCTGCGGGTTCCTGTCGTAAAGCGGGAACCAGCTCGACTGGATCTGCACCATCACGCGATGCCCCGGCTGGAACACATGGTTCACGGTCGGTAGCGGAAACCGGTACTCCTGCGCGGTGTCCGGTTGAAGCGCCTTCGGCGTGTCATAGCCCTCGCGGTAGCGGCCGCGGAAGATCTCCATCGCTACCGGCAGCTCGTAGCCACCCATCGACGGCTTCTCTTCGACCTCGTCCGGATACACGTCGATGAGCTTGACCACCCAGTCACTGTCCGTGCCACTAGTCGATGCGAGCAGATGGACCAGCGGCTCGCCGGCGACGCCCATCGGCTTATCCAGCACGGGCGAGACATAGGTCAGCACATCGGTCCGCGACGCGAAATCGCGCTGGTCATCCACGAGCCATTCGGGCCACGAGTCTTCGCGATCGGCCACGCCATGCGACCACGACTGAATCGGGCGCACGCGGTAGGGAACGGGCTTCGCGGGATCCGATACATATTCGTCGTCACCCTTGGCGGGTGCCGCCGTCCCCAGCGCGCCGTCGGCCCCGACGAACCAGCGCTGCATCGCGGGCACACATCCGTCACGGCAGGCGGAAGGCCACGTATTCAGCTTGCGCCACGTGTTCTCACCTGTAACGAACGCATTGACCGGCGCGATATCCGCTTTCGGCGCATCGTCCTTGAGGTACTGGGCGAGAAACGGGCGCAGGATCTTCTGGCGGAACTCGGTGCCCGTATCGCTGCCGAGATCGATCGCGCCGATCGTGTTGGCTTTCTCCCATGTCTTCGCGTGACGCCACGGTCCCAGGACCAGCCACAACTTCTCATGCCCGGGATCGCGCGGCGCGAGGGCGCGGTACACCGCCATGTCGCCGTAATTGTCTTCCTGATCCCACAGGCTGTGCACCAGCATGGTCGGCACGGTCATCGGCTCCTTCGCCGCGACCTTGTCGATGGCCTGCTCGGACCAGAAGCGGTCGTAGGCGGGATGCGCGAGAATCTTCTGCCAGAATCCCAGCGATTCCATGCCGTAGGCGCGGCCGATATCGCCAGCCGAGCCGCCGCGAAGGTACAGGTCGTAGTCGTCGCGGTAGCCCGTCGTCCAGCCGATGTCGCTGCCGCGCGAATTCACCATGCCGTAGATATACGGGATCATCTGCTGGCGAAACGCGCCACGATGGAACCAGTCGTCGCCCATCCAGCCGTCGATCATGGGATTGATGGGCACGGCGACCTTCAACGCCGGATGAGGGCGGATCGTCGCCACCATCGCCTCGAACCCGTCGTACGAAATGCCGATGATGCCGACTTTGCCGTTGGACTCCGGCACATGTTTTACCAGCCAGTCCACCGTGTCGTAGATGTCCGAGGACTCATCCACGGCGGTCGGATTGCCATGGCCGATCGGCGGGCGGTTCATGACGAAGTCGCCTTCCGAACCGTGTTTGCCCCGGATGTCCTGGATGACGCGGATGTATCCGTCCTGGACGATGATGTCGGCCGGGTTGTCGTAGCCGCGCAGGGCGGTGTCCAGATGCGGACTGTCGCTGCGGTGACCCATGCCATCCGCGCCGTAAGGCGTGCGCGTGAGCAGGATGCCGGCGTGTGCCGTGCCCATGGGCATCAGGATGACGGTATGCAGTTTGACGCCATCGCGCATCGGGATCTCGACGGTGCGGCGCACGTAGTCGAAGCCGGGGTTCGTCGGCGTGAATCGGGCCGGCGTTTCCGTCGGCAGGTCTTTGTAGGTCTTCTCGCTACCGACCGCCGGAGTCGCGAGGACTCCGGCGGCAAGCGCGACGATACCCAGTCGCAGAAGTGGATGCATGGACGCTCCGTCAGAAGTCGTAGGTGACGCCAAACCGGGCGTAACGCGGCTGGGTGTAGCTGATGACCTGCTGGTAGCCGTCGTTCACCGAGTTGGTGCTGCCCGACACCGGGTTGGTCCGCTGCGAGCGCTGCTGGTTGAGGATGTTGAACACCGATACGGTGAAGGCCAGCTTCTTGTCGGCCCAGAGCGGACGGTACTCCGCATTCACGTCGACCAGCTCTTCCCACGGCTCGCGACCCTTCGCGCCGTATGCCGAAGGCACACCGAAGCAGAAGTGATAGTAGCTGCCGTAACCGGAAGGGTCGCTCTCGTCCGCACCGTAGCGGCCGAGGCACGACTTCGGCAGTCCGGACTGGATCAGGATGTTCGCCGAGAGCAGCCATTCGGGAGCGATCTGGTAGGAACCGTAGAGCTTCAGCTGGTGCTTGCGATCGTTGCCCAGGTTGCCGTTGGCGTAGTTCATCAGCGTGGCGTAATCCCAGTCACGCGATGCCGCGACCGAGCCCTGGCCCACGTCCGAGCGCACCTGTCCTTCCGTATTGCCGTAGCTGCGCGAGTAAAGGTAGTCGATCTTGCCCGACCACGTGCCGTCGAACGGGTGCGACAGGTAGAGGTCCAGACCGTAATAATTGCGCTTGAGGTGAGGGAAGCCGAAATCGGCGTTGGTCACGGTGACATTCGTGTAGCCGCCGTTCGCATTGGCCAGCTGGTACACGTTCGCGCGGCCCGGATTCGACAGGTAGCAGCTACCCACCGTCACGGCGTCGATGTCGGCACCTTGTGCGATCGCCGCACGGGTGATCGCGCCGTTGTCGCAGACGTCATCCAGCGCGTTGCGCAGGTGACGCACGGTAGCCTTCGCGCCCGCCACCCAGTCGGCGTCGATCTGCTTGTCCAGGCCGAGAATGTATTCGTCCTGATACTCCGACTTGATGTTCTTCGCGCTGACCGTCTTCGGGTCGGGCGGCTGTCCGTATTCGCCGTTGGGAGAGACCGCACCACCGGTGGCCGACTGGATGAAGTTGACGCCGGTCGGCAGGCCGTTCGCGTCGATGCCGGTATAGGTGAAGTATTGGTTGGTCGCCAGCGAGCCTGCGGAGGTACGCAGCGCCACGGAGGCCGGCATGGCGAGGAAGTAACGACCGGCATTGCCGTAGATCTTCATGCTCGAGTCGCCATTGACGTCCCAGCTGAAGCCCAGTCGCGGCGCCCACTGCGGGCGGGTCAGCTTGAGATACGGCTGGCCGGACGGGTTGTAGTTGGTGAACTGATCGTTGCGCAGGCCGAGCGAGAGCAGCAGGCGGTCGGTGACCTGCCAGTCGTCCATGATGTATTGCGCACGCTGTCTGACGCGTACCGAGGCCAGCGTGTTGTAGTGGCGGTAGTAGCCGTAGTAACCGGTCTGGCCACCGGGATAGTTGGCCGGCTTGTCGACGAAGGGGCTGTCGCTGATGTTGAGATTGGGATCGCCCTTCGCATACCAGAGTTCGTAGCCGTCGCCACCGATGGTCGTACCGTCTTCGATGTCCTGCGAGTCCTGATTGTCGATACCGGCGGTGATCGAGTGGCTGCCGATCTTGTAGTTGAGGTCGACGCGCAGGTTGCGGTTGGTCGACTCATGATCCGGGTTGTCCACCGTATCCAGCGTCTGGCCGTTGGTGATCGGCGTGCCGCCATTGAGGGCCGGGTTCTGCTGACTGACGTTGCCGATGAACGGGCCGGAGACGCCGGTGGCCGGCGGCTCGTTGTAATAGGTGAGCTTCGACTTGCCGTACAGGGCGGTGAGGGTCAGGTCATCGGTAATGTAGCTGGTGAACTTCGCCACATAGACCATCGCTTTGGTCTTGTATGTCGAGTCCGTGCTGGCGAAATCGCCCACCGTATCGGTCGGGTAATCGTAGGTGTACTTGTTGCCGTTGGAGCGATGCGTCTGGTTGACGCCGGTCAGTTCGAGGATGTTGTTATCCGTGATGTTCCAGTCGAGCTTGCCGTACCACTTCGGATCCTTGTACGTGTACCGGGTATCGTAGGCGTGGTTGACGTCGCCGATGCTGTTGCCTTTGCTGCGCTCCATTTCCACCGCGGCGAAAGCGTACAGCTTGTCCTTGACCAGCGGGCCGCCGGCGTACGCACTCACGGTCGTGGTCCACTCGTGGTTTTCGTCGTTGCGCTGGTTGATCGTGCCCGGGGGCGCCGGGTTGTCGTGACCGTAGGTGATGTTGCGCGCGCTGGCGCGTGCGAAATCCGGCTCCCAGAGCACCTGCGCACCGAAGTGCCACTCGTTCGTGCCGCGCTTGCCGACCTGGCTGATCACGCCGCCGTCCGAGCGGCCGTACATGGCGGAATAGCCGCCGCTGAGGATTTCCTGCTGATCGACCGCACCGTAGGGCAGGGTCACGCCACCGAAGCCGCTGAGCGGATCGGTCGTGTTCATCCCGTTGATGTAGTAGGCGTTCTCGGAGACGGCCGAACCCGCGAAGCTCACCAGGCTGCCGCCAAACGCGTTCTTGAAGCCGGTGTAGCCCGGCGAGGCGCCGGGAGCGAGCAGGGCGATGGCTTCGGCCGAACGCTGCAAGGGCAGCCGGGCGAGATCGGCGGAGGTGACCACCGTGCTCGATGCGACGGTGGCGACGTCGATCTTCGCCGCCTGCGTGGCCGAGACGGTCACCTGATCGAGCTGCTGGGCATCCTGCGAGGAGGCGGCGGCGAACGATACGTCCGTTGCGGCGCCGACGCGCAGGGTGACGTTGTCGCGGGTATCGACGATGTTGCCGTTGGACTTCAGTGACACCTTATACGTCGCCAGCGGCAGGGCCTCGGCGACATAACGACCGCGCGAGTCGACCGCGACCTCGCGGGTGATGCCATTGCTGCCTTCGATCACCACGGTCTCGCCACTGGCGACAGGCGCGCTACCGGCGATGCGGCCGGTGGTAGCCTGACCATAGGCGAGGCCGGTCAGTGACGCCGCGACGGCGGCGCACAACAGGGTGCGTCGGAGATTGGGGCGGGGAATCATGGGTTGCTCCGGGAAGGACATGGGGTTGTGATGGGTGAGTTGGCCTTCCTGGCACGTTGTTGTTTCAGGCGTATTCGACATCGCCGATCGCCTTACTGATGGCGGCGATACCGCGCGACTTTTCCGAGCGGCGGTCAGTGACCAGCACGTCGATCCGGTCCGCGGGACACCAGGCGACGCGACTGCGTACGCCGATTTTTGAATGGTCCGCCGCGATCACGATGCGTCGTGCGCTGGCGCACATCGCACGGGCGATCTCGGCTTCCTCCATTTCGAAACTGCTGGCACCGGCCTTCGCATCGATGCCCACCGGCGAAAGGATCGCCAGGTGGGGCTGATAGCGGCCGATCTCGGCGATCGTCGCCGATCCGTTGGTACAGCCGATCTGCGCATCGAAGCGACCGCCGAGCAGATGAACCTCGTTGCCGGGGCGTGACGCGAAGCGCGCCGCCACGTCGACCGCATTGGTGACGATGGTGAGCCCGCTTCGTGTCGCCAATGCTTCAGCGACGAGCGTCATCGTGCTGCCCGCATCCATGAAGATGGTCTGGCCGCTCTCGACCAGGCTGGCGACCTTCTTCGCGATCGCGCGTTTTTCGCGTACGCGGGTAGCATGGCGCACGGCGATCGGCGGCTCATCGCCGGTCAGCACGGCACCGCCGTGCACACGGCGGATTTCTCCGAGCGCGGCCAGTTCGACCAGGTCGCGGCGAATGGTTTCGCGCGACACGCCGAGCTCGGCGACGATGCGCTCCACGGAGACCTTGCCGCTGGCGCGGAGCAGGTCACGGATACGGGTGTGTCGTTCTTCATGCCACATGGCGTCGGTCCTTGAGTGTGTGGAGGATGAGGCGCATGGCGCCCAGTGCGAGGCCGCCGGCGAGGACGACGCACATCGCGTACGCCGCCGCCTGGGCCAGGAAGCCGTTTTCGTCCAGGCGCATCACCGTGACCGAGGCAAGGCCGAGGTCGGGCGTCACCAGGAAGATCACGCCCGACAGGGTCACCAGCGAGCGCATGAACAGATAGAAGAAGGTCGCGACAGCGGCGGGCGCCGCGAAAGGCAGCACCGCGTCGCGAACGACGTGACGTGTGTCGCCGCCGAACACCGCCACCGCGTCTTCCAGTGCTTCCGGAACACGACGCATACCGGTCTGCATCGTAAGAAAGGACGGCGCGTGATAGTGATAGAGACTGCATGCCGCGACGATCGCCACGCTGCCGTAGAGCCAGGTCGACAAGGCGCCGTGATTGAAGGTGAGCACGTAGCCGAGTCCCAGGACCATGCCGGGCACGGCGGCGGGAAGCGAAGCCAGCACCTGCACCGGCCGGGCAACCCAGCCGGGCAGTCGACGCAGCCCGGCGGACAGTGCGAAGACCAGAACGACGCCGGCGAGTGCCGCCAGCAGCGAGACCCATAGCGACGTGCCCACCGGCCCGTATCCGTCGGGCATGCCGCCGAGGTAGTTGGCCAGGGTGAGGGTGCGGTTGTACGGCCAGAGTTTGACGAGGCTGACGTAGGCGACGGTGCCGACGACGGCGACGATGCCGAGCACGGCCAGCAGCGTCACGGCGCCGAGTACGCTGTCGCGCCACATGTTGCGCTCCGGCACCAGCGCGCGGCCCGGACTCGCGTCACCCATGTCCTGCCGGCGCTTCGCCAGGCGACCCAGCCAGACCGAGAGCACGGCGGGCGCGAGCAACAACACGCCGAGCGTCGCACCCATCGGGAAATCGAGCTGGCCCACCACTTCGCTGTAGATCTCCATGGCGAGTACGCGATAGCTGCCACCGACGACGACCGCGCTGCCGAAGTCCGTCAGCGTTTCGGTGAAGACCAGAAACGCGGCGGCCAGCACGGCGAAGCGGATGCGTGGCGCCGTGACGTCGACGAACTGGCGCCAGGGCGTGGCACCCATCGATGCGGCGGCGTCGTAGTGGCGGGCGGGGGTCCGCTCCAGTGCGGCCGACACGATGATTACGACCTGCGGCAGCCCGTAGAGCAGGTTGGCAAGCAACAGGCCCCAGAAGCCGTAGATGTCCGTGGGCCATCCGGTCAGGCGGTGGACGAGGCCATTGCGGCCGAGCAGGCACACCAGCCCGAGGCCGAGCACGAGCGAGGGGGCGAGCATGGGGAGCAGCAACGCGCCGCGAATCAGCGCCTTGCCTGGAAGTCGCGAGCGGTGCAGGGCCATGGCGACGCACACGCCGGTCGCGAGGGTGCCGAGCGTCGTCGTCACGCCGATGACCAGACTGTGCAGCGCCGCACGCGGCAGGCCGGGATCGTCGAACAGACGCGCGTAGTTCGACAGCGTGACGGCACCATGGGCGTCGGTGACGCTCCGCCACAGCACCGTCAGCAGGGGATAGAGGAAGAAGCCGGACAGGCCCAGCAGCGGCGGCACGATAAGCAGGATGCCCGCCATGTGGCGTCGTGTGTGCGCCGCGGCCAGTGTCAACGCACTCATGCGGCGACCCACGCACCGCGGGTTGCATCGACCGACACGGCCTCGCCCGGATTCAGGTTGCTGCGCCCCGGCAGTTCGACGAGTAACGAGCGGCCACGCCAGGCGATGCGCGCGTGGGCGAGGTTGCCCAGGAAGGTGAGTTCCTCGATCACACCTTCACCGCGTGGATCGGCGACGATCTTCAGGTCCTCCGGCCGCAGGCAGAGGTCGAAGGTGGCTTCGGCACCCGGAGGGCGCCGTTCGAGGAACGCGGGCATCGCCTCGCGCACGAGCGCGGTGGACAGGAGGTTGGATTTGCCGATGAAGCTGGCGACGAAGCGCGTGCGCGGCCGCTCGTAAAGGCAGCGCGGCGTGCCGATCTGCTCCACGCGTCCCTCGTTCATGCAGACGATGGTGTCCGCCATGGCCAGTGCCTCGTCCTGATCGTGCGTGACCATCAGGGTCGGAATGCCCAGCGAGCGTTGCAGCGAGCGGATCTCCGTGCGGAGCTGTGTCCGGATGGCCGGATCCAGCGCGGAAAGCGGCTCATCCAGCAGAAGCATGGCCGGATCGCTGGCCAGTGAGCGAGCCAGCGCCACACGCTGTTGCTGACCGCCGGAAAGCTCGTCCGGATAGCGCGCGGCGAGTGCGCCCAGGCCCACGCGATCGAGCAGGTCGGCGGTGCGCGAGATGACGGTCGCGGGTATCTCGCGGCGCAGACGCATGGGGTAGCCGACGTTGGCGGCGACGGTCATGTCCGGGAACAGCGAATAGGACTGAAACACCAGGCCCATGCGACGGTCGCGCGCGGGCAGCCGGGTGATATCGCGTTCGCCGAGGATGACCCGGCCGGCATCGGGCGGCGTCAGTCCGGCGACGATGCGTAGCAACGTCGTCTTGCCGCAGCCGCTGGGGCCGAGCAGGCAGACGAAGTCGCTCTCACCGGCGGTGAAGGACACGCCGTCGAGCACGGTCTGCCCGTTCCAGGCCTTCGCGATGTCGTCGATGCGAAGATGCATGTTCCCCTTGACTCCCCGGGCCGGCGCGTCAGCGCGTCAGCCGCTTGTATCTGGCAATGAGCGCCGCGCGTTCGCGCGCCGCCGTAGTGAAGTCGCGGGCGGGCAGCGTCGCGACGAGGTCGGCGGGCAAGCCCTGCCGTTGTTGTTCTTCGGTCGGTTTGCTGCCAGGCGCCGCGACGATTTCCTTGAAACCGCGGTACAGCGAAGCGGCTTCCGGCGACGCGGTCCAGTCGAGGAAACGGCGGGCGTCCGCGTCGTGCACGGCATCCTTCATCAGGGCGGAACCTTCGAGTTCGTAGCCGGCGCCATCCGACGGAATCACCATCGTCACCGGATAACCCTGGCGGATCGACTGCATCGCGGAAAACGCGAACGACACGCCGATCGGAAATTCGCCGATGCGTGCGAGCTTGCACGGCGCGGAACCCGAGAGCGTTATCTGGCCCACGTTGTGTGCGATCGCGGTGACCAGCGCCATGCCTTTCGCGCTGCGCCCGGCATCGCTGAGCGAGGACAACACCATGTATCCGGTGCCCGACGATGCCGGATCGGGCATGGCGATCTGCCCGCGGTAACGCGGCGAGGTCAGGTCCTGCCACGTCCGCGGCACAGGCAGTCCGCGTTCGGCCAGCGCTTCACGGTTGACGCACAACGCGGCCAGATAGCCCGTGGGTGCGAACCAGCTGGCGTCCGCACCGCGAAAGCGGGCGGGCATGCGGTCGATGTTGTCCCCGTGGATGGGTGTGAGCAGTGCGGCGATGCGTGGGTCGAGCATGTCGGTGACGGCCATACCCCAGATCGCGTCGTTGCGCGGCTGGGCCGATTCCGCCAGCAGGCGCGCGGCAAGATCGCCACTGGACAGACGCAGCACATGTATGTCCAGATCGGGCAGGGCTTTCTTCGCCGCAGCGAGATAGGTGGCGATTTCGTCGCTCTCCAGCGCGGAGTAGACGGTGACGCTACCCGCATTCGCCACGCCACAGGCGGCGCCCAGGGCGACGGTGCAGGCGATCTGGCGGTATGGACGCATCGATGTCCCCGGGCTGTGGCGCTGAAACAACATACCCCACCTGTGTGGCGTTTTGGGTATATTTGCAAAGCTGGGGACTTAGATCCAGCAGAGAATTTTCGTTTTTGTCATCAACCCGAAACGTTGGAGTGCTGTCGATGGAATCGTTGTCCGCCGCCGGGCGGAAGGAATTCGAGGCGTTTGCCGTGGGTATCGCCGACAACGCCCGAGCCTTGTCGCTGCCGCGTTTCCGCCGTCCCGTCGATGTCACCCTGAAAGGCGACATGAGTCCCGTGACGGCCGTGGATCGCGGCGTGGAATCCATGCTGCGCGAGCGCATCGAGCAGGCCTGGCCGGGCCATGGCCTGCTGGGTGAGGAATACGGCGCGACGCGTATCGACGCCGAGTTCGTGTGGTCGATCGATCCGATCGACGGCACGCGCAGTTTCATCTCCGGCTGGCCGCTGTGGGGCACCTTGCTCGCATTGCTGCATCGCGGTCGTCCCGTGCTCGGCCTGCTGGACATGCCGGCGCTCGACGAACGCTGGATCGGCCACGTCGGGGTAGGTACCACGATGAACGGACATCCGTGCCGCACCAGCGTGTGTGAAGCGCTGGCGGAGGCGACGCTATACACCACGACGCCGGACATGTTCACGCCGGAAGAGTGGGCGAAATTCGACCGTACGAGCCGCGCCGCCTACACCCGTCGCTTCGGTGGCGACTGCTACGGCTACGGCATGTTGGCGTCCGGTCATATCGATGCAGTGATTGAAGCGAATCTTATGCCGTACGACTACCTCGCCATCGCACCGGTGGTCGAAGCGGCGGGCGGCGTGATCACCGACTGGGAGGGGCGTGCGCTGGGCCTCGACAGTGGCGGTCGTGTCGTCGCGGCCGCGACGCCGGCCTTGCACCTGACCCTCATCGAATCCCTGCGACAGGACTGAGTTTCCATGGTTTCACGCGATCGGCGCCGTTTCCTCCAGACCGCGGGTGCGACGGCGGTGGCCTCGCTGGTCGCGCAGGGTTTTCCCGCCGCTATCGCGAAAGCGCTGGCCACGCCACCGGACCGTCGCACGGGCAGCATCGCGGACGTCGAACACGTGGTGATCCTCATGCAGGAAAACCGGTCGTTCGATCACTACTTCGGCAGCCTGCGCGGTGTGCGCGGTTTTGCCGACCCGCGCGTACTCGAACTCGGTAACGGCGATCCGGTATGGAAACAACCCGTCGGCGCCGCTCGCACGAAATACTGGAAGTCGCGCGGCATCGGCGACGATGTGGCCTGGGTCTATCCGTTCCACCTCGACACCCGTGCCAGCGGCGACCACCACGAGGGGACCGATCACGGCTGGAGTACCGGCCACGGCGCGTGGAACCTCGGACACAACGATCGCTGGATCGAGCAGAAACAGGACGTGCTGACCATGGCGTACCTGCGCCGTGACGATGCCGCGTTTCATTACGCGCTCGCCGACGCGTTCACCGTCTGCGATGCGTACCACGCGTCCGCGCTGGCCGATACGGCGATCAACCGCATCTACCTGTGGAGCGGGACGTGCGATCCCTCGGGGCGGCTGAGCCGCGAGCCGAATGGTCCCGGCACGGAAGAACGCGCGGATGCCAATGGCTATACGTGGACGACGTACCCCGAGCGGCTGGAGAAAGCCGGCATCAGCTGGCGCGTTTATCAGGGCGGCACGGGTGAGCCGGGTTCGCCCACCGACAATTACACCGACAACTCGCTCGAATTCTTCGCGGCCTATCAGGTGAAGGAAGGGGCGGATCCGAACGGCTCACTCGTGCGCAATGGTGTTTCGACGCACACGTTGCGTGACCTGCGCGACGACGTCATCCATGGCCGGCTGCCGCAGGTCACCTGGATCGTCGCGCCCTACAAATACAGCGAGCATCCGACGTCCTCTCCGGCCGACGGTGCGTTCTACATCCGCAGCGTGCTCGATGCGCTGACCGTGAACCCGAAGGTCTGGGCGCGTACCGTGCTGTTCCTCAACTACGACGAAAACGACGGTTTCTTCGATCATGTCGTGCCGCCCGCCCCGCCGGCCGGGAGCGGTGAGGACGGGCAGGGCGTCGTATCGGACGATCTTGTCGCCTCGCTCGACGACGAGATCATGGACCTCGACGCGCATCCGAAGATTTCCGCGCCGCTCGTGCCTGGCAGCGATCCACGCGGCAGACAGCCGGTGGGGCTCGGCAATCGGGTGCCGATGATCGTGGTCTCTCCGTGGACACGTGGCGGCTGGGTATGTTCGGAAACGTTCGACCACACCTCGGTACTGCGGTTTCTCGAGAAGCGCTTCGGTGTCGAGGAACCGAACATCAGTGCATGGCGCCGTTCCGTATGCGGCGATCTGACCAGCGCGTTCGATTTCACCGGTGTCGCCGACGACCGGGTACCCCGGCTCGGTGTGCCAGCCGGATCGGACGGCAAGCTCCCCATCGAGGTCCCGCGCGTACAAGCGATGCCGGTGCAGGAGGCGGGCAGCCGTCCTGCGCGCGCACTGGGCTACGCGTGGTCCGTAGAACACTCCCTGGACGCGGATGGCAGTCGACTCGTCTTCCGCAACACGGGGCGTCTGGGCGCCGCTTTCCTGGTCTACGACGGGTTGCGGCGGGATGCCCCACCGCGCCGTTACGCGGTGAGTGCGGGCAAGCGCATCGAGGATCGCTGGCCTCTGGCGAACGCAGGCGATGCATATGATCGACGTGTGCACGGTCCCCATGGATACCTGGCGCATCTTCGCGGCTTCGCCGGCGATGCGGTCGAGGCCGTTCTCGCCGGTGTGCCTGGCGCGCGTCGTGTGGAGGTCCGGCTCAGCAACGTTGGAACAACCCCGGTGCCGGTCCGCGTACGTAACGCGTATGCGCCGGAAGACTCACGCGAGCTGGAACTGGCGGCGGGCCAGTCGGTGACGTTGTCGTTCGACCTGCAGGCGAGCGCGGGCTGGTACGACATCGACATCGTCTCACCGGCGCAGCCGCGCTACCTGCGACGGTTCGCTGGCCATCACGAAGACGGTCGGCCGGCGACGAGCGATCCGGGACCGCGGACCGCCTGACCGGTCACCGCATTCCGTCGCCTCCGTTCAAGGGCGTTGCATGGCGTCGGCCGCCTTTATGCCGCGTAGCGACCCCGCGCGGCCGGGTGCCTGCGCCAGGGCGCTTTCGAAAGCCGACCGGGCGGCGGCAGGCTGCTTCTGCAGCAGCAGAAGATCGCCCAGTTGCTCGCGTGCGGGGACGACGGGACCCGGCGTGACCGGCCGTTTCTCGACCCGATCCTCGCGTTCGGCGGCATCGGTGAGCAGGGCGACCGCGGCGGAGGTATCGCCGGCCGTCTGTGCTGCCCATGCCTTGACTTCGGACGCAAGGATGCCGGTTTGCATCGACCAGTAGTCGTCGCCCGAGGTCCTCAGTGTCGCCTCGATCTGGTCCAGACGATGGGCCTCCGCACGCGCTTCGGCCGGATGGCCGGTCCGGGCCAGTCCGATGCCTCTTGCCCATACGGCGATGGCCACGACGGACGGTGGCGCTGTCTTCGGTGGGACGATGGCTGCGGCGTCATTCCAGCGCGCCTGTTCGACCGCCTCGCGGACCGGCATGGCCGTGGTGGCATAGGCGATGGCGAAGTCGCTCATGTCGGGATCGGCCAGGGCCTTCATGTCGGCGATCACCTGCCTGGCTTCCTTATCCCGACCCGTCTGAAGGTAGGCGTAGACCAGATAATCCATCGCGTGCAGTTCGCCCATGACATCGTCGTGGGCTTTGGCGGCCGCTTCGGACGCGAGGTTGGACCGAATGGAATCGTCCCACAGTCCCAGTCGCGTGAAGATGTGCGATGGCATGTGCAAGGCGTGGGGCGCGGAGGGAGCGATGCTGGCGTATTTGCGTGCCGCCGGCAGGCCGCTCGCCGCCAGTTCCGCACTGTCCGAGGCGTGGATCAGATAGTGCGCGATACCCGGATGGTCCGGGTACTGGCGGAACAGCGGGTCGAGAATGGCGATGGCCTCCTTCTGCTTCGCGTGCGTCCTGTCCGTCATCGATGCGTTCGAGAGCAACGCCAGTGCGTAGAACACGTGCGCTTCCACATCGTTCGGGTTGGCGCGCGCCAGTTGCGCCATCGCATGCTCATAGGCCTGGGTCCGCTGCGCAGGTTTGAGATCCTTGCCTGGTTGAAACAAAAGGCCCAGCGCATGGATGTATTGCTGCTCACGCGGCGACGGGGGCGCGAGGCGCGTGGCCTCCAGGGCTTCCCGCTGCGCACCGGCAAAGCTGTCCGCCGGCAGGGCCGGCGCCCACACCGGATGGAAGGCCGTCATCGCCATGCCCCAGTGGGCCATGGCGCAGGTCGGGTCCTTCGCGGTCACCTCGTGGAACGCCTGCGCGGCGGCGCCATAGGCGAAGGAATGGAGCAGGGCCACCGCACGGTTGAATGAGGGCTGGACGGCCGCCGCGCACGAGACCGGGAACGACACGGTGCCGAGCTTTTCGGGCACGCCATGATCGTGCATGTCGTGGGCCCAGGCGGTGGATGTCAGGGCGAGCGTCAAAGCGAAAACGCGCAGCGAACCGGTCATGCCGGGCTCCCATGATCCGGGCACAGGCTGCCCGTGAAGCTGCCCAATCTACGCCCGCCGGGCGGCCCCGCCTATCTCCCGGACGGCTATACTCCGTGGTCAGCCCCATCGAAAGCCGTATCCCGTGACCAGCGAACTCTCCTCGATCATCGATTTCATCCGCTACGGCGCCAGCCGTTTCTCGGCCGCCGGCCTGACGTTTGGCCATAGCCACGACAATCCGATCGACGAGGCCACCCATCTGGTGCTGGCCGCGCTGCACCTCCCGCCGGATATCCCGCCGGCTTACGGTGCAGGCAAGCTGATCGCGGAGGAGAAGGCGAAAGTGCTGGCCCTCATCGAACGCCGGGTCACCGAGCGCGTGCCCGTCGCGTATCTGGTCGGCGAAACCTGGTTCGCGGGCATGAAGTTCAAGAGCGACCACCGTGCGCTGGTCCCGCGCTCGCCCATCGCCGAGCTGATCGAAGGCCGCTTCACGCCGTGGCTCGACGACCGCCACATCGAGCGCGCGCTGGACCTGTGCACGGGCTCGGGCTGCATCGGCATCGCCATGGCCGAGTACAACCCCGACTGGCAGGTCGACCTGATCGACGTCAGCGACGACGCGCTGTCGCTGGCCAACGAGAACATCGTCTTCCAGCATGTGGAAGATCGCGTCCGCGCCATCAAGTCCGACCTGTTCGACGGCGTGAAGGGGGAGGTCTACGACCTGATCGTCTCCAACCCGCCGTACGTCACTCATGCCGAATACGCCGCCATGCCGGCCGAATACAGCCACGAACCCGTCCTCGGACTGACATCCGGCGATGATGGACTGGACATCACCCTGCGCATGCTCGATGAGGCCGCCGACCATCTCAGCGAAGACGGCCTGCTGATCGTCGAAGTCGGCGACAGCGAGCACGCTCTGGCGGCGTTGCTGCCGCGCGTGCCCTTCGTCTGGTTGGAGTTCAAGGTCGGTCAGATGGGCATCTTCGCGCTGGAGCGGCGCGACCTGATCGAGCACGCCTCGGATATCGCAGCCGCACGCGCGGCAAGAAACTGAATCCATCGGAAGTACCGTGTCCTCCAATACGTTCGGCAAGCTGCTCTCTGTCACCACCTTCGGCGAAAGCCACGGCCCGGCGATCGGGTGCGTGGTCGACGGGTGTCCCCCGGGTCTGGCACTGGAGGCGTCCGAATTCCGTGCCGACCTCGAGCGCCGCGCCACCGGGCGCTCGCGGCACACCTCGCAACGCCGCGAGGCGGATGACATCGAGATCCTCTCGGGCGTCTACGAGGGGGTGACCACGGGCACCCCGATCGCGCTTGTGATCCGCAATACCGACGCGCGGTCAAAGGATTACGGCAATATCCTCGACACGTTCCGCCCGGGGCATGCCGACTACACCTACTGGCAGAAGTACGGCGTGCGCGACCCGCGCGGCGGCGGCCGGTCGTCGGCGCGCGAGACCACCATGCGCGTGGCGGCTGGTGTCATCGCCAAGAAGTGGCTGGCCCAGCGCTATGGCGTTACCGTTCGCGGCCACGTGTCCCAGATCGGCGAGATGGTGCCGCGTGGCTTCGACGCCGATGCCATCGAGACCAGCCCGTTCTTCTGGCCCGACGCGGCCCAGATTCCCGAACTCGAGTCCTATATGGACTCCCTGCGCAAGTCGGGCGATTCCGTGGGCGCCAGAGTCACCGCGGTCGCCGACGGCGTGCCGGCGGGCTGGGGCGAGCCGATCTACGGCAAGCTGGACGGCCAACTCGCCGCCGCCATGATGTCGATCAATGCGGTCAAGGGTGTCGAGATCGGCGACGGCTTCGCCGCCGTGGCCCAGCGCGGCACGCAGCACCGCGACGAACTCACCGCCGACGGTTTTCTCTCCAATCACGCGGGCGGCATCCTGGGCGGCATCGCCTCGGGCCAGCCTGTCGTCGTCTCGGTGGCCTTCAAGCCGACCTCCAGCATCCTGATCCCGGGGCGCAGCGTCGACCGGGCAGGGCAGCCGGCCGAGGTCGTGACCAAGGGCCGCCATGATCCCTGCGTGGGTATCCGCGCCGTGCCCATCGTCGAGGCCATGCTGGCTCTGGTCCTGATGGATCAGGCGCTGCGCCATCGCGCGCAATGCGGCGATGTGGGCGAGGTGCCCCCGCGGATCCCCGGCGCCGTACAGGACAACGCATGAGCAAGCCAGTCGTCTGGGTCTCGCGACCCTTCTTTCCCGATATCGTCGACCGTCTGCGCGAGCACTTCGACGTGCGCGCCGAGACCGAAGAACGGCCGTTCTCGCCAGCTGAGCTGGCGGAACGTCTGGCCGACGCCGACGCCGCGATCGTCGGCCTCGCCGACAAGATCGATGGCAAGGTGCTGCAGGGCGCGCCGAAGCTGCGCTTCGTGGCCAATCTCGGAGTGGGGTACAACAACCTCGACATCGATGCCCTGACCAGCGCCGGTGTCGGTGCGTCGAACACTCCGGACGTGCTCAACGAGACGGTAGCCGATTACGCCTGGGCCCTGATGCTCGCCGCGGCCCGCCGGGTGGGCGAGTCCGAACGCTGGCTGCGTGACGGGCAGTGGCATGGCTCGCGTTTCGAGGGCTGGCTGGGCGCCGACGTGCACGGCAAGACCATCGGTATCCTCGGCATGGGCCGGATCGGGCAGGCCATCGCGCGCCGTGCCTCCGGTTTCCGCTCGCCGGTGATCTACCACAACCGGTCGCGCCTCGAGGCCTCGATCGAGCGCGACTGCGGGGCCCGGTACGTCGACAAGGCCACGCTGCTCGCCCAGTCGGACCACCTGATTCTGGTGCTGCCGTTCACCCCGGCCAATCGCCATACGATCGGCGAGGCGGAGCTGAAGGCCATGAAGCCGACGGCCACCCTGGTCAATATCGCCCGCGGCGGCATCGTCGATGACGCGGCCCTGGCCCGGGCGCTGACCGACGGGACGATCGCCTCGGCCGCCCTCGACGTGTTCGAAGGGGAGCCCCAGGTGCACCCCGACCTGCTGAAAATCGAAAATATCGTGCTCAGTCCGCACATCGCCAGCGCAAGTCGCGACACACGTCGCGATATGGCGGCGCTGGCTGTGGACAATGTGCTGGCGGCGTTTGGACATGGTCCCCACGCCGGCCGGCCACCCACGATTCTCAATCCGGGTGTACTGGCCGACGCCAGCTGACCTGTTTCCCACGCCCTGACGAAAGCGACTGATGAGCAAGAAGACGAGTTACAAGGTAGCCATGGTGGGTGCGACCGGCGCGGTCGGCGAAACCCTCCTTTCGATCCTCGCCGAACGGGACTTCCCGGTCAGCGAACTGGTGCCCCTGGCGAGCGAGCGCTCGGCGGGCGGTACGGTCGATTTCGCTGGAAAACCTTACGTCGTCCAGGATCTCGCCAATTACGACTTCGACGGCGTGGATATCGCCTTCTTCTCCGCCGGCGGCTCCGTCAGTCGTGAGCACGCGCCGCGCGCCGCGGCGGCCGGTGCGGTGGTGATCGACAACACCTCCGAATTCCGCTACCAGGACGACATTCCGCTGGTGGTGTCCGAGGTCAACCCGCACGCGATCGCCGATTACACGGTGCGCGGCATCATCGCCAACCCGAACTGCTCGACCATGGGCATGCTGGTGGCGCTGGCGCCGATCCATCGCGAGGTGGGCATCGAACGCATCAACGTGGCCACCTACCAGTCGGTGTCGGGTGCGGGCCGCAGCGGCCTGGAAGAGCTGGGCAAGCAGACCGCGCAGATGCTCAACTTCCAGGACGTCGAGACGTCCAAGTTTCCCAAGCAGATCGCCTTCAACGTGATCCCGCACATCGACGACTTCCAGCCCAACGGGTACACCAAGGAAGAAATGAAGATGGTCTGGGAGACCCGGAAGATCCTCGAGGATCCTTCGATCCAGGTGAACCCGACGGCGGTGCGCGTGCCGGTGTTCTACGGCCACTCCGAGGCCGTGCACATCGAGACCCGCGACAAGATCACGGCCGAGCGCGCCCGCGAACTGCTGGAGCAGGCGCCGGGCATCGTCGTGCAGGACGAGCGCAAGGCCGGCGGTTATCCGACCCCGGTCGGCGATGTCGCCGGCAAGGATCCCGTGTTCGTGGGCCGTATCCGTGAAGACATTTCCCATGAGCGCGGCCTCGACCTCTGGGTCGTGTCCGACAACATCCGCAAGGGTGCGGCGCTGAATGCCGTGCAGATCGCGGAGATCCTGATCGAGGACTATCTGTAATGAATCATCGCGCCGTCGCCGCTTGCCTGCTCGTTCTGGTATCGCCTCTTGCGATGGCCGGGCAGCGGGCGACGGCGCCGGCGCGAGCTGAAGATGCGCAGGCCGCCCGGGCCAGACTGGACGCGACGCACCGGGAGGTCACGGCGCAGGATGCCAGTGTGAAGCAGCTCAAGGCCAGGGTCGACACGCTGGAGTCGAACTCCGACGCGGCGGCGAAAGCCCTGGCCGAACGCGACCGGAAGATCGCCGAGCTGGAAAAGCAACTGGCCGCCGAGCAACGGCCGCGTTAACTGTAAGGGGGGCGTGTACGGGATTCGCGAACGACCGCAACGTTGTCGCGTAACTACCCGTGTTCGCTATTGTTAGTTGTTGCTGGGGTGCACTAAAGTGGCGCCTTCGCGGTTGATCGCCCGAAAGAGGCGCGCCGCCGGCATGATATTCGTTCGGGGGAAGCAGTAATGAACCGCACATTGAAGTTGTCGATCATGCTGGCGCTGGTAACGGGGGGCGGCCACGCCATGGCCCAGAACCTGGGTCCGGTCCAGATGCGCTCCACCATGGAACAGCCGTTGGTCGCGGAAATCCCGCTGACCGGCGTGTCGGGTAGTCTCGACAACGTCCATGTCACGCTGGCTTCGCCGGAGGCTTTCTCCCGCGCCGGGCTCAACCGCGACGGCCTGCCCGTGGCGCTCAGCTTCGCGGTGGCCAGAAATGCCAGCGGCCAGCCGGTGATCCGGGTGACCAGCAGCTCGCCGGTCCGCGACACCTATCTCGATTTCCTCGTCGAGGTCTCCAGCGGTAGCAACAAGGTCGTCCGCGAGGTGACCATGCTGCTCGATCCGCCGGGCACCCCGATTTCGGCGCCGTCCACCGGTGCGCCGAAGCCGACCTCGCGCCCGTCGCGCACCTCGGACGTGCCGTCCCGCTCCTCGTCGGATGAATCGCGTCCGTCGCGCAGCGAAGCGGCCGCCCCGGCCAGATCGCCATCGCGCAGCAGCGCGCCGGTTTCCGCCGACGGTAGCTACGGTCCCGTCCAGCGCGGCCAGAGCCTGTCCGCCATCGTGCGCGCGCACGGCAACGGCGGCGACATGAACCAGATGCTGCTGGCCCTGCACAAGGCCAACCCGGATGCCTTCTACCGCGACAACATCAATGCGCTGAAGACGGGCGCCGTGCTGCGCGTGCCGTCGCCGGAAGACGTGCAGGCCCAGTCCGCCGCGTCGGCCCTGGCCGAAGTGCGTCGCCAGAACGAAGAGTGGCGCTCGGGCTCCACCCGCAAGCCGTCCGTGGTCGCCGATGGCGCCTCGACCGGCGCGGCACAGGACACCGGCAAGGCCGCCGCGCCCGCCAACGATCGCCTCGCCATCGTGCCGCCGAAGGCCGGTGGCGACGCCGCGTCCACCCGCGCGGGCACGAAGGACGGCAAGGGCGATGCCCAGGTCGCCGGCCTCAAGCAGGAGCTGACGACCCAGCAGGAAAACGTCGCCTCGCTGAAGCAGCAGGGCGCCGAACTGAAGTCGCGGATCAGCGATCTCGAAGAGATCAACACCAAGAACGAGCGCCTCCTGAGTCTCAAGGATTCGGAAATCGCCGAGCTGCAGCGCAAGCTGGCCGACGCGCGCAAGACGGGTGGCCAGCCGGCCGCGGCGGCTTCCGCGCCGACCCCGGCTCCGACGCCTGCTCCCGCACCGGCACCGGTCGCTGCCACGCCCGCGTCGACCCCGGCCGCTACCGCATCGGCTCCGGCGGCCACGCCGGCACCGGTACCGTCCGCCGCCGCCACGGTGGCAACGACGCCGTTGCAGGCACCGGCGGCCGCGCCTCAGGCGCCTGCGCCCGCGCCAGTGGCTGCCGCCAGGCCGCCGGTCAAAAAGGCGATTCCGGTCGCGCCGGTCCCGGTCGAAGAAGATCCCTGGTACATGCAGCCGTGGGCATGGGGCGGCGGCGCCATCGTCGTCCTCCTGCTGCTGGTCGCGGCCGTGTTCAGCCGCAAGAAGCCCAGGCCTTCCGCGGCGAGCGCGAGTTCGCTGGCCGATCGCTTCGGCCACGAGCCGAGCTTCGGCGAATACGGTCATAACGATGCCATCGACCAGGATCAGCGCGAGATCCTCGACGCCCTGGCTGAACACCCGGACGACATCGGCCTGCACCTGGAGCTGGTCAGCCTCTACTACGGCCGCCGCGACGTCGAGCATTTCGAAGCCGCCGCCGAGGCCATGCACGCGCACGTCGCCGATCCGGAACAGCCGGAATGGCGCGAAGTCGTGATGATGGGTGAAGACCTGGCCCCCAGCCATCCGTTGTTCGGCGGCACGCCGGTCGACGCGGTGGAAGAGCCGTACGATACGTACACGGCCGCCACGCCGCACACGGCCGACGAGGCCGCCGCGCTCGAGGAATTCGACCTGGGCAGCTACGTGACGGGTCCGGACGAGGGTGAAATCCCGCCGCGTCCGGCACCGCAGAAACACAGCGAATACCACTTCAACTTCGACCTCACGCCGGTGCAGCGTGCCGAGGCGGATCGCCGTCCCAACGCACCGGACGTCTTCGATGTCGATGCGCCGGAATCGCCGTACAGCGAAACCCCGCTGCACGACGAGCCCGTCCACGGCTCGACCTTCGGCGACATCCTGAGCGAAGAAACAAAGACGCACGAGGAAGAGCGTTCGACGTGGTCGTTTGACGAAGACCATGATCTCGCCTCGCCCAGGCCGTCGGAGACGCCGCGTTTCGACGAGCCGCCGCGCTTCGACGAGCCGCCGGCGTTCCCGGTCTTCCCCGACGAAGAGCCGCTCACCGACCATTCGGCGGACAGCTTCAGCGACGATCCGGTCGACACCAAGCTCGACCTGGCCCGTGCCTACCTCGACATGGGCGACGCCGAAGGCGCCCGCCTGATGCTCGAGGAAGTCATCGCCGAGGGCTCGCAGATGCAGAAAGACACCGCGAAGCGGATTCTGAGCGATATCGTCTGAGTCATTCGCAGGCGTTGATACTGAAGCCCCGGTTGTGCCGGGGCTTTTTTTTGCTCGGCTTCGCCATCGCGTGGGTGCGAACGCGTCGAGGCAGGGGCGCCGCCGGGTGCCATTCTCGTCGCTAAGTCCTCCTTCGGCCTTCGCCTACGTGCGGAAGCGCTCCGAGAACGACACCCGGCGGCACCCCTCCGACCGATGAGGTTTCGTGCCGCAAAAACGATCGAGGAGCATAGGCGCAGGCCGCAAGATCGCCGCGCTCTGTTTTGCTCCCCCACAATCTACCGTTGCGTTGGGAGGGGGGCGTTGGCTGCCGTTCCTGGAGCGATTGCGCAGGGAGGCGAAGGCAGGACGAGGACTTAGCGACAGGAACGGCAGCCAACGGCTCCCCGGCCTCAACGCGAACACCCCAAGGCCCATACGCCCCCGAACGCACCCCCATCCCCCCGAGTGGTACTCTTTCCGGTTTCCACCGCCCCAAGAACCCCGCCCCATGCGCATCGCCCTTGGCGTCGAATACGACGGCACCGACTTCTTCGGCTGGCAGCGGCTCAGCCATGCGAAGACCGTGCAGGGTTCGCTGGAGGCCGCGCTCGCTTTCGTCGCGCAGACGCCCATCGAAGTGACGGCTGCCGGTCGCACTGACGCCGGGGTGCACGGTCGCTGCCAGGTGGTGCATTTCGACACCGAGGTGGTGCGCGACATGCGCGGCTGGATCCTCGGCGCCTGCTCCAATCTGCCGCATACGGTGGCGGTGACCTGGGCGCAGGTGGTGCCGGATGACTTCCATGCGCGGTTCTCCGCACGGGCCCGACGCTATCGGTATCGCCTGCTGCCGCGCTTCGTGCGCCCGGCGCTGGATGCGCGGTTCGTCGCCTGGGAGCGCCGTCAGCTCGATGCGGAGGCCATGAATGAAGCCGCGCAGGCGATCGTCGGCGAGCACGATTTCACCGCGTTCCGCGCGATCTCCTGCCAGGCCGCGCATGCGCGGCGTAACGTGCGCTCGATCCGCGTGTTTCGCGAAGACATCCATGTGGTGGTCGAGATCGAGGCGAATGCCTTTCTCCATCACATGGTGCGCAATATCGTCGGTTCACTGCTGCGAATCGGCCGTGGTGAAGAGAGCGTCGGCTGGATGGCCGAACTGCTGGCCGGCCGCGATCGCGAGGTCGCCGGCGCCACCGCACCCGCGGAAGGGCTGACCTTCCTCGGACCGCTTTACGAAGCCCACTGGGGGCTGCCACAGGAAGTGACGCTATGACCCGGATCAAGTTCTGCGGGCTGACCCGCATCGACGACGTGCGCCTCGCGGTGAACCTCGGCGTGGATGCCATCGGCTTCGTGATGACACGCAAGAGCAAGCGCTTTGTCGAGCCGGCCGCCGCCGCGCAGCTGCGCGATGCCGTTTCGCCGTACATCACCACGGTTGCGCTGGTGATGGACGATGAGCCTGCGTTTATCGACGAGGTGCTGCGCGTGCTCCGTCCCGACATGCTGCAGTTCCACGGCGCCGAAACCGACGACGAATGCGCCCGCTACGGCGTGCGCTATACCAAGGCCATCGCGATGGGTGAGGGTGAGGCGGCGCTGGCGCGTCTGCACGAATATCCGCGCGCGGCCGGGCTGCTGCTGGACGGGCACGGGCTCGGCGAGCAGGGCGGCAGCGGGCAGCGTTTCGACTGGTCGCGGATGCCGAAACATCTTGCGCAACCCCTGATCCTGGCGGGTGGGCTCGGCGCCGACAACGTGGCCGAGGCCATCCGCATCGCACGCCCCTGGGCCGTCGACGTCTCCAGCGGGATCGAGACGTCGCCCGGTATCAAGGATGGGGCTAAGATGGAACGCTTCATTTCCGCTGTACGACGATAACGAGAAGGCAATGACCGAAATCACGGATTTTCACGCCTACCCCGATGCGCATGGCCGCTTCGGTGACTACGGCGGCATTTACGTGGCGGAAACGCTCATGGAGCCCCTGGCCGAGCTGACCGCCGCGTATGAAAGACTGCGTGTCGATCCCGCCTTCATCGCCGAGCTCGATCGCGACCTCAAGTACTACGTGGGCCGTCCCAGCCCGGTGTACTTCGCCGAGCGGCTGACGAAGCACGTCGGCGGCGCGCGGATCATCCTCAAGCGTGAAGACCTGAACCATACGGGCGCGCACAAGATCAACAACACCGTGGGTCAGGCGCTGGTCGCCCGGCACATGGGCAAGTCGAGAATCATCGCCGAGACCGGCGCGGGCCAGCATGGCGTGGCGAGCGCCACCGTGGCCGCGCGTCTGGGCCTGAAGTGCGTCGTCTACATGGGCGCCGTCGACATCGAGCGGCAGAAGATCAACGTCTATCGTATGCGCCTGCTCGGCGCCGAGGTGGTCCCGGTCACTTCCGGTTCGAAGACACTCAAGGACGCCCTCAACGAGGCGATGCGCGACTGGGTCACGAATGTCGCCGACACCTTCTACATCATCGGCACCGTGGCGGGTCCGCACCCGTACCCGCAGATGGTCCGCGACTTCAACGCCATCGCCGGTCGCGAAGCGCGCGAGCAGACGCTGGAGCAGTTCGGCCGTCTGCCGGACGTCATCACGGCCTGCGTCGGTGGCGGCTCGAACGCCATCGGTCTGTTCCACGCCTTCCTCAACGACCGCGACGTGCGCATCGTCGGCGCCGAGGCGGCGGGCGACGGTATCGGTACGGGTCGTCATGCCGCCTCGCTGGCGGCGGGCAAGCCGGGCGTGCTGCACGGCAATCGCACCTACGTCCTCTCGGACGCGAACGGCCAGATCGTCGAAACGCATTCCGTTTCCGCGGGCCTCGACTATCCGGGCGTCGGCCCGGAGCACGCGTTCCTGAAGGACGCCGGTCGGGCGGAATACGTCGGCGTGACGGACGACGAAGCGCTCGAGGCGTTCCACTTGCTCGCCCGCACGGAGGGCATCCTCGCCGCGCTGGAATCGAGCCACGCGATCGCCCAGGCGATCAAGCTGGCCCGTGAACTGCCCAGCGACGGCCTGGTGCTCGCGAACCTTTCCGGTCGCGGGGACAAGGACGTGCACACGATCGCCGAGCGTGAAGGGATCGAGATCTGATGAGCCGCCTTGAAAGCCGTTTCGCGGCACTGAAAGCCGCCGGTCGTACCGGCCTGATCACCTTCGTCACGGCGGGTGACCCGCAGCCGGACGCCATGGTGCCGATGCTGCATGCGCTGGTCGCCGCGGGCGCCGACGTGATCGAACTGGGCGTGCCGTTCTCCGATCCCATGGCCGACGGCCCGGTGATCCAGCACGCCAGCGAGCGCGCGATCGCCAAAAGCATCGGCCTGCACAACGTGCTGGCCTGGGTCGCGGCGTTCCGTGAGACCGACAACGAAACGCCGATCGTCCTGATGGGCTATCTCAACCCGGTTGAGATGTACGGGTACCCGGAATTCGCCGACGATGCCGTGGAGAAGGGTGTCGATGGCGTGCTGATGGTCGACTGCCCGCTCGAGGAGGCGCACGTGCTCGCGCCGCTGCGCGATGCCGGCCTCGACCAGATCCTGCTGGCCTCGCCGACGACCACCGATACCCGGCTGCAGGCCTTGTGCGAGGCGGCTTCGGGCTTCCTGTATTATGTGTCGTTCGCTGGCATCACCGGCGCGGCCCAGCTCAGCACGGCGGATATCGCCGAGCGCGTGGCCGGCATCCGGGCGACGTCGAAGGCGCCGGTCGCCGTCGGCTTCGGTGTGCGCGACGCTGCGAGTGCCACTGCCATCGGCGCGTTCGCCGATGCGGTCGTCATCGGCAGTGCCCTGGTCGAACGTCTGGCCGGTGCGACGTCCGCTGACGAGGTGGCAAAACGGGCCAACGATTTCCTGGCCCCGATCCGCGCCGCCCTCGACGCGCGCTGATCGAAACGAGCTTCATGTAGGAGCGCGCCCCGCGCGCGACGCGACACCAATCGGAGACACACGATGAACTGGCTGCAGAAAATCATGACGCCGAAGACCCGCGCACCCAGCGCGGCCGGCGGTAAGGGCAAGGTGCCCGAGGGTGTGTGGGAGAAGTGCGCCGGTTGCGGCACGGTTCTTTACAAGCCGGAACTCGAAAAGTCGCTGATGGTCTGCCCGAAGTGCGGCCATCATCACGCGATCTCGGCGCGCGTGCGCCTCAACGCGTTCCTCGACGAAGGCAGCGCAAAGGAACTCTGGCCGAAGCTGGAGGCCGTCGACGCGCTCAAGTTCAGGGACCAGAAGAAGTACAAGGACCGAGTGGTCGCGGCGCAGAAGTCCACGGGTGAAAAGGACGCGCTGATCGCGATGTCCGGCACGCTGCTGGATCGTCCGATCGTTTCGGTCGCCTTCGAGTTCGCTTTCATGGGCGGCTCGATGGGGTCGGTGGTCGGTGAGAAATTCGCACGCGCCGCCGAGAAGGCGCTGGCGGAAAACAGCGCACTCGTCTGCTTCGCCGCCACGGGTGGCGCACGCATGCAGGAAGGCCTGTTCTCGCTGATGCAGATGGCCAAGACGTCGGCCGCACTGGCGCGCATGCGCGATGCCGGTGTGCCGTATATCTCGGTGCTTACGCATCCGACCACCGGCGGTGTGTCGGCAAGCCTTGGCATGCTCGGCGACCTCAACGTCGCCGAGCCGAAGGCGCTGATCGGTTTCGCCGGCCCGCGTGTCATCGAGCAGACCGTGCGCGAGACCCTGCCGGAAGGTTTCCAGCGTCCGGAGTTCCTGGTCGATCACGGCGCCATCGACATGATCGTCGACCGTCGCGAAATGCGCGAAAAGCTCGGCTCGATTCTGGGCATTCTCGAGAAGGCGCCGCGCGCGGCGGCGTGATCCGGGCTTCGTAAGTAAGCAAAACAAGGAAGGCCCCGGAGAAATCCGGGGCCTTCTTCGTTTGCGGCCGTCACTTTTGCGGCTCATGCCGAAAACACGTAACGACGCATGGCGTTGGCCCTTGTGCCGTATCCGGGCGCACGACAAGAATCGGCCGGGGTGAGGGCACCGGAGTACGTACGTTTTTCCATTCCATACCGCAAAGGATGAATCCGATGAACAACGACATGAACTTCGCTTCCAACTCCGTCAGCCGTGCCGCGCAATGGCGCACGCAGGCGGACAAGAACAACCCGGCGGGTGCGCTCTTCGCCAACGAATTCGCCGAGGCGGATATCATCGGCGGCACCGATATGCTCGTCACCGATTGTGCGATGTGTACGGGCTCCATCAAGAACACCATCCACATCTACTGCGCCTGATCCTCTCGCCGTGACGTCCTCCACGGACGCCGACGATTTCAGCGAATCGCTGGGCTGCCTGATCGCCGATGCCATGGTGGATCTTGCAGCCCGGCTCGCCGGGGTAGCCGGCCTGACGTGCGCCGAACGCGGCGTCGTCGCCGACGCGACGCGCGCTTCGCTGACGGAAGCGCTGCATGGCCGACTCGGTCGTGTCCTGTTGCTCGAGTTGCACGCGGCCGTCGAAGACGGCTTGCTCGTCGCTGCCGACAGCGCGGGCCGCTGGCACGAATTCATTGCGCGCTCGTCGACTCCCGCGTTCTGGGAGGAACTGACGACGCATTATCCGACGCTGATGGATCGCGTGAATCGCCTGGTGGAACAGCGTTGCGCAAGCGCGCTGACGTTCGCCACGCATTTCGCGACGGACCGCGAGGCGCTCGACGTATTTCACGGTAGCCCGCTCGGCGAACTCGTCGCCCTGGCGATCGGCGCAGGCGACAGCCACCGTGGCGGCAGAACCGTGGCGTTGCTCACCTGCGCCCGCGGCCGTATCGTCTACAAGCCACGATCGGTGGGCATCGACGCGGCCTTGTCCCGCTTTATCGAGCCACTCACTGCGCAGGGCGCGAGTCTTCGCGTACCGCCCGTTGTGGAGCGGGATGGATACGGTTGGGCCGCGTTCGTCGAACACCGCTACGCGGCCGACGACGGCGAACTGACCCATTTCTATCGCGGACTGGGCGAATGGCTGGCCGTCATGCGTCTGCTCGGCGGTAGCGATCTGCACGCCGAAAACCTGATCGCGCACGGTGCGCATCCGTTCGTCATCGACTGCGAGACGCTGTTCACGCCGCATCCGCCGGTCACACCCTCGGGCATGGGCCTGGCGCACGACCGCGCCGTGGGCATGGTCGAAGGCAGCGTTCTGAGCATGGGGTTTCTGCCGGGGCGCGGCGCGGCGTTGGCCTGGCGTGGCGTGGATTCGTCCGGCATGGGTGCCTTGCCGGGGCAGCAGCCCAGCGTGGAGGTGCCCGCCATCGTCGACGCGGGTACGGATCGCGCGCGGCTGGGCACCGTCATGGTCGAACCCGGCGGCGCCGCGAATCATCCGTCGCGCGCGCCCGCGCTGGCCGCGCACTGGCCGAAGGTCGTCGAAGGCTTCGATCAGGTGACCGCCTGGCTGCGCTCCGAGGACGCGGCGGGGAAACTGGCCGACCGGTTGCGCGCTTTTGCAGGTTGCGAAGTGCGTGCGGTCGTCCGGTCGACCGAGGTGTACGCCGAGCTGGCGCGCATGCTCTGGCACCCGGTGTCGCTGCACGCACGTGACGAAGCGACGCATCGCGCCGCCGCGTTATTGCGTCGGATGGGTCTGAACCGAGCGATTTCGCCCGATCGCGACGACGTGATCGCGGCCGAGATCGCCGACCTGCTCGATGGCGACATTCCGCTGTTTTCGACGATCGTTAGCGAAGGACGGCTATCGGGCCCTCGCGGCACGTCGTGGCTCGATCCCCGCGACCTCGCCGAGGATGCATTGCGACGCTGGCGCGAGGCAGATCTCGCGCTCGAACGTCAGGCTATCCGCGCCTCGCTGGCCAGCGCCTATGCCGACGGTGACCGCGACGAAGCGCATGTCTCCCTGCGACCGGTACGCCTCGCGTTGCACGATCTCGACCGCCGTCGCCGTCTGCTCGCCGCAGGTGTCATGAAAGACATCGTGAGGCGTGCGATCCGCGGTGACGATGGCAGCGTGGCGTGGATCGCTTCCGTGCTGGGTCCCAACGGGCGCAGCGTGCAGCCGATCGCGCAGGACGTATACGGAGGCATCGCAGGCATCGCGTTACTGGCTCATGGTTACACGCGCGAGCGCGATGCGGAGAGGGCGGACGATGTGGCGGAGATCGATGCGATCGCCGCGGCGGCGGTCGACACGATGCGATGGGCCGAAGCGCAGCTATGGGAGCGTCGTACCCATGTGGCGCGGCCGCGCCCGGTGCCTCCCGGTGGGTACATCGGTCTCGGCTCCCAGATCGCGTCGTGGCTGCTACTGGAGGCCTGGGGCGCGACGGCGGCGGGTGAGGGCGTCGAGCGGGCGCAGCGTCTCGCCGGACTCATCGCGGAGTCCGTCGCGGCGGACGATACGCGCGACCTGCTTACCGGCAGCAGCGGTGCGATCGCGCCGCTTCTTACGCTTCACGAGCGCACGAAGGATGCGAGGCACCTGACCCAGGCGGTGACCGTGGGCGATGCACTGATCGAGGCGGCGCGTCGGCAGGACGGCCGCGCCTGGTGGCCGCACGAGCGATGGCCCGATGGACTTGGCGGATTCGCCCATGGATCGACGGGCATCGGATGGGCACTGGCGAAGCTGGCGCAGGCGTCCGGACAGGATCGTTTTCTCGCGATGTCGCGGGCCGCGCTCGCGTTCGACGCCTCGTTGTTCGATCCGGTGACGGGTTGGCGCGACCTTCGTGGCGGCGACCCGGCGGCCGCGTGGTGCCACGGCGCGGTCGGTATCGGGCTGGCGCTGGCCGATCTGGATCCGGCACTGGATAACGCCGATCGGCGCGCCCAGTTCCGCGTCGCTTCGACGCTCGCCTGGCAGAACGGTATCGGTGGCGGTCATGGGCTATGCCACGGCGACATGGGGGCGTGGGAGCTGCTCGACATCGCCGTGCGCACGGGATTCGCTCCCGCAGGCTGCGACAGCGATACGCTGAAGGCCACGATCATCGGCAGCATCGAAAGCCACGGAGCCCGGTGCGGCAGGCAGAGTGAAGACCTGTCACCGGGCCTGATCGCCGGCCTGGGCGGCGTCGCGTGGCAGTTGCTGCGGATGCATCCCGAAAGCGCTCTGCCTTCCGTCCTGCTTCCGTCCTTCGCGAATCAGACCAGCACACGCTCCGCCCACAGCGACAACGTGCCGAGCCCGCCACCGATGACGGTCGCGGCGAGCACATCGCTGGGGTAGTGCAGACCGAGCACGACGCGTGAGGCACCGATGAGCGCGGCGAAGCCGATCAGGAAAGGTGCGAGCACCGGGTAGTGCGCGACGGCGACGACGGTAAACGAGACCGCCTGCAACGTGTGTCCCGACGGAAAGCTGAACTCATCCAGCGGGGGCACATGGGCTATCACGCCGGGACAGGTGCGGAAGGGGCGTGGGCGACGCGTCCAGCGCTTCAGTACGCGATAGAGCATCAGTGCGGTCAGTCCGGTGATCGCCATCTGGACCGCCACGGCCACACCGTGCCAGCCGCCGACGATCGCCATGACCGTCATGAGCGAATACCAGAAGACGCCATCACCGAGGCGGCTGATGGCGCCGAAGAAGATGCCGATCGCACGACGCGCGCCCCAGCGGTTGGCGGCGACGCACATGCGCCGGTCGAGGCTGGCCCTACGCGGCGACGGCGGTGCTGCGTTCATGGACGCTCTCCTCGGCCATTGATTGCATGATGGATTCGAACTCGGTAATGACCGAATCGGGGGACGAACCGGCAAGCGAGAGACGTGCGGCGCCGCCCATCGCCCGGCACGCGAGGATGTCCGCGCCGAGCGCCGCGGCGCGTTCGATCAGTCCGCCTTCGTTGCCGGGCGCGACGCGAATACCGTTCTGGCCGTTGCGAATGAATTCGCGAGCGGCGGCTTCCGCATAGGCCACGACGGGTGTCCCCGACGCCATCGCCTCGAGCACCACGTTGCCGAAGGTCTCCGTGAGGCTCGGAAAAACGAACAGATCGGCACTGGCGTAGTAAGCGGCCAGGTCGTCGCCGCGGCGGACGCCGGCGAAAATCACATCGGGATGGGCCGCCTCGAGCGCGGCACGCCCCGGACCGTCACCGACGATGACGCAGCGGGCTCCGGGAACGCGACGCTGCAGGGCACGGTAGGCATCGATCACGACGTGCAGGTTTTTCTCCGGCGCCACACGGCCCACGCTGAGCATGACCGGCGTATCCGGACCCGCGCCCCATGACGTGCGCAGGTCGTCGTTACGGCGTTCCGGATGAAAACGCTGCGGGTCGACAGCGCGGCGAAGCACGCGTACGTCGTGGACACCGAGGTCGTTGAGCTCACCGGCGAGCTGGCCCGTGGGCACCAGGGTGGTCTGCGCGCGACGATGGAACCGGGCGAGGTAGTTGCGTACGAACGGGGTCAAGGCGCCGAAACCGTAGTGGCCGACGTAGAAGTCGAAGCGCGTGTGGAAGCCTGTAGCGACGGGGATGCCGAGGCGGCGGGCGGCGCTTACCGCGCTCCATCCCAGCGGGCCTTCGGTGGCCACGTAGATCGCATCCGGGCGGTCCGACCGCCAGCGGCGCTCCAGGCGAAAGCGGGAGGGCAGGCCGAAGCGAAGGCCGGCATAGCGCGGGACGGCGGCACCTTCGACGGCGAGGACATCCATGCCCGCATCGGCCATGGCCGGCGTGTCGGGGTGGATCGGGCGAATGAGGTCGACGGTGTGTCCGTGGCGGACGAGTCCGCGGGCGAGAGACTGGACGGTAAGGGAGACCCCATTGACGTCCGGTGCATAGGTCTCGGTGACGATGCCGACTCGCATGGCGGTGCCCCTGTTGGCCTGAGCTTGGTCCAAGCTTCGCGCACAGGGATGTCGCGGGCATGATGGTGATATGACGCTGGCGTTACCGGAACGGGCCCGGCGATCAAGGCAAGCACGCTGTAGGGGATGACCTCGAAACCACCCTGGGGCCCGATCGGTTAAAATCCCGCCCTTGTCCGTCCGATGACCTCAACGATGACCGTCCGTACCCGTTTCGCCCCCAGCCCCACCGGCTACCTCCATATCGGCGGTGCCCGTACCGCGCTCTACTGCTGGCTGGAGTCGCGCCGTCGCGGTGGCGAATTCGTACTGCGCATCGAGGACACCGATCGCGAGCGCTCCACGCAGGAGGCCGTGCAGGCCATCCTCGACGGCATGCAGTGGCTCGGCCTTACGCATGACGAAGGTCCGTACTATCAGACGCTGCGCATGGACCGTTACCGCGAGGTGGCCGACCAGCTGCTGCGCGAGGGCAAGGCGTATTACGCCTACGAGACCAAGGAAGAGATCGAGGAGATGCGCAACGCGGCCATGGCCGCCGGGGTGAAGCCGCGTTACAACGGCTATTACCGCGACCGCAACGAGCCGCTGCGTGACGATCCGAATCGCGTCATCCGCTTCAAGAATCCGTCCACGGGTTCGGTGGTGTTCGACGACAAGGTGAAGGGGCGCATCGAGTGGTCGAACGAAGAGCTCGACGACCTCGTGATCTTCCGCTCGGACGGCTTCCCGACGTACAACTTCGCGGTTGTGGTCGATGACATCGACATGGGTATTACCGAGGTGATCCGCGGCGACGACCACGTCAACAACACCCCGCGCCAGATCAACATCTACAAGGCGCTGGGTGCGCCCGTCCCCGAATTCGCGCACCTGCCGATGATTCTGGGGCCGGACGGCCAGAAGCTTTCCAAGCGTCACGGTGCCGTCAGCGTCATGCAGTACCGCGACGACGGTTTCCTGCCGCATGCACTGCTCAATTATCTCGTCCGCCTGGGCTGGTCGCATGGCGATCAGGAAATCTTCTCGGTCGAGGACATGAAAACGCTGTTCGACGTCTCGGACGTCAACAAGGCCGCATCGCGCTTCGACGTGACCAAGCTCTCCTGGCTCAATCAGCATTACCTGAAGACGGATGACCCGGCGACGCTCGGGCCGGAACTGGCCTGGCACCTCGGCAAGATCGGTATCGACGCCTCGGCTGGCCCGAACCCCGCCGACGTGGTCGTGGCCCTGCGCGACCGCGTGCAGACGTTCAAGGAAATGGCCGAGCGCGCGAAGATCTGGTACGGCCCGATCGTCGAGTGGGACGACAAGGCCATCGAGAAACACCTGCGTACGGACACCGCGCCCGCCGCGCTCGAGAAGGCGAAGTCCGAACTCGCCGCTCTGCCTGAGTGGACGCCGGAAGCCGTACACGGCGCCGTCGAGCGCGTGGCCGCGGGCCTCGAACTGGGGATGGGCAAGGTGGCCGCGCCGCTGCGCGTGGCGATGACCGGCACGCAGGTGTCGCCGTCGATCGAACACACCATCTACCTGGCCGGTCGCGACGGTGCGCTGGCGCGCATCGACGAGGCGCTCGCCCGCGCTCGTGGATGAGATCCTGGCCAAGGCGATGCGGGGCGTCGATCCTGACGACCCCGGAGCCTTTCTGGCGATCTTCACGAACCTCATGGCCGCGATGCCATGGGGGCAGCTGATCCTCTGGCAGATCGTTTTCATCGTCGTCGGCGGCGTGCTGGGCTGGTGGCGCGGGCGCTTCGTCGCCGGCATCGTCGCCGCGCTGGTGCTGGGGCCGTTCGGCTGGGTGGTGCCTTTCATGCCACGCAAGCGGCCCCCGCCTTTACCGCCGCGTGGCGGTCCGCCCCCGCTGCCCCGGTCGAAAAAGCGCTGACGGGCCCTCATGTTAGAATGAGGGATACGAGGATTTCGATGTGACCACGCACGCCGCGCACAAGCACACGCACGAACACCATGACGATGCCCGCGGCATCGTCGCGGCGGTCGAACACGCCTCGCTGGAGCGCGGTCTGCGCCTGACGCCCCTGCGTCGTGAGGTGCTGGAACTGGTCGCGAGCGCGGGCAAACCCGTAAAAGCCTACGATCTGCTCGATCGCCTGCGCGAGAAGCACGGCAACGCCGCGCCGCCCACGGTCTATCGGGCGCTCGATTTCCTCCTCGAAAACGGCTTCATCCATAAGCTGGAGTCGATCAACGCTTACGTGTCCTGCCACCATCCGGCGGAATCGCATCAGGTACCTTTTCTGATCTGCGACAAGTGCCAGTGCGCGCAGGAAGTCTGCGACGAACGCGTCGCGGAGCTGATCGAGGCCCAGGCCAAAGCCCTGGGGTTCCGTCCGCAAGCGCAGACCCTCGAAGTGCACGGCATCTGCAAGAACTGCCGGTAACGCCCGGCTGCCCGACACCGCTGTAGGAGCGCGCCTGCGCGCGAAAAGCCGACGCAGCGAAGAAGCGGCAACCCACCATCGCTACGCAGGCTTTTCGCGCGCAGGGCGCGCTCCTACATGTTCTTTTTGTCGGTCAGAAGAACGCCCGCACCCCCACCGACACATTCCGCCCCGGCATCGGTGCCACATCCTTGAACAGCGACGTCGCCGGACGGGCGGTCTGGTTGGTCAGGTTGTTGCCGTCGACGAACGCTTCCCACTGGCTGCGTTCGTCGTTGACGAACGTCCATGCGAAGTGCGCATTGACCAGCGTGTAACCGGCGGTGTCGGTTTCGAACGCGGCGATCTTGTCCTGCTTCATGTAACGCACGGCGCCGAGGCTGGCGCGCAGGCTGTCGGCAGTCCAGCTCAGCGTGGAGCCCACGCGACCGGCGGGAATGCGCGGCACATTGCCGGCACCGTCGGACAGCGTGGCGCGCACCGTGTCGCCGAACACGCGCAGATCCCAGTTGCCCGACGTCCCCTTCGAAAGGTGGAACGTGGCTTCCGCTTCCGCGCCGCGGAAAGTCGCGTCGTTCTGCGACCAGATGCGGACCGGCAGGTCGTCCTCGACTTCGCCGGTGTCGGCGAGGTAGATGAAGTTCTTGTACTTGTTGTAGTAGACCGCGACCTTGCCCTCGACCACGTCACCGTGGAAGTGAAGGCCCAATTCGGCCTGGTTGGATTTTTCCTTGTTGAGGTCGCTGCCGATCTCGAAGGTGTTCGAGGCTTCATGCGGGCCATTGGCGAAGAGTTCCTCTTCCGACGGCGCGCGCTCGGCGTGGTCGAGGTTGAGCGACAGATGCCACTGGTCAGCAAAACGCCACGCGGCGCCTGCGGAAAAACTGTTCGGGTTGTAGTCGCGCCTGGCGCCGCTATCGGGCTGGACGGTCTGCTTGTCATGCCGCGCGCCAAGCTCGACCTTCACCGGCCCAAAGTCGCGCTGCTCGGTGAGGAATACACCGACGCCCTTGGTCGTCGTCGCGGGTACGAAGGTCTCTTCGCCCACGGCGGAGAACTGACGATGCTGGGTCTGCACGCCGAAGGCACCGTTCCAGCCCGCGAGTTCTTCGTGCGTGACGACGAGGCGGCCCTGGTTGCTGGTCGTCGCGAACGTCGTGCCCGGCGTATCGCCTTCGAACTCCACGTGCTGGTAAGCACCGTGACCGAGGTTGAACTCGATCTTCGCGATGCCGTCGATCGGCTGGATGAAGCCTCCCTTCAGGCTGTAATTGGTCTGCGCCATCTTGATGTGCACGGGATCTTCGCCCTCCGCCGGATCGCCTGGCTCGGCGGGGCTGCCGTAGAGATCCATGAAGCGCGAGACCGACAGGCCGAGGTAGCCCCACGATCCGAGCAGCGACGCGCCCACCGCGCCGGACGTGGTCTTCACCGCGCTGTTGGCGAGGGTGCCGCCCGGGATATCGTAATCCTCGTTGTCGCGATGCATGCCGTCGACGTGGATGGCGAACCTGTCGTTACCCGCGTCGAGGCGGAGCAGGCCGGTCTTACCGTCCGACACGGAATCGCTGCGCACTTCGGCGCGGCCGGCGAAACCGTTCTCCGGCGCTTTTTCCGGCACGCGGCCGTCGACGACGTTCACGACGCCACCGATCGCGCCGGAACCGTAAAGCAGGGTGGCGGGGCCCTTCAGCACTTCGATCTGATCGGCGAGGAACGGCTCGAGGGTCACCGCATGATCCTGACTGACATTGGATACGTCCTGCGACGACAGTCCATTTTCGAGGACGGCGACGCGGGGACCGTCGAGACCGCGAATGATCGGACGACCGACCGCCGTACCAAGTGCCGAGCTTTGTACGCCCGGAATCGCCGAGACGGTCTCGCCGAGCGACACGGCCTTGGCGTCATCGAGAGCCGAGCCGGCCAGTACGGCCACGGGAGCCACGATCTGGTCGGCGCTCTGGCCCAGGGGCACCGCGTTGACGACGATGGCGTCGAGCTTTTCGGCGTTCTTGCGCGATTTACCCTGGGGTTCTCTGGCGCTCGCGGGCGCCGAAGCATCCTGGGGAGCGTCTTCGGCCATGGCGGGGAGGGCGCTACCGAACGTGGTAGCCAGCGTCAGGGCGAGAAGGGTTCTGCGCATCGGGGTGAAACTCCGTGGTGTGTTTTGAGATGTTATAAAGTATCATTACTTGCCTGGACCCGTGCAAGAAGTCACGCTATGCATCCCATGACCGATCTCCCTCTCGAATCCGACGCTCAGCAAGTGCCCCGACGCTGGTGGCATGTGGCCGACCGCTTCGGCGCCACGGCCTCGTTCCTCTGCGCGATCCACTGCGCGGCGTTGCCCTTCGTGATCGCGCTGCTGCCTGTGCTCGGCCTGTCGTTCCTGGCCGATCATCGGTTCGAAACCGGCTTCGTCGCCTTCGCCTGCGTCCTTGCCTCGCTGGCCCTGATCTCCGGGTATCGGCGCCACCACCGACGTCTGCCGCTGGCCCTGGCGATACCCGGCCTGACCCTGCTCGTGCTCGGAGTGACCTTTCTGCACGGCGGGTCGCTCGTGGTGCACAGCGTGCTCGTGACCTGTGGCGGGCTGCTCGTCGCTTCCGCGCACTTCGTCAATCTCCGGGTCGACCACAGCGAGCATGCGGGCCATATCCACGGCCCCTCCTGCGCGCACCCGTGATTGTGTAACCGCGCCCCGAGCACCTAGCCTTTCGTTCATGGCACACGATCACGCACACGCCCACGGCCATTCCCATGGTCACGCGCATACCCACGACCACGACCACAGTCATGCCGCCGGCGGCAGCGAACGGAAGCTGCTGTTCGCCTTCGTTCTGACGACGCTGATGCTGGTGGTCGAAGCGGGTGGCGGCATCCTTTCCGGCTCGCTGGCGCTGCTGGCCGACGCCGGCCACATGCTGGTCGACGCGCTCGCCCTGCTGCTGGCGTTTCTCGGCGCGCGTTTCGCGGCGCGTCCGGCGGATGCTCAGCGCACGTATGGTTACGGCCGCATCGAGGTGCTGGCGGGCTTCGTCAACGCACTGACCCAGTTCGCGCTTGTCGCGTTCATTGTCTACGAGGCGGTGATGCGCCTGTTCAATCCGTCGCCGATCCTCTCCGGCGTGATGTTCGTGGTCGCCGCCGTGGGACTGGTGGCCAACGTGGTGGTGCTGCGCACGCTGCACGGCCACGACCCCGACGACGTCAACATCGCCGGCGCCAGCCTGCATGTGCTGGGCGACCTGCTGGGATCCATCGCCGCGGTGCTAGCGGCCCTGGCGGTGCGCTGGCTCGACTGGAACTGGGCCGATCCGGTCCTGTCGATCCTGGTTTCGCTGCTCATCCTGCGCAGCGCCTGGTCGCTGGTGCGACGTTCCGGCCACATCCTGCTCGAGGGCACGCCTGAAGGCGTCGATCTGGCGGACGTGAGAAGTCGGCTGGAGGGCCTCGATCCGGGCATCCTCAGCATCCACCACGTGCACATCTGGCAGGTCACCGCGGGCTCGCGGATGGCCACGCTGCACGCCGAACTCAAGCCCGGCGCCGATCCGGCCCGCATTCTCACGGTCATCAAGACGACCCTGAGCGAGCGCTGGCGGGTGGGGCACGCGACGGTCCAGGTGGACCCGGGTCATTGTCCGGACGACCTCGAGGGCTGCGGCCAGGACGGCCGGCACACTCACTGAACTGCCCGCCTGAACGGCTGGCGCTTGCCATTTACGCGGCCGCTGATACGATGACCGGCCGTTCCTCTCTACTTTTTCGAATCAAGGAGTTTCCCATGGGCAAGGGCGATCGTCGCACCCGTCGCGGCAAGATCTACCGTTCCAGCTATGGCAAAGCCCGTCCGCACGTCGACGTCGTCACCGGCGCCGCTGTTGCCAAGCCGGCCGCCGCCAAGCCTGCCGCTGCCAAGAAGGCAGCCGCGCCGCGCAAGAAGGCGTAAAGCCGTTCTTGCGTGAGACGAAAAGCCCCGCTTCGTGAACTGACCCCAAGAAGTTGGACAGTTTGAGCTAGGCACTCAAGGCCTGGGTCCGGTATTGCACCGGACTCAGGCCTTCTAGTTTCAGCTTGATGCGTTCGTGATTGTAATAGTGGATGTAGTCGTCGATGCCGCGCTTGAGCTCTTCGACGCTATCGAACTGGTTGAGATGGAAGTATTCGGCCTTCAGCGTGCCAAAAAAGCTCTCCATCGCTGCGTTATCAAGACAGTTACCCTTGCGCGACATGCTCTGCGTGACCGCCCGATCGGCCAACATCCGCCGGTAAGCTGGCTGCCGATACTGCCAGCCCTGATCGGAATGAAGC